>CAXTTS010000017.1:0-25925 GCA_964247265.1 uncultured Sphingomonadaceae bacterium
TGTTCTCGCCGATCAGCGCCAGCGTCACGCCCACCGCCGCCGCATCAATGCTGGTTGCGATCGCCGTGGCGATCAGCGTCATCAGCCCCCGCCGGGCCGAGCCGGTCGCTGCGTCATCCTCTCCGCTTAGGCTCAGGCCTTCCCAGATCATCTTGCCGCCGATAGCGCCGAGCAGGATGAAGGCGATCCAGTGATCCACCGCGCCGACGAAGCCGGCCGCCGCCAGACCAAGTGCCCAGCCGATCACCGGCGTGACCGCCTCGACGATCCCGAACACCGCGCCGCCGCGCACCGCCGCCTTCAGGTCCGGCCGGGTCGCCGCGCCGCGCGCGATGGAAGCGGCAAAGGCATCGGCGGACATGCTGAACGACAGGATGGCGACGGTGAACGGAGACATGGCCTACTCCACCGGACGAGCGACAGCGGCATCGATCCCGGCCGGTGCGGGTGCGATGCTCGCTGGTCTCGCCAGGCGAACCATGTTCGCTGATCGCACCATGCGCCGAAGCACAAGTATGTTGATGCGATCCCGGCCTGATGCCGTAAGCTACTCCCCAACCATTCCGCTTTATGTCGACGCGGATCGATCGGCAAGCCCGCTGCCAGCAGGCTCGTGCGCGGCCCGGATAACCCGCGCCGCATGTCCCTCGTCGCCGCCGACGGCAGCCGCTGCGAGCCCGGCGCGCCTCAGCCCGTCGGAAAGCTGCCGGCGAAAGCGATCTCCTCGATGGGCTTGCGCGAACTCGGCACCTCGCCGCCGCGCAGGCCTTCGGGCAGCACGCTCGGGTCGGCGCGCTTGCCGACCGCGATCGCCGCTTCGATCCGATACCGTTCCGGCACGCCAAGCTCGGCGCGGACGGCGTCGAAGTCGACCCCGGTCATTCCGTGAGCATGGTAGCCCAGCCGCGTGGCCTGCAGCGCCAACTGCGCCCAGGCGGCGCCGGCATCGAAGCTGTGACTGTGGGAGGGTGACGCCTTCGCAGGATCGTCACCGAACATCAGCGTGTCGGAGACGATGTAGATCAGCACCCCGGCATCCTTGGCCCAGCCCTGGTTGAACGGGATCAGCCCACCCAGAAAGCGCGCCCAGTTCTGGTCACCGTGAACCGCGTAGAGCAGCTTCCACGGCTGGTAATTATAGGCGGAGGGCGCCCAGCGCGCGGCATCGAATATGGTGCGCAGGTCGGCTTCGGGGATCAGGCTGCCGTCGAACGCACGCGGGCTCCAACGCTCCAGGAACAACGGATCGAGCGCGGTATCGGTCTGGCGGTCTGACATGGGGGTCTCCGGTTGCGATGAATAGCGTCGGCGGAGCCGTTTCGGGCATCGCCGCTGACCCGGTATCTAGATGATCCCAACCCTGCCAGACATCCGAATAGTATCGTTCAGATCGTTCGAGAAAGTCGAACAGCGCAGGCTCAGTAATAACGCGGGATCGGCCCGAGTTGCGGCGTGCGATCGGGCAGATCCACCATGATCTCATCGACATAGCACCAGCCCCAGCCTTCCGGCGGATCATAGCCCTCGATGATCGGATGGCGGGTGGCATGATGATGCGCCGTGGCATGGCGGTGGGGTGAATCGTCGCAGCAGCCGACATGCCCGCAGGTCCGGCAGAGCCGCAGGTGCAGCCAGACGCTGCCGGTCGCCAGGCACTCCTCACACCCCCTGGCGCTCGGCATGACCTCGTTGATGGCATCGTGGTGCGGGCATTGATCCGCCATGCGTCCGCTCCCTGATGTCAGCCGCCGAGACAGAATAAGACGGCTTCGATCGCGCGCTTGGTCTCGCCGATAGTGTTCACCGCGATCGTGTCTATGCCGACCTCGCGCACCGGATAGTCGTTGCCACCGGGATAAACCGCATCGCCCATGAAGATGATCTGGTCGAGCGATGCGCCGGCCAGTTCGGCCAGATGCTTCATGCCCGAACCCTTGTCGACGCCTGCGCGGGTGATGTCGATCGACGTGGAGCCGCCGACCCGCATGGCAAATCCCGGCAGCACCGGCGTCAGGATCTTCTGAAGCAGTTTGCGCTTGGCGAAATCGGGATCCCAGGCGTGCTTGGCGTCCAGCGGCGCCTCCTGCCCCAAGCCGGAGAAGGTGATCTGGCTGCCGCGATCCTCGATCTTCTCGCCCCAGCTCTTGTCGTCGGCAAAGCCCGCCTCGACCACGGCATCGTTCAGCGCCTTCTCGATCTGCTGGCGTTCGGCATCGCTGAAGATGTCGGCATAGATGCGGTTCCACTGGCCGTCATAGCGATAGAGCTTGGTGCCGGAGGTGGGCAGCAGCCAGAATTTGGCGAAATCCGCGTCCTTCGGCATATTGCCGATCAGCTGCTGTTCGAATTGGGGCCAGTCGCCGCCGGACATGATCGCTACCGTCGCGACCCGCGACAGGCGGGAGAGCAGCTTGGCCATGTCGGGATCGATCGCCTGCTTGCTCTCGGCCAGCGTGCCATCCAGGTCGAATGCGATCAGCGTCTTCGTCAAACTTCCGTCCTTCCTTATTGTCCCCACGCGGCGGCGCGCATCCGGGCGATGGTGCCGGCATAGTCCTTCGTACCGAAGATCGCGGTGCCGGCAACGATAACGTCGGCCCCCGCCTCGGTCGTGCGGCGGATCGTATCGGCATCCTGCCCCCCGTCCACCTCGATGTGCGGGTCGAGGCCGCGTTCGTCGCACAGGGCGCGCAGCGCGGCGATCTTCGGCAGCATCTCGGGCAGGAACTTCTGCCCGCCGAAGCCGGGGTTCACCGTCATCACCAGCACGATGTCGACGAGGTGGAGCACATGCTCGATCCACGCCAGCGGCGTTGCCGGATCGATCACGACGCCCGGCCGGCAGCCAAGCTCGCGCACTTGGCTCAGCACGCGGTGGAGGTGGACGGTGGAGCCCGGCTCCGCCTGAACCAGCAGATGATCGGCGCCGGCATCGCGATAGGCGGTGAGCGAGCGTTCGGGCTCCACCACCATCAGATGCACGTTGAGCGGCCTGGCCGTGCTGCGGCGGATCGCCTTGACGATGCCCGGTCCGAACGAGATTTCGGGCACGAAGCGGCCATCCATGATGTCGACATGGATCCAGTCGGCCCCCGCTTTGTCGATCGCCGCCACCTCCTCGCCCAGCCGGGTGAAATCGGCGGCGAGGACGGACGGCGCGATCTTCAGCGGGCGGCTCACCCGCGATCCCGCAGCAATGTGTCGATCGCCTTGGCCACCCCATCCTCGTCGTTGGAGGCGGTCACCTCGTCGGCGGCAGCGCGCACGGCATCGGTGCCCTGCCCCATCGCGATCGAATGGCCGGCGCGGGCGAACATCGGCAGATCGTTGGCCTGATCGCCCAGCACCAGAACGTCCGCCAGATCCACCCCGAACGCCTTGGCGAGGAAGGTGATGCCGTCGCCCTTGTTGGCCACGGGCGCGGTGATATCGAGATAATAAGGCTGGGATCGCGCTATCGTCGCACCCTGGCCGTAACCGATCGCCTCCCGCTCCAGCCGTTCGAGCAGGGCGTGGTCGTCGCTCACGCCGACGATCTTGTCGATGCGGTCGAGCCTGCCGGTGAAATCGGTCGTGACGATCGGCTGTACGTTGGCGGCCTTCACCTCGCGCGCGGTCTTGGGATCGCTGTCGTTGCTGGCCAGCCAGTCGCCATCCGCGAACACCCAGCGGGTGATGCCCGCCCGGGCCAGCATGGCGAGCGCCTTCTCAGCCACCGCGCGATCCACGCCGTGATGCTCGATCACGCTGCCGTCCGCCTTGAACAGCACCCCGCCGTTGAACGCACCAAATGGGCCGGGCAGGCCAAGCCGCTCGGCGATCCAGTACATGCCGGAAGGCGGGCGCGCGCTGATGAGCGACATCGGCAGGCCCGCCGCCGTGAGCCGGCGGACGGCATCCACCGTCGCCTCGGCCAGCGTCTTGTCGTTGCGGATCAGCGTGCCGTCGAGATCGGAGATGACGAGCTTCACGGGCATGGCGTCGATCCGATCGGGTGCCATTCGCGGCCATCCCGCGCGAGCAGGGCGTCGGCCGTGGCGGGGCCGGCGCTTCCCGCCGCATAGCCTTCGGGTTCGCCTTCCCCGCCCCACGCATCCAGCACCGGCTGCACCGCGGCCCAGCCCGCCTCGATCATGTCGGCGCGCTGGAACAAGGTCTGGTCGCCGGTCAGCGCATCGTAGAGCAGCGTCTCGTAGCCGGTACGATGGCCGAGCGGGAAGTGATCGGCATATTGGAAGTCGAGGCTGGCCTCGCCGGTATCCACGATCGGGCCGGGCTTCTTGATGACGAAGCCCAGGCTGATCCCTTCGTTCGGCTGCACCTGCAATACCAGCTTGTTCGGCGGCAGGCGGCTGACATCGGTATCGCGGAACAAGGCAAACGGCACCGGCTTGAACACGATGACGATCTCGCTGTCGCGCGCCGACAGCGCCTTGCCGGTGCGCAGGTAGAAAGGCACGCCGGCCCAGCGCCAGGTGTCGACCGAAAGCCTGATCGCGGCATAGGTCTCGGTCCGGCTATCCGCCGCCACGTCCGCCTCGGCGCAATAGTCGGGCACCTCCGCGTCGCCCGCCTTGCCTGCCGTGTAACGCCCCCGCGCGGCCTGATCCGCCACCGTCTCGGGCGTCGGCCCGCGCACGGCGGCGAGCAGCTTGGCCTTCTCGTTGCGGATGGCCTCGGCGTCGAACGAATTGGGCGGCTCCATTCCGACCATCGCGAGCAATTGGAACAAATGGTTGGGGATCATGTCCCGCAGCGCGCCCGTCCCGTCGTAAAATTTGCCGCGCGTGCCGACGCTCACCGTCTCGGCGGCGGTGATCTGGACGTGATCGATGTAGCGGCTGTTCCACACCGCCTCCAGCAGCGAATTGGCGAAGCGCGCGATCATGATGTTCTGGACGGTCTCCTTGCCGAGGAAATGATCGACGCGGTAGATCTGCCCCTCGCCGATCCGCGCGAGGATCCGCTCGTTGAGTTCGCGCGCCGAGGGGAGATCGCGGCCGAACGGCTTTTCGATCAGCACGCGGCGGAAGCCGTCGCGCTCGTCCAACATTCCCGCGTCCGCCAGCCCGTCGACCACGGTGCCGAAGAAGCCTGGCGCCGTCGCCAGATAGAAAGCGGCGTTGCCCTGCACCTTGCCGGCCAGCGCCTTGTAGGTCGCGGCATCCTCAAAGCTGCCGCGCACATAGGTGATGCGCTCGCGCAACTCGTCCCAGGCGGCGGCGCCGGCATCCGCCTGATCGCCCTTGCCGACGAAATCGTCGAGGCTATCGCGCAGGCCCGCATCGTCCACGTCGTGGTGGCTGACGCCGAGAATGTGGAAATCCTCGCCGATCAGCCCGTCCCGCACCAGGTTGAGGATCGAAGGGACCAGCAGCCGCTTGGCGAGATCGCCCATCGCGCCGAAGATCACCAGCGTGGCGGGCGGCGCCGGCTGGGCGACCGCGGCCGCCTTTGCGGCATCGCTCACTGCGGCATCTCGACATGCCCGCCGAAGCCGAAGCGCATCGCGGACAGCAATTTGTCGCCGAAGGTGCTGTCCACGCGCGAACGATAGCGCGCGAACAGAGCAGTGGAGAGGACGTTGACCGGCACCGCCTCCTCCATCGCGGCATCGATCGTCCACTGGCCCTCGCCGCTATCGGCCACCCGGCCGCTGAAATGGTCGAGCGTATGATCCTTGGCGAGGCCGATCGCGGCGAGATCGAGCAGCCACGACGAGATCACGCTGCCGCGCCGCCACACCTCGGCGATGTCGGGAAGGTTGAGGTCGAAACGCTGATCCTCCGCCAATTTCTCGGATGCCTTGCCCTTCAGCACGTCGAAGCCCTCGGCATAGGCCTGCATCAGGCCATATTCGATGCCGTTATGCACCATCTTGACGAAGTGCCCCGCCCCGGCAGGCCCGGCATGGATATAGCCGCGTTCGGCACGATCGTCCGCCGCGTCCCGGCCCACGGTGCGCGTGATCGTGCCATAGCCCGGCGCCAGCGCATCGAAGATCGGATCGAGCAGGTCGACCGTCTCCTTGTCGCCGCCGATCATCATGCAATAGCCGCGCTCCAGCCCCCACACGCCGCCGGACGTGCCGACATCGACATAATGGAGATCCTGCGTCGCGCAGGCCTTCGCCCGGCGTATATCGTCCTTGTAGAAGGTGTTGCCGCCATCGATGATGATGTCGCCGGGCGAAGCGATCTTCGTCAGCGTCTCGATCGTGTCTTCGGTCGGCGCTCCCGCCGGCAGCATCACCCAGAAGATGCGCTGCCCGTCGAACTTGCCAGCCGCCTCCTCCAGCGACGAGGCGGCGACGGCGCCCTCCCCGGCCAAGGCGGCGACCGCCTTTTCGTCGCGATCGAAGGCGACGATCTCATATCCGTGCTTCATCAGGCGGCGGGCGATGTTGGCGCCCATTCGGCCGAGGCCGATCATTGCGAGACGCATGGTCTTCTCCGGTTCAGGCAGCGAGGGCGGCGGTGACGAGCGCTTCCAGCGCGGCCACGTCGCCGGTCTTCAGGTGGATGCGCAGCACGCGCTGGCCGCGGCTGGCAAGAACGTCGAGATCGCCGCGCGCCTGCGCCACCTGCACGGTGCCGAAGGTGGCGCGCTTGCCGGGGATCGCCAGATCGGGATCGGCATCGCGGGTGATCTCGATGAACACGCCGGTGGCCGGCCCGCCCTTATAGGCCTGCCCGGTCGAATGGAGAAAGCGCGGGCCAAAGCCGGCCACCGTCGCCACCGCCTTGGCATCGCGGATCGCCACACGCATCCGCTCCACCGCCGCCTCATGCGCCGCATCGCGCTCAAGGTAGGCGAGCACGCCGAGATAGTCACCGGGGCGCAGGCTGGCGAGGTGGGTGGCGACGAGCGTCTTCGCGTCGGACGCCGCAAACTCCGGATTGCCCGGCGCGTAGATCGCGATCGTGCCGTCGTCGAACAATGGCGTTTCCGGATCGAGCGCGCCCGATGCCTCATAGGCGTCCACCAGCTTGCGCGTGGCGATCTTGGCATCCTCCACGTCGGGCTGGTCGAACGGATCGATGCCGATCACCGCGCCCGCCACGGCGGTGGCGATCTCCCAGCGGAAGAACTCCTGCCCGATCAGCTCGCGCGAGGCGACCGGGATCGTGATGACCGGGTGTCCGGCATCGGCCAGCGCCTTCAGCTGCGCCTCCATCGCGGCATCCTCGTCACCGGCGAGATGCAGGCGGGCGAAGACGCGGTCGGTGCCATAGGCCTCAGGTGCGCCCAGCGGCTCCAGATCGACCGGGACGATGCCCTTGCCCTGCTTGCCGGTCGATTCGGCGATCAATTGCTCGAGCCACGCGCCGAACGGGGCAAGGCCGGCCGAAGGCACTATCGTCAGCTTGTCCCGCCCGGCGAGCGCCGCCTCGCCGAGAATCGCCCCCAGCCGGATGCCCGGGTTGGCCCCCGGTGGCACATCAGGCCCGCACGAGAACAGCATCGGCGCGGTCGCGGCGAAGAAGCCAGCCACATCCACCCCCATCACGGCCGCCGGCACCATGCCGAACGCCGAGAGCACCGAATAGCGCCCGCCGATCGCCGGATCGCCATGCACGACATGGGCGAAGCCGTCGGCCGCCGCCGTCTTCTCCAGATTGGAGCCGGGATCGGTGACGGCGATGAAGTGCCCGCCCTGCTTCCCCGCCTTGTCGAAGAAGAAGGCGCGCAGCAGTTCCGGCTCCATCGTCGAGCCCGACTTGGACGAAACGATGAACAGCGTCTGCGCCGGATCGATCGCCGCCAGCACGGTGGCGATCTGGCCCGGATCGGTCGTATCCAGCACATGCAGCTTCGGCTGGCCGGCGCTGCTGCCGAGGATCAGCGACAGCACCTCCGGCCCCAGGCTCGATCCGCCCATGCCGAGCAGCACCGCATCCTTGTAGCCGCGCGCCTCCTTGCCGATCTCCGCCAGCGCGGCGGCATCCACCTGCTCGCCCTTGCCGGCGGCCAACCAGCCGAGCCACTTGGCCTCATCCTTGCCGGTCCACAAAGCGGCATCGCCTGCCCACAGCCGCCGCGACCATGCGTCGGCCCTGGCCGTCTCCAGCCTCTTGTCCACCGCCTCGGCCAGCGCCGCAGGCAGCGCAGCGGTGAGACCGTTCAGCCGGTCGCCGAGGAAGGTCGCGCGCTTGCCCGCCACCGCGCCCAGCAGCGTATCGGCGGCATCGGCGAAGAGGCGGACGCCATCCTCGACCAGCTTGGTCGTCACGCCGTCGAGATCGAGGCCGAGCCTTTTCGCCTCGTCCAGCACATGCCGCGCCGCCTCGACATCCTCGGTCAGCGTCTGGTGGACGGTACCGTGGTCGCGGAAAGCGTCCATCGTCGCGGGCGGCATGGTGTTCACCGTGTCCGGCCCGATCAGCGTGTCGACATACAGCGTATCCGGATAGGCCTTGTCCTTCACCCCGGTCGAGGCCCAGAGCAGTCGCTGCGGCATCGCGCCCTTCGCCGCCAGCGCCTGCCAACGATCACTGGCGATCAGCCCCTGATAATGGACGTAAGCGAGCTTGGCGTTGGCGATCGCCACCTTGCCGCGCAACGCCTTCAGCGCGTCGGCCTCCGGATCGCCGTCGGCCACGCGCGTGTCGATCGCCTTGTCGATCTGAGCGTCGATGCGGCTGACGAAGAAGCTGGCGACGCTGGCGATCCGGTCGATCGCCTCACCCTTCTTCACCCGCGCCTCAAGCCCGGCGATATAGGCCTCCGCCACCGCCTCATACGCGCGCTGCGAGAATAGCAGAGTGACGTTGATGTTGAGGCCGTCCTCGATCAGCTGGCGGATCGCGGGCGCGCCGGCATCGGTGCCCGGCACCTTCACCATAAGGTTCGGCTTGTCCACCTCACCCCATAGCCGCCGCGCCTCGGCCACCGTCTCGTCCGTCCTGAGCGCGAGATAGGGGGATACTTCCAGACTGACATAGCCATCCCGGCCGCCCAGACGATCGTAGACCGGGCGCAGATCGTCCGCCGCCGCCTTGATGTCGGCGATCGCCTCATGCTCGTAGGTGTCGACGACGCTGGCGTCGGCATCCTTCAGGAAGCCGCTGAACCCCTCGTCATAGGCGTCGCCCGAACCCATCGCCTTCTCGAAGATGGAGGGGTTGGAGGTGACTCCGGTCAGGCCGTCCTCGGCGATCAGCGTCTTCAGGCCGCCTTTGCGCAGGAACTTGCGATCGACGAAATCGAGCCATGCGGCCTGCCCCGCCTCGTGCAGCTGCTGCAGCTTGCTGTGCGTCTGTTCAGCCATCACTTGTTCTTCCCGATCAGGTCGCGCGCGACCTTGCAGATATTGTCGCAGGTGAAGCCATATTTCTCCTGCAGCTTGGCGAGCGGCGCGGACGCGCCGAAGGTGGACATGGTGATCGTCGCGCCGTCATGGCCGACGTAGCGATCCCAGCCCATCGACCCCGCCTGCTCCACTGCCAGCCGCGCGCGCACGTTCGGCGGGAATACGCTGTCGCGATATTCGGCGTCCTGGCGTTCGAACAAATACCAGCTCGGCATAGAGACGACGCGGGACTTCACGCCTTCGGCCGCCAGTTTTTCATGCGCGTCGACCACCATCGCCACCTCGCTGCCGGTGGCGATCAGGATGATGTCCGGTTCGCCATCATCCACATCGTCGAGGATATAGGCGCCCTTCGCCAGCCCGGAGGCGGCGGCATATTTCTCGCGGTCCAGCGTCGGCAGCGCCTGGCGGGAGAAGATCAGAGCGGTCGGTCCGCTGGTCTGGCTCAGCGCCACCTTCCAGGCCTCGGCCGTCTCGTTAGCGTCGGCGGGGCGGATTGTATCGAGGCCGGGGATCGCGCGCAGCGTGGCAAGGTGCTCGATCGGCTGGTGGGTCGGCCCGTCCTCGCCCACGCCGATGCTGTCATGGGTGAAGACGAAGATCGTCGGCACCTCCATGATCGCCGCCAGCCGGATCGGTGCGCGCATATAATCGGCGAACACGAGGAAGGTGGCGGTGTATGAGCGCAGGTAGCTCAGCGCCATGCCGTTGGCGATCGCGCCCATCGCATGTTCGCGCACGCCGAAATGCATGTTGCGGCCGCCATAGCTGCCCGGCTCGAACGCGCCCGCGCCCTGGAAGGTGAGGTTCGTCTTGGTGGAGGGCGCCAGATCGGCCGCGCCGCCGATCAGCATCGGCACATGCGGCGCGATGGCATTCAGCACCTTGCCGCCGGAATCGCGCGAGGCGATGCCCTTGGCGTCGGCCGGAAAGTTCGGCACGTCCTTGTCCCAGCCATCGGGCAGCTTGCCGTGGCGCAGCAGGTCCAGCTCGGCGGCTTCGGTCGGGAAGGTCTCGCGGTAGCGGGCGAAATCGGCCTCCCACGCCTCACGCGCCGCCTTGCCGCGCTTCGACATGGCGGCGTTGAACGCCTCGGCTACGCCGTCCGGCACCAGGAACTGCGCGTCGGCGGGCCAGCCATAGGCCTCCTTGGTGGCCTTCACATTTTCCGCCCCAAGCGCCTCGCCATGCGCCTTCTCGCTGCCGGCGCGGGGCGAGCCGTAGCCGATCACCGAATGGACGACGATGAAGGTCGGCCGATCGTCGGTCGCCCTGAACGTATCGAGCGCCGCCGCCATCGCCTTGGTGTCGTTGGCATCGTCGACATGGATGACGTTCCAGCCATATCCCTCGAATCGCTTGCCGACATCCTCGGTGAAGGCGAGCTCGGTTGAGCCTTCGATCGAGATATGGTTGCTGTCGTAAATCCACACGAGGTTGGACAGGGCCAGATGCCCGGCGACCGAGGCGGCCTCGGCCGAAACGCCCTCCATCATGTCGCCGTCGCCGCACAGCACGTACACGTCGTGATCGAACAGGGTGAAGCCATCGCGGTTGAAGCGGGCGGCCAGCGCGCGCTCGGCGATCGCCATGCCCACCGAATTGCCGCAGCCCTGGCCCAGCGGCCCGGTGGTCGTCTCCACCCCCGTCGTCATGCGATATTCGGGATGCCCCGGCGTCTTGGAGCCGAGCTGGCGAAACTGCTTGATGTCGTCCAGGCTGACGGCGGGCTTGCCCGTCTTCTTGCCGTCGGCATCGATCTCCTCGACGCCCGCCAGATGCAGCAGCGCATAGAGCAGCATCGAGGCATGGCCGACCGACAGCACGAAGCGATCGCGGTTCGGCCAGTCCGGCGTGGCGGGATCGTAGCGCAGATAATCGCGCCACAGCGTGTAGCCCACCGGCGCCAGCGCCATCGGGGTGCCGGGATGGCCGGAATTGGCCTTCTCCACGGCATCCATCGCCAGCGTGCGGATCGTATCGATCGCCAGCCCCGCGGGCGAGCCGTCCTCGTGAACGGCGCTCGTCATATCATTCATGTCAGCCAGCCTCGTTTGCCGATACGGTGGTCGAACGATCCTCTCCGACGAAGGAGCCGGTCGCAAGGCTCGGATCGTCCCGGCCGGGCAGGCGCCGGTCGGATTTCAAGACACCCGCGTCGGTGCCGAGGTAGAGCTCGTCGATCTCATCCAGGAACAACCCGTGGCCCAGCGCGCCCGGGATCGTCGACAGACGGGTCGCGAGCGCCGCCGGATCGGCGATGCGCGGAAAGGCGCAGTCGAGTATCCAGTTGCCCTGATCGCTGCGAAACGGCGCACCCGCCGACGACCGGAGCACCGGTCGCCCGCCAAGCCGCGCCACCGCCGCCGCGACGAAGCCGCGCGCGAATGGCAGGATCTCCACCGGCACCGGCGCCGCGCCCAGCCGCTCCACCGGCTTGGACGCATCGGCGACGGCGATCATCCGCGCAGCCGATGCCGCGACGATCTTCTCACGCAGCATCGCCCCGCCACCACCCTTGATCGCCCGCAGCCCGCCATCGATCTCATCCACGCCATCGATGCACAGATCGACCGCCGCAAGGTCTGCAAAGTCGCCGATGGCGATACCTGCCGCCCGCGCGGCCGCCTCGGTAGCGAAAGATGTCGCCACGGCCCTGATCGTCAGCCCCGCCCGGCACCGCTCGCCCAGCGCGGCGATGGCGAAGGCGGCGGTGGTGCCGGTGCCCAGCCCGACGATCATCCCGTCGCGCACCTCGGCCACCGCAGCCTCAGCGGCGGCGCGCTTCTGCTCGTCCCGGGGGGACAGGGCGGTCATTCCATCTCCGCCAGCAGATCATCGAGCGGGGTGGTGGCGAAGGCGGTGAAGCTGTCGGCCACGCCATAAGGCAGCAGCAGCGTACGATCATGCACCACCGCGCCGCAGCTATAGACGACGTTCGGCACATAGCCATCGCGCTGGCTCGGATTGGGCTTCATCAGCGGAAAGCGCGTGCGGGAGATCACCTTTGACGGATCATCCTTGTCCAGCAACGCCGCGCCGATGCAATAATTGCGCACCGTGCCGACGCCGTGGGTGAGCAGCAGCCAGCCCTCGTCTATCTCGATCGGCGATCCGCAATTGCCCATCTGGATAAACTCCCAGGCATATTTCGGCGTGATGATCTTCCGCCCGCTATCCCAGCGATAGATGTCGTCCGATTCGAGCAGCCAGAGATTTTCATTGTCCTGCCGCCCGATCGCCATGTAGCGACCGCCGACCTTGCGCGGAAACAGCGCCAGACCCTTGCTGTTGGCGACCGAACCGGTGATCGGCCGCATGGTGAACTCGCTGAAGTCGGTCGTCCGCAGCATCTCCTCCCGCACCTCGCTGCCGCTGAAGGCGGTATAGGTGCCGAAATAGGCGACGCTGCCATCATCCTCGGTGAAGCGGACCAGTCGCAGATCCTCGATCCCCTGCCGCTGCGCGGGCGTGATCGGGAAGATCACGGTCTCGGATATGCTCAGGCTCCCGCCGCAATGCAGCCGGACGGTCACGTCATCGTCGCCATCGCGACCTCGCTCCACGCGCGGCGCGACCGACCATTCGCTCTGCTCGTCGAACACGATGTTGGTGCCCGCGCCCCAGGTCCCGGTGCGGAAAGCGAGCGACGAGACATGCCCTTCGCCGATGCACCGCAGCGACATCACGAAGCGCAGCCTGCCCTCCGTCACGCCGGACTGATCGGGATGGAGCACCATGCTCGGGTTGAACAAGGCCGCCGCCTCGTAAGAATATTCCTCGCTGAAATAGGCGCCGATCAGCAACGACTGGGTGCGATCCGATCCGCTGACGTCGATCGTCGAGGCATCCAGCTCCTCGAACCGGTGCATCAGCACATTCTCGACGTCGCGATGCCGCTCCACCAGCGATGCCAGCGTAAGATCGAGCGCCCACGCGCGAATGTCCGGTTCGAGCGCCTGAATCCGGTCGACGATGCGCTGCGCCCGATTGTGTCCGGCAACCTCATAGCCGGCGGGATCGCCGAGGACGAAGGGGCGAATCACCGTCCGCGTCGCCTCCGGCCGCAGGACGACCGGCGAATAGGCCATGATGTCGGGAAGCTCCATTAGACGTACCATCCTCGGGCAAGGCCTTCCGCATCGCAGCGCGTGCCCTCTAACGTAGATGTGCCGCCAAGGGTCCATTACGAAAGGTTCAGGTCGGCAGCTTCTTGTGCGGTGCAACCGGCAAGATTTTCAGGCATGCTCATGGCAGCGCGGCAACCGAACCGTGCGGCATGGCTTTAACCATGAGGGTGGGGAGGTTGATCGGCACGGCGCCACCGGTGCCCGATTGCTATGCCAGCACGCCAAGGAGGTGCCGAATGTTGATCCGCGCGGGCTATGAGATCACGTTTCACGCGGACATCTCCACGCCGATGATCGCGATGCTGAGCATCCACCCCTCGCGCTATCGCGACATGCGGACGCCCCACCGCGTCGTGACCAGCCGACCGCTGCCGACCTACGATTATGTCGATGTGTACGGCAACGTCTGCACCCGGCTGACGGCGCCGGAGGGCGAGGTCACCTTGTCCTGCGACTTCATCGTCGAGGATAGCGGCGAGCCGGACCGGCAGTCGCCGCACGCCGAACAGCACCGGGTGGAGGATCTGCCGGACGACGTGCTCGTCTACCTGCTCGCCAGCCGCTATTGCGAGGTGGACCGGCTCTCGCCGATCGCCTGGGATCTGTTCGGCTCCACGCCTCCGGGGTGGAAGCGGGTCGAGACGATCGTCGATTACGCGCACCGCCAGCTCACCTACGGCTATCAGCATGCACGCGCCACGCGCACCGCTTACGAGGGGCATCAGGAGCAGGTCGGCGTGTGTCGCGATTTCGCGCATCTCGGTGTCGCCTTGTGCCGCAGCATGAACATACCGGCGCGCTATTGCAGCGGCTATCTCGGCGATATCGGCATTCCGCCCGACAGCGTGGCAATGGATTTCCATGCCTGGTTCGAGGTGTATCTCGGCGGCGAGTGGCATGCCTTCGATGCCCGCCACAACAAGCCGCGGATCGGCCGGATCGTGATGGCGCGCGGCCGCGATGCCACCGACACCGCGCTCACCACCGCCTTCGGCCCGGCCTGGCTGACCGGGTTCAAGGTCCATGCCGACGAGATCGCCGACATGCCCGCCTGACCGCCGGACGCGGCTGGCCTTTTTCCCGCTTCCGGCGCACAGCCGCAACGATCACAAGGAAGGATCGACGCGCATGAGCTTTTCCCTTTCCGAAGCATCCGCCACGCCGTTCGTGAAGATGCTCGGCAACATGCGCGAGTGGCTCGACAGGGCGGTCGCGGAGAAAAACGAGGCGGACCTGATCGACGCGAAGCTCGCGCCGGACATGCGGGCGCTGCCGGCGCAATATCAGATGGCATCGGACAGCGCGAAGAACGCGGTCGCCCGTCTCGCCGCGATCGACGCGCCGTCGATGCCCGATACGGAGGCGAGCTTCGCGGAGCTGAAGGATCGGTGCGACCGCACGATGGCCTTCATCGAAGGGGTCGATCCGGCGACGATCGAAGCGGGGCTCGATCGCGAGATCGTGGTCAAATTCCCGAACGGGATGGGCTATCGCTTCGTCGGGCGCCATTATCTCACCGGCTTCGCCCTGCCCAACTTCTATTTCCACGCGACCACGGCCTATGCGATCATGCGCGCGGCGGGCGTGTCGCTGGGCAAGCCCGATTTCCTCCAGCACCTCGGCCCGCCCAACCTTTCGGCCTGAGGGTCCGCCCGCGTCCGATCGGTGCACCTGTTTGCGTCCACCGATCGTTTGCCGCCTTCAGGATTATGGAGGTTGCATGGCCGCACTGGCGAAACTGGATGGCCCGAGGCTCGCGCCCGCCTCGGGCGACACGAAGCGGATCGTGCTGCTGCTGCACGGCTACGGATCGAACGGTGCCGATCTGATCGCGCTGGCGCAGCATTTCCGCGCCGCTCTGCCCGACACGATGTTCGTCGCGCCGAACGCGCCGGAGCGGTGCCCCGGCATGTCGGGCGGCTATCAATGGTGGGCGCTGTCGTCGTTCAGCCGGGCCGCGCTCGCCGCGGGCGCCAACAAGGTCGCGCCCGTGCTCGACGCCTATATCGATGACCTGCTGGAGACGCACGGTCTGGCGGACGACCGGCTGGCGATCGTCGGCTTCAGTCAGGGCACGATGATGGCGCTGCATGTCGGCCCGCAACGCGAGCGGCCGATCGCCGGCATCGTCGGCTTTTCCGGCATGCTCGCCGACCCCGCAGGCCTCGGCGCGGGGGTGCGCAGCAAGCCGCCGATCCTGCTGGTTCACGGCGATGCCGACCCAGTGGTGCCGATCGACGGCTTCCACGAGGCGCGGCACGCGCTGGAGCGGCTGGGCTTCGACGTCACCGACCATGTCTCGCGCGGGCTGCAACATAGCGTCGACATGGCGGGGTTGCAGGCGGGCGAGCGCTTCCTGCGGCGGGTGTTCGCCTGATCCTTTCGGCTGACCCGGCACATGATAAAGCGGCCTGGCAGAGAACCTTAACGCGCGGTCGACCGTTTTATCGCCACTGCCGCACGACGGCGACGATCCTGAGGAAGCGACATGACGGACGAAGGTGCCTCGCGGCGGACGATATTGGGTGGAGCGGCGATCGGCTTGGCAGCGGCGGCGGCGGCTCCCGGCCTCGCCCAGACGGCCGGCGCAACGAACGGCGCGGCGGCGATGCCGCTGCACGATCCGCGCAGCAAATATCGGCGGGAGCCCTTTCCCGAGCAGCGCCAGCCTTGGCCCGCGCTCGCCTCGAAGATGAACCCCAGGCCGGATCATGGCGAGACCAGCTATAAGGGCTCCGGCCGGCTGGCGGGCCGCAAGGCGCTGCTCACAGGCGCCGACAGCGGCATCGGTCGCGCCGCCGCCATCGCCTACGCCCGTGAAGGCGCGGACGTCGCGATCAACTATCTGCCGCAGGAGGAACCCGATGCGCGCGAGGTGATGGAGCTGATCCGCCAGGCCGGGCGCAAGGCCGTGGCGCTGCCCGGCGACCTGCGCTCCCGCGAGTTTTGCGAGGCGCTGCCGGGCAAGGCGATGGCCCAACTCGGCGGACTGGACATCATCGTCAACAATGCGGCCTATCAGCAGAGCAAGAAGGACATACTCGAAATCACCGACGAGCAGTTCGACCAGACCTTCAAGACCAACGTCTACGCGATGTTCCGCATCTGCAAGGCGGCGGTGCCGATGCTGAAGCCCGGATCGGTCATCATCAACACCGCCTCGGTCAACTCCTACGATCCCGAGCCGGAACTGCTCGACTATGCTTCGACCAAGGGTGCGATCCTGATCTTCACCAAGGGCCTTGCCAAGCAGCTGGCGAAGAAGGGCGTCCGCGTGAACGCGGTCGCACCGGGGCCGATCTGGACGCCGTTACAGGTGGCCGGCGGCCAGTTGCCGGGCGAAATGGCCAAGTTCGGTCAGGAGACGCCGCTCGGCCGCGCCGGCCAGCCGGCCGAACTGGCGCCGCTCTACGTGACGCTCGCGTCCGACGAATCCAGCTTCACCACCGGCGGCGTGTTTGGCGCGAACGGCGGCAAGGGCAACCCTTGAGCGGTCAGAGCCCCTTCACCACGGCGTCGATCGCGATCAGGCGGCGGAGCAGTTCCTCCGCCTGATCGAGCGGCCAGGCATTCGGCCCGTCGGACAATGCGCGATCGGGGTCCGGGTGGGTCTCCATGAACAGGCCGGAGATACCGACCGCCACCGCCGCCTGCGCCAGCACCGGCACGAACTCGCGCTGGCCGCCCGATTTGTCGCCCTGCCCGCCCGGCAATTGCACCGAATGGGTCGCGTCGAAGATCACTGGGCAATCCGTCTCGCGCATGATCGCCAGGCTGCGCATGTCCGATACGAGATTATTGTAGCCGAACGAGGCGCCCCCCTCCGTCACCATCAGCGGCGCGGCATCATCGCCCGCCGCCGCGCGCGCCTTGGCCACGACATGCTTCATGTCGTGCGGCGCCATGAACTGCGCTTTCTTGATGTTCACCGGCCTGCCCGATCGCGCCACCGCCGCGATGAAATCGGTCTGGCGCGCAAGGAATGCGGGCGTCTGCAACACGTCGGCCACCTGCGCGACGGCGGACACCTGATCGTCGGTATGCACGTCGGTCAGGATCGGCAGCCCGGTCTCCTGCCGCACCTTTTCGAGGATGCGCAGGCCCTCGTGCAGGCCCGGCCCGCGATAGGATGTGCCCGAACTGCGATTGGCCTTGTCGAACGAACTCTTGAAGATCAGCAGCAGCCCCAGCCGCTCGGCCATCTTCCGCAGCGTCTCGGCGGTGGCGAGGATCATCGCCTCGTCCTCGATCACGCAGGGGCCGGCGATGACGAACAGCTTGCGGTCGAGCCCGACCGGATGACCGCATAACAGCATGGTGAACCTCTCGATCGGCCGGCGGGCCGCGCCGGCTGACTAGCCGCTGCGGCCACAGGCGGGCAAGCGGCATCATGCGGGTTTGCCGCGAGGGACGGCCGGCAGTAGGGATGATCCATGCGGATGAACGCACCACGGCCGCGCGCCCGACGATGAACGATCTTCTCGTGATCCCGGCGCGCTATGGCTCCACCCGGCTGCCGGGCAAGCCGCTGATGCCGATCGCCGGCCGCACCCTGCTGGAACGGGTGGTCAACGTCGCCGGACAGGTCGCGCGGATGATCGACGGGATCGAGATCGTCGTCGCCACCGACGACGATCGCATCCGCGACGACGCCCGCGCGCTCGGCTGCGAAACGGTGATGACGGCAGCGGACATCAGCTCCGGCACCGGCCGCGCGCTCGCCGCCGCGCTGGCGCGGCCGGTCGCGCCGGGTGTCGTCGTCAACCTTCAGGGCGACGCGCCGTTCGTGCCGCCGGCTGCGGTGGCGGACCTGCTCCGCGCCGCGCGCCTCCACCACGCGCCGGTCACGACGCCCGTCGTGCAGCTGACCTGGGACGAACTCGACCGGATGCGCCGCCACAAGCAGGAGACGCCGTTCAGCGGCACCACCTGCATCCGCCGCGCGGATGGCCGAGCGATCTGGTTCTCCAAGGCGATCGTGCCGGCGATCCGCGACGAGGCGGCGCTGCGGGCCAACCAGCCTTTATCCCCGGTCCTCCGCCATCTCGGCCTTTACGCCTACCGTCTGGATGCGCTGCGGCGGTTCGAGGCGGCGCCACGATCGGCCTATGAGGTGCTCGAGGGGCTGGAGCAGCTGCGCTTCCTCGAACTCGGCATGGATATTCTCGCGATCGACGTGGATCGGCCGCGCCACGCCATGTCCGGCATCGATACGCTGGCCGACATCGCGCTCGCCGAGGCGGTGATCCGCGATGGCGGCGATCCGTTCGTGCCGCTGTGATCGATCGGCGATGAAGCGCATCACGATCGTCCGCCACGGCAACACCTTCGCCGCCGACGAGCTACCGCGCCGGATCGGCCGCCGCACCGACCTGCCGCTCGTCGCCAGCGGCATCGCGCAGGGCGAGGCGCTGGGACGCTGGTTTTGCCGGGACGGCACCCGCTTCGATCGCGTGCTGGTATCGCCGCTCCGGCGCACCCGCGACACCGCCGGGATCATCCTGCGCGACGTGGAAGGCGCGGCCGTGCCCGAGCCGGTCGACTGGCTCGCCGAGATCGATCACGGCCCGGACGAGGACCAGCCGGAGGCGGCGATCGTCACGCGAATCGGCAGCGAGGCGCTGCACCGCTGGGACGCGCAAGGCATAGCGCCACCCGGCTGGCAGGTGGATGCCGCCGCACGGGTGGCGGGCTGGCGCGCGCTGCTCGACAGCGACTGGAGCGGGCATGTCCTGGCCGTCACCAGCAACGGCGCCGCCCGCTTCGCCCTGATGGCATCGGGGCTGATAGAAGGCGCCGATGCCCTGCCGTCGCTGAAACTGCGCACCGGCGCCTGGGGGATGATCGAGGTGCGGGACGCCGAACCCGCCCGACTGCTCGCATGGGACCGCCGCCCGCCTCCCGTCGCCGGTGAAGCCGGATGACGTCCATCGCATCGTCGTCGCTCCACCTCCGCCTCGCCATCGCGGCGGATGCCGAGGCGATCTGGGCGATCCTCGAACCGGTGATCCGCGCCGGAGAAACCTATGCGTTAAGCCGCGACATGAGCCGGGCGGATGCGCTGGCCTACTGGCTGGGCGCCGACCGCGAGACCTTCGTCGCGGAGGCGGACGGCGCGGTCCTCGGCACCTATTATCTGCGCGCCAACCAGGCCGGTGGCGGCGGCCATGTCGCCAATTGCGGGTATATGACGGCCGCAGCCGCAACCGGGCGCGGCATTGCCCGGCAAATGGCGCACCATTCGTTCGATCGTGCGGCGGCACGCGGCTTTCGCGCGATGCAGTTCAACTTCGTCGTCGCCAGCAACGTCGCGGCCGTCCATCTCTGGCAGGCGCTGGGCTTCGCGGTCGTGGGCACGCTGCCCGGGGCCTTCGCCCATCCACGCCTCGGCCATGTCGATGCGCTGGTGATGTTTCGCGACCTGCCGCACCGCAGCTGATCGAATCCCACCCTCCCGGAGCGCGCCGCATCCATGCACACCCTCTCTATCGCCACGCTCCCGCCCCGCATGGAGCGCGTTCGCACGATCCTGCGCTGGCTGCTGGCCGCCGCCTTCCTGTTCGTCGGCGTCGCGCATCTGCGTTCGCCGCACACCTTCCTCGCCATCATCCCGCTTTGGGTGCCGTACCCGCGCGAGACGATCGCCATCACCGGCCTGTGCGAGATCGCCGGCGCGCTGGCGCTGCTCACCCGGCGGCTGCGCTGGATCGCCGGGGTGATGCTCGCCACCTATGCCGTGTGCGTGTTCCCCGCCAACATCCGCCACGCGGTGGAGGGGATCGCGATCGGCGGCACGCGACTCGGCTGGTGGTATCATGGCCCCCGGCTCGCATTCCAGCCGGCGATCGTCTGGTGGGCCTTGTTCGCCGGCCATGTGATCGACTGGCCGTTCGCCCGCCGCACCCGGCGCTGACGGTACGAGCGGCATGGACCATCGCCGCCGATCGCGCGATGATGGCTCGCCGCAGCAGGCGGCACAGCCTTCCCGAGGAGCGCATGATGACCGCCGATGCCCCGAAGCCGGAACCCTCGCCGATCACCGCCGATACCGATCGCCCGCTCGTCGAACCGGCGGAGCAGCTTGCCCCGCCCGACCCGCTGGACGAGGTGCGGCCCGTTGCCGCCTGCCTGCCCAACGATGCCGACGACACCTCCGACGCAGGCAAGCCGACGACCGACCACGATGCCACAGGCTGGCGCGCCGAGCCGATCGCCAAGCCCTGAGCGTCGACTGCAGACCGGGCATCTTGGCGCATGTCGGCGCCGTCCCCATCTGCGCGGGTGAAAGGAACCATCCATGACCGAATATCGCAAGACGGACGAAGCGATCGCCGCCCTCTCGCCCGAGCAATTCCGCGTCACCCAGCAGAGCGGCACCGAGCGCCCCGGCACCGGCCGCTACCTCAACAACAAGGAGCCGGGGATCTATGTCGATATCGTCTCCGGCGAGCCGCTGTTCGCCTCCGCCGACAAATATGAATCCGGCTGCGGCTGGCCCAGCTTCACCCGCCCGATCGAGCCCGCCAACGTAAACGAGCTGCGCGACGCGACGCTCGGCATGGTCCGCACGGAGGTCCGCTCGGCCAATGGCGACAGCCATCTCGGCCATGTCTTCGAGGATGGCCCGCGTGATCGCGGCGGCCTGCGCTACTGCATCAACTCGGCATCCCTGCGCTTCATCCCGCGGGACGAGATGCAGGCCGCAGGCTATGCCGCCTATCTCGATCAAGTCGAGGACGTCGCCTGATCGCCCGCGCTGACGGAGGCCGTTCCCAAAGCGGCCTCCACGCTTTATCGAACCGGCCATGAACGCAGACCCCGCCGCCGTTGCCGGCCATGACGACGACATCCTCTATCCCACCGCCGTCCCGTTCGTCCTGATCCACGTCGCCGCCCTCGCCGCGATCTGGACCGGGGTGAGCGGCCGCGCGCTGGCGCTGTGCGCGGGCCTGTACCTGCTGCGCATGTTCGCGGTAACGGGTGGCTATCATCGCTACTTCTCGCACCGCGCCTTCGCCACCGGGCGGGTCTTCCAGTTCGTCCTGGCCTTCCTCGCGCAGAGCACCGGGCAGAAAAGCGTGCTGTGGTGGGCATCCAAGCACCGCCACCACCACCTCTATTCCGATACGCCGCAGGATGTGCATTCGCCGCGCCACACCGGCTTCATCTACAGCCACTTCGGCTGGATCTTCGCGCGCAAGCATGATGTCGCCGATCTGGCGAACGTGCCCGATCTCACCCGCTTTGCCGAACTGCGCTGGCTCCACCGCCACGAACTCGCCCCGTTCTTCGCGCTGGCCGCCGCCTGTTTCGCGTTCGGCGGCTGGCAGGGGCTGATCGTCGGCTTCGTGTGGAGCACCCTGCTCGTCTATCACGGCACCTTCTGCATCAATTCACTGGCCCATGTCAGCGGCAGCCGGCGCTATGTGACGGGTGACGATTCGCGCAACAACCTGCTCCTCGCGATCGTCACGATGGGCGAGGGGTGGCACAACAACCACCACGCGTTCCAGAGCTGTGCCCGACAGGGCTTCCGCTGGTGGGAGGTGGACCTGACCTATTATATCCTGAAGCTGCTGGCACTGGGCGGCATCGTCTCCGGCCTCAAGAACCCGCCCGAACGCATCCTGCGCAACGAACATCGCCTGGGCACCAAGGTCGTCGATCGCACGGCGGAGCAGCTCGCGGCGCGCTTCCATCCCGCACCGATCGTCGCCGCGCTGCGCACCAGCCTGCCCGATCGCGTTCTCGCGACGCTGGCCCACAGCCTGCACGCGGCGGAGCCGGCGCCGAACGGCTGCTGGAGCCTGCTCCACCCGCATCTGCCGAGCCGTGAGGCGATCGTCGCCGAGGCGCGGCTGCTGTTCGCCCGCACGCCCTCGCTGGACGAGATCGTCGATCGCGCGCACCGGCTGGTGCTGGCGGCGGTCGGCCGGCAGCTGGTGCCCGCCGCCGCCTGATCCGCGCGGGCTCAGCCCTCCAGCAGCGCCCGCGCCAGCGCCCGCCGCCATCCCGCCAGCAGCGCATCGCGCTCGTCCGCGCCCATCACCGGCTCGAAGCGGCGCACGTCGCGGCGGATCGCGGCGACACCCGCGATGCCGTCCCACACGCCCGTCGCCATGCCTGCCAGATAGGCCGCGCCCAGCGCGGTCGTCTCCAGCGTGGCCGGCCGCTCCACCGGCACGCGCAATATGTCGGCAAGGAACTGGCACAGCCAGTCGTTGGCCGACATGCCGCCATCCACCCGAATCGCAGCCGGCGGCTCCGCCCCGTCCGCCACCATCGCGTCCGCCAGATCGGAGGTCTGGTAGGCCACCGCCTCCAGCGCCGCCCGCGCGACATGCGCCGCGCTGGTGCCGAGGGTCAGCCCGGCGATCAGCCCGCGCGCGTCCGGCTGCCAGTGCGGCGCGCCCAGGCCGACGAACGCCGGCACCATGTAGACGCCGCCATTATCCGCCACCCGTGTCGCCATGTCATCGGTCTGCGAGGCGCGGGTGATGAGGCCGAGGCCGTCGCGCAGCCACTTCACCGCCGCGCCCGCCACGAAGATCGATCCCTCTATCGCATAGGTCGGCTTTCCCGCGAGCCGGTAGGCGGTCGTCGTCAGCAACCGGTTGTCGGAGGCGACGGCCTCCTCGCCGGTGTTCAGCAGCACGAAGCAGCCGGTGCCGTAGGTCGCCTTCGCCTCGCCGCGCGCGAAGCAGGTCTGGCCGAACAACGCCGCCTGCTGATCGCCGGCGATTCCCGCGATCGGGATCGGCGCACCGAACAGGCTCGTCTCGCCGAAGACGCCGCTCGAATCGCGCACCTTCGGCAGCAGGGCCGCCGGGATGCCGAACAAAGCGAGCAGATCGGGGCACCAATCCTGCCGGTGGATGTCGAACAGCAGGGTGCGGCTGGCATTCGTCGCATCGGTGGCGTGGACGCGGCCATCGGTCAGCCGCCACAGCAGGAAGCTGTCGATCGTCCCGAACGCCAGCTCCCCCGCTGCGGCCCGCGCGCGCGCGCCCTCGACATGATCGAGCAGCCAGCCGAGCTTCGTCGCGGAGAAGTAAGGATCGAGCAGCAGGCCGGTGCGCGCCCGCACCAGCGCCTCATGCCCGTCCCGCTTCAGCGCGGCGCAGGCGGCGGCGGTGCGGCGATCCTGCCAGACGATCGCCTTGTGCAGCGGCGCGCCGGTGGCCCGGTCCCACAGCACCACCGTTTCGCGCTGGTTGGTGATGCCGATGCCGGCGATCGCGTCCGGCGCTATCCCCGCCTCGGCGATCACCCGGCGCATGGTCGCCTCCGTATCGCGCCAGATATCCTCCGGATCATGCTCCACCCAGCCATCGGCGGGGTAATGCTGGGCGAACTCCGCCTGCGCGGTGGCGATCGGCGTGGCGGCGTCGTCGAACAGGATGCTGCGCGTCGATGTGGTGCCCTGATCGATGGCCAGGATATGCCGCCGCGCCGTCATCCGCGTCGCGCCCCGGCGCTACGCCCCGCGATATAGGCGTTCACCGCCGCGAACGTCTCCGCGCCGACATGCAGGCCCAGCTTGGATCGCCGCCACAATATGTCCTCGGCCGTCCGGGCATATTCGTGGTCGACCAGATAGCGCACCTCCGCCTCGGTCAGCCCGCCGCCCAGATCGCGGCCGAGCGCGGCCATGTCCTCCGCGTCGCACAGCAGCTTGTCGATCCGCGTGCCGTAGGCGCGCGCCAGCCGCCGCGCGAGCGCCGGATCGAGGAAGGGCGAGCGCCGCCGCACGTCGGCCAGAAAACGCTCGAAATCCGCATCCGGCATGTCGCCGCCCGGCAGCGGCACCCGCTCGGTCCAGCGTTCGCGCATCGGCGGTACGAACGGCGCGATCTTCTCCAGCGCATGTTCGGCGAGCTTGCGGTAGGTCGTGATCTTGCCGCCGAACACCGAAAGGATCTGCGGCCCCTCCTCCGAGCCCAGCTTCAGCACGTAATCGCGCGTCACTTCCGATGCGGCGGCGCGGCCGTCATCATAGAGCGGCCGCACGCCGGAATAGCTGTGCACCACGTCCGCCGGCGAGATGGCGGCCGCGAAATAGGCGTTCACGCTGTCGCACAGATAGCGCACCTCCTCCTCCGAGATGGCGGGCTTCTGCGGCGAATCCGTCCACGGCACGTCGGTGGTGCCGATCAGGGTGAAATCGCCTTCATAGGGGATGGCGAACACGATCCTTTTGTCCGCATTCTGCAGGATATAGGCATGGTCGCCAGTAAACATCCGCGGCACGACGATGTGGCTGCCCTTCACCAGCCGGGGCGGTCGCTCGGCCGTTGCGCCGCTGGCCGATCCCAGGACGAGATCCACCCAAGGCCCGGCGGCGTTGACGATCGCGCAGGCCGAAACCAGCGTCTCGCCCGCCTCGTCGCGCACGGTCGCCAGCCAGCGTTTACCCTGCCGCACCGCCCCCACCAGTTCGGTGCGGGTGCGGATATCCGCACCGCGCGTGGCGGCGCCGACCGCGTTCAGCGCCACCAGACGGGCATCGTCCACCCAGCAATCCGAATAGGCATAGCCCTTCGTCACGCCCGGCTTCAGCGACGTGCCCAGTGGCGGCCCCTTCAGCGATACGCCGCGCGATCCCGGCAAACGCCGCCGCCCGCCGATATTGTCGTAGAGGAACAGCCCCAGCCGGATCAGCCAGCCGGGCCGCCCGGTCGGCGGCAGCGGCATCACGAAACGCAGCGGCCAGATGATGTGCGGGGCGAGGCGCAACAGCCGCTCCCGTTCGATCAGCGATTCGCGCACCAGCCGGAACTCGTAATATTCCAGGTAGCGCAGGCCGCCGTGGATCAGCTTGGTGCTGGCCGACGAGGTGTGCGCGGCGAGATCGTCCTTCTCCACCAGCAGCACGGAAAGGCCGCGCCCCGCCGCCTCGCGGGCGATGCCGGTGCCGTTGATACCGCCGCCCACCACCAGCAGATCGAACGCCGCGCCCTCCGCCCCTTCGTTCGCCGTCATGCGCGCCTGTTCCCGTCCGCTTGAGCCAACCGTGCCTTGGCATCCGCCGATCGATCGGGAAAGCCCGGCGTCGCGCCGCCGCCGATCTTCCGCGCCCCTCGCAATTCGCGCCCCGATCGACTATGTGCGCCGCCTCTCATGGCAACGATACTCCCCTCCCCGCCGAAAGTCGGCATGGTCTCGCTCGGCTGTCCGAAGAATCTCGTCGACAGCGAGCGGATCCTGACGAAGCTGCGCGCCGACGGCTACCAGATGTCGCCCGATTATGCCGGCGCCGATGTCGTGCTGGTCAACACCTGCGGCTTTCTCGACAGCGCCAAGGAGGAAAGCCTGGAGGCGATCGGCGAGGCCATCGCCGAAAACGGCCGGGTCATTGTCACCGGCTGCATGGGCAAGGAAGCGGAGGCGATCCGCGCCCGCTTCCCGCAAGTCCTCGCCGTCACCGGCGCGCACCAATATGAGGATGTCGTCGGCGCCGTCCACACCGCCGCGCCGATGCC
>CAXTTS010000018.1:0-25790 GCA_964247265.1 uncultured Sphingomonadaceae bacterium
TTCTTTCCCGGCTACCGCCTGATCCGCGACCTGCGCCGCGCGGCGCAGCGCGGCCGCCACGCCGGCCGCGTGATCGGTGCCGTCGTCGGCGAACGCCACATCGATCAGCGCGGGCAGCGGCAGGTCGGCCCCCAGCCCCTCGGCGCCCAGCCACGGCTCCAGCAGCGCGCCCATCGCCGCCGGGCTCACCGGCTCGGCCGATTGCAGGCCCGGCAGCTGGCGGAGCGCGGCCAGCGCCGCCTTCGCCTGCGCGTTACGGCTGTCGGCATTGGCCTGCACGATCTGCACCGTCAGCCGCCCGCCCAGATCGTCGCCCAGGCTCGCCGCCGCCGCGCGCAGCCCCAGTCCGCCGGCGGCGGCCAGCACGGTCAGGAACATCATGATCGCGATCACCCAGGGCATCGGCCCGGAGAGCCGCCCTTCCGGTAACAGCCGTCGATCCGCGGCGGAAAGGCGCAGGCCCGTCACGCCGTGCCCGTCTGAGGCGGATGACGCAGGGCGCCCGTCGGGTCGTCCAGCCGCCCCCGCTCCAGCCGCAGCACGCCGGCGCCCGACACGCGGGAGAGCAGGTGGATGTCATGGGTGGCGACGACGATCGTCGTGCCGATCTTGTTCAGCGCATCGAAGAGGTGCAGCAGCCGCCCGGCCATCTCCGGATCGACATTGCCGGTCGGTTCATCCGCCACCAGTATCTCCGGCCGGCCGATCACCGCACGCGCGATGGCCACGCGCTGCTGCTCGCCGCCGGAGAGGGTCGCCGGCTTCGCGTCCACCCGTCCGGACAGCCCCACCCAGTCGAGCATCTCGCGCACCGACCCGTCGAGATCGCCTTCCTCCACCCCGGCCACGCGCAGCGGCAAGGCGACATTGTCATAAGCGGAAAGATAGGGGACGAGGCGAAAATCCTGGAACACCACGCCGATCCGCCGGCGGAACCCGGGCATACGCCCCCGCGACAACGTCACCACATCCTCGTCGAACAGGTGGATCATGCCCCGGCTCGGCCGCTGCGCCAGATAGAGCAGCTTCAGCAGCGATGTCTTGCCCGCGCCGGATGGCCCGGTGAGGAAATAGAAGGCGCCGGCCGCCAGGTTGAAGCTCACGTCCGAAAGCGTCTCCGCGCCATTGCCGTAACGCAGCCCGACATTATCGAACCTGACGATATCGCCCATGTTGCGCGCGCACCTCCCGATCAAGCGGCGCTTTGCACGCCCCGCACCGCCGCGTAAAGGCCGCCCGCTCCGGCGTAAGCTTGCATGGCCGGCATCTTGCCAGCGATGGCGGCGACGTGCTTAACCACTTTTCGTTGCACAGCAGGATGCGTTCAAGCATGGGCCCGCGATGATCCTTTCCTGCCCGGCATGCGGCACCCGCTACCTCGTTCCAGACAGCGCCATCGGCCCGGCGGGCCGTCAGGTGCGCTGCGCCTCCTGCCGTCACAGCTGGTTCGAGGAGCCGGCGATCGTCGAGCGGCCGGAGCCTGCCGTGGCCGAGGGCGCATTGCCGCCGATCGCCGAACGATCGCCCGCGATCGCGCCGGGATCGCCACCGGCCGCCGCGAAACGCCACGTCTATGGCGCCGAAGAACTCGATCATGCCAACCGCTATGATCCCCAGGCACAGCAGCCCCCGTTCAAGCCGCGCCGAAACCCCGCCCGGATGTGGACGCTGATCGCGATCGCCGCCGCGCTCGCGATGCTGGCGATCACCGCCGCGATCGTCGCCTTCGGCCTGCCCAATCTCGGTCGTCGCTTCGGCGTGGCGGCCACCGATACGCCTGCCCTGCTGATCCAGGCGGTCGGCACCGAGCGGCGGCGGATGGCCAGCGGCAACGAGCTATTCTCCGCGAGCGGCAAGATCGTCAATCCCACCAACGAGGCGCAGAACGTCCCCGATATCCGGGCCAATCTGCTCGATGCGCAGGATCGCATCGTCTATGGCTGGACGATCGCCCGCCCGGTCGCGAGACTTGGGCCGAAGGCCGCCGTCGAGTTCAACGGCGCCGTGCTGGACGTGCCCAAGAACGCCCGCAACCTGGACCTGAGCCTGGCCTCGACCACGCGCTGACGCCCCGAGATCGCCGGCAAGCTTGTCGCCGCGCCGCTGCTGCCGCTAGGCTGCCGGCACGGCCGCGGCGGGGTGGAGGCGAAGGCATGCACATCGGCATTCTCACTGGCGGCGGCGACGTGCCGGGGCTGAACCCCTGCATCCGCTCGGTGACATTGTCCGCGATCGATCTCGGCTGGCGCGTCACCGGCTTCCGGCGCGGGTGGGAGGGGTTCCTCAAGATCGATCCGGACGATCCCGCCAGCATCGCCGCTTATACCCGCCGGCTCGATCGGGAGGCGGTGCGCGGCATCGATCGGATGGGCGGCACGATCCTCCACACCTCGCGGCTCGATCCGCGCACGGTGGCGGCGGGCGATCGTTCCGGCCATGTGCTTCGCGTGCTGGAGACGCTGGGCGTCGACGCGCTCATCACGCTGGGCGGCGATGGCACGCTGCGCTTCTCGGCGCATCTCGCCGCGCTTGGCTTCCCCGTCGTCTCGGTGCCGAAGACGATGGACAATGACGTGTTCGGCACGGACTATTGCATCGGCTTCTCCACCGCCGTCAGCCGCTCGGTGGAGGCGATCAACGCCCTGCGGACCACGATCGAAAGTCATGAACGAATTGGCGTGATCGAGTTGTTCGGCCGCCGCTCGGGCGAGACGGCGTTGCTCGCCGGCTTCCTCGCTCAGGTGGATCGCACGGTGATCGCCGAGGTGCCGGCGGATCTCGATCGGCTGCTGCCCCTGCTTGCGGCCGACAAGACGTCGCGGCCGGCCAATTATGCGGTCTGCGTGATCTCGGAGGGCGCGCATATCGATGCGGCACCGGACGGAAGCGATATCGCCAAACCCGCGACCCAGCGGCACGAGCCCGGCGTCGGGCATCGCCTGGCCAACGCGATCGAACAGCGCCTGCGCCAGGGCACCGTGGTGCAGTCGCTCGCCTATCTGATGCGGGCGGGAGAGCCGGATGCGATGGACCGGATGGTCGGCTTCGCCTTTGGCGGCCTGGCGGTGCAGCTGATCCAGAGCGGCCGCACCGGCCGGATGGTCACGCTGACCGAGGGCACATACAGCCATGTGCCGATCGAGACGCTGCTCGGCGGGACGAAGAATGTCGACGTCAGCGGGCTGTACGACGCCCCTTCCTACCGCGCCAAGCTGATGCGGATCGAAGGCATGCCGATGTTCCTCTATTGAAAAGGGGCGCGCGACCCAGGTCGCGCGCCCCTTTTCCTACCAGCTAGACGCTGGATCAGCCAGCCACGCCCGACGGGGTCAGCGACTTGGCCTGCGCCAGATGCTGTTCGATCGTCGGCACCAGGTTGGCGGCAACCTGCTTCAGCGCGGGATCGGTGCCGTTCAGGGCAAAACCCTTCTGCAGCGCCCATGCCTTCTGGTGAGCCTGCGTCTGCTGTGTCAGATAGAGCGTGTCAAAGCCGCTTTTCGGCGCCTTCTTCAGCAGCGCCAGGTTCGAGGCGCCTTCGCTGTCCAGCTTGGTCGAGGGGCGGGCGATCTTGCGCTCGCTGTTGCTGAGCGCCGCCATCAGCGTCTTCGACGAGGCGGTATGCGCGTCGATCATCATCTTGGCATAGGCTTTAACATCCGGGCGCGAACTCTTCGTCAGCGCAACGCGCGCCGCCTGGATCTCATACTGGTCGGACGCCGCGGCCATCTTGACATAGTCGCCTGCCGGGATGGCGGCCATCGGCTCGACACCGACATCGGCGGAGGTAGCCATGCCGGTGTTCGACGTGGCCATCTGCGCCATTACGGGCGTGGAGAGGGCGAGAATAGCGGCCGAACCGGCCAGCATAATGCGATTCAACATGATGAAACTCCTGTTCTTTCCCGAGCCGGAGGCACACGCCTCTCGCACGGTCGGGGCTGAAACGGCGAGCGAGCGACGGAGTTCCGCCCCCGGTCATGAAGGCTGTTGCAGACCTGTCGAAGCTCTGTTAGTTGCCCGCCACACCAGATCGCCGGGCCCGCAGCCCGGTTACACGTGCGGTCGTGGCGGAACTGGTAGACGCGCAACGTTGAGGTCGTTGTGGCCGAAAGGCCGTGGAAGTTCGAGTCTTCTCGACCGCACCATAAAGTTCTAACATATTGAGGGATCAGGAGAATTTCGGCTGAGGCCGAAAATACCCCCGTCTTTCCGGGGCTTTGCCGCATGCAGTTTCCGGCTTGGGGCCAAGCCGGTCTCTGCTGGCCGCGAACCAGCCCGCTTTCTCTGCCCGATCTCAGGTTAAGAAACGCTGATCCAAAATTACTTCGCTTGGAGTTGAGCGGCGTGTGCGCTGCCCTCCGTGAGTAGCGGGCAGACCGCCGGTTCACTGACACTCGCCGTACCTAAATGGGCGCCTCCCGGCGCCCAAGTAGTTGGTTGGCAGATCACCAACCGAAAGTGACAATGACGGACGTGGATCAATTCAAGCGTTGCACGACTGGCACGTAAGCGGCCGCTCATGCGCGGATCTGTCTATTTGGCTGCTGTCAGACTGCTCAACGACATATCCAAGGGAGCCGACCCAACATTTCTGTCCGGCATCGCGTCGCGTCGGCGCCTCGGGCTGTTCAACGAAATCGGGTGTGTTGACGCGGCAAGCGGTTTACCTCACGATCTCGCAGTGGCAGCATGAGGATGCCGATTGCGGATCGTGATCGTCGATGACAGCGAATTGCGCGCCACGATCCTGGAGGATGGGCTGCGCGAGGCAGGCTATGCGGATATTAGCATTGTGGCGCCGCAGGGCGGCTTCGTTGCGAGGTTGGAGCGGATGGCGCCCGACGTGGTGTTTATCAACCTCGGTAATCCGAGCCGCGACACGCTTGAGGAGATGCTCACAGTCAGCCGCGCTTTGGCCCGGCCAATCGCGATGTTCGTAGATCAGTCCGACGAGGCGATGATCGGCGCGGCGATTGATGCCGGCGTATCGGCCTATGTGGTGGACGGCCTGCGCAAGGAGCGGGTGCGGCCGGTGATGGAATTGGCGATCCGACGCTTCAACGCGTTCGCCAAGCTGCGCCAGGAACTGGACGAGGCGCGCTCCGCGCTGGCCGAGCGCAAGACCCTGGACCGGGCGAAGGCGATCCTGATGTCCTCGCGCGGCCTCTCCGAACCGGCGGCCTATGCCATGCTGCGCTCCGCCGCGATGAACCAGGGGCGCAAGCTGGTGGACGTGGCGGACGCGCTGATTTCGGCGAGCGCGCTGCTGGCGCCGCCCACCGGAGGATCGACGTGACGCCGCTTTCCATCGCCTTCCTGCCGCTGACCGACAGTGCGGTGATCGTCGCCGCGAAAGAGCGGGGCTTCGCCGCGGCGCAAGGGATAGATCTTGCGCTCGTGCGGAGCACCTCCTGGGCCACGCTGCGCGATCGGCTGGTGTTCGGCCAAGTGCAGGCGGCGCACATGCTGGCGCCGCTGGCGGTAGCGGTGACGCTGGGCCTGAGCCAGCATCAGGCAGCGATCGCGGCGCCGTTCAAGCTCAACGTGAACGGCAATGCGCTGACCCTTGCGGCCGATCTGGCCGCGGCGCTGGATCCAGCGCCCGCGAACCGTATTGCCGATCCGGTGGCGACGGCGCACGATCTGGCGACGGCGATCGGGCTGCACCGCCGAAAGCCGGTGATAGGCATCGTCCACCGCTTCTCCAGCCACGCGCTGATGCTGCGTTACTGGCTGGGCTTCGCCGGGATCGATCCCGATCGCGACCTGACGCTGCGCACGCTGCCGCCCTCGTTGATGGTGGAGGCGCTGCGCAGCGGAGAGATAGACGGCTTCACCGCCGGTGAGCCGTGGGGCAGCGTCGCCGTGGCGGCGGGGCTGGGGCAGATGGTCTCCGTTGGCGCGAACATCTGGCAGCGCGGGGTGGAGAAGGTGCTTGCGATGCGCGCCGACTGGTGCGACGCCAATCCCGACACCGTGGACCGGCTGCTGCGCGCGCTGGCTGCCTCGGCCGCCTGGTGTGACGATCCGGCCAACCATGCCGCGCTGGCGGCGATGCTGGCGGACGATCGCTATGTTGGTCAGCCCGCGGAGATGATCCTGCCTGCCCTTGCCGGTCGTCTGGTGCTGAGCCCCGGCGCGCCGCCCACCGCTGCCGCCGACTTCCTGCTGTTCCATCGCGAGGCGGCAAATTTTCCGTGGCGAAGTCAGGGCTTGTGGATTTATTCGCAGCTCGTCCGCTGGAAGATGATCGATGCGAGCGAGGGGGCGGAGCGGGCCGCCGCCGAGGTCTTCCGCTCGGACATATATCGCCGCGCACTGGCTGGCACCGGCGCGGCGATGCCGGGCGCCAGTTCCAAGGTGGAGGGCGCGCTCACCGCGCCGCAAGGTGTGGGATCGCGCGAGGGCGGGCTGACTTTGGGAGCCGATCGCTTCTTCGACGGGCGCATGTTCGATCCGAAGGCGATCGCCGACTATGTGGCCGGCTTCGCATCGCAATGACGTTGAATTTTTTGCACTTGCGAACAAGGTTGAGATAAGACAAGCACACACTGTCCGCAGAAATTGTGGACAGAAGCGCTGGTGATTCCATCGGGGGAACCGCCGGCACTAAACACAGCAAAGCCGCTGTCTGGTCGTCGCGCATTAGCGATGGACTGGAACGCGGCTTTTTTCGTGTCTGCGTGCCGCGCGGGCCGGGGAATCATGATGACTTGGATCTGCGATCAGGGATGGGAGACGTGTGCGTTGGGCGCGGCCGCCCGGCTTCGCCGTTCAGGCCGCGCGGATCAGCGTGGCGAGCAGCGCGATCGCCAGGATGAGCGCGACACCCTGCCAGAAGCGTACCGGATGCCGCTCGATCAGCGGCGTGCGGCTGCGCAGCGGCGCGGCGCGGGTGCTGCCCTGTTCGAGGTTGTGGATCAGTTCGTCGACGTCGCCGAACCGCTCTCTCGGCGCGCGGGCAACGGCGCGCAGGATCGCGGCATCGAGCCACGCAGGAAGATCGGGGCGGTAGCGGCTGGGCGGCACCGGATCGCCGAACTTCGGCCGGCTGAACGCTTCCACCTCGCCATAGGGATAACGGCCGGTGAACAGGCGATAGAGCGTGACGCCCAGCGCATATTGATCGGTCGCGGCATCGCCGGCGGCGCCATCGAACATCTCGGGCGCCATATAGCTTGGCGTGCCGGGCAGCTCTGCCTCGGCGAAATCCTCGACACGCGGCAGCCGGGCGACGCCGAGATCGATGATCCGGCAGCCGCCGTCCACGCCGACGATGACGTTCTCGGGCTTGATGTCGCGGTGGGCCACGCCAAGCCGGTGCAGCGCCGCCACGCCGCGCGCCAGCCCGATGCCGAGAGCGGTGCCGGCGGCGATGCCGGGCGGGCTCCGCATCAACCGTTGTTCCAGCGTCTCGCCGGGATAGAAGGGCATCACGATATAGAGTCGGCTCTGCCGCTCCGTCGGCACGGCGATCGTGCGGCCGACGAAGGGGCTGTCGATCCTGCGGCCGAGGAAACTCTCGCGCAGGAAGGCGGCCCGCGCGCCGCGCTCAGACAGCAAGGCGGGCTTGGGGAATTTTACAACGACGGTCTCCGACCCGTCCGTGACCACGAACAGGCGCGTGTAGCGGCCGTCCGACAGCAGCCGCTCGAGCCGAAATCCGTCGACATTCTGGCCCGCGGAGGGCGGCGGCAGGATCGGCAGGCGCTCGGCCTCGGCGCCGATCAGGTCGTGGTCGATGGCCGTGACAGTCACCACGTCGATTACGATCGCGGTGGCGTTGTCGCGGGTGCCGGCATCGCCGGCCGCGGCGACGATCGCGGCGGCATCGGCCTCGGCGCTCTGCCGCGCGGCAAGAAGGCGACCGAGCGCGCGATCGCTCAGCACGCCGTGCACGCCGTCGCTCGCCAGCAGCAGCCGGTCGTGCGGCTCGATCGGGTGACTGCGCACGTCCAGCCGTACATCGGGCTCGATGCCGACCGCGCGGTAGAGGACGTGGGCGAGATCGGGCTGCGGCAGCACATGATCCTCGGTCAGCCGGGTCAGCACTCCGTCGCGGAAATGCCAGCAGCGGCTGTCGCCGACATGGACCACCACTGCCTCGCGGCCGCGCAGGATGGCGGCGGTGAAGGTGGTGGCGGCGCCGCGCATCTGCGGATCGATCCGGCCGCGTTCATGCAACCAGCGATTATAGCCGCGCGCGGCACGCAACGCGCCGGCGGCGATGCCGATCACCGGATTCTGCGCGCGATAGCCCTCGACGAATTCGCGCACGGCCAGCTCGGCGGCGACGCGGCCGGCCATCGCCCCGCCGACGCCGTCCGCCACCGCCGCAATCGCGCCCTGCAGCGTGCGCTCCGTCTCGGTCCCGAGATGCACGCCGCCGAAATCCTGATTGTCGGGCCTCGGTCCGCACGCCGTGGCAAAGCCGGCCGCGATCTCAAGCCTGCCGTCGCCCATCGCCGTCCTTTCGCTCCCGCCTGTTGTGCGCGGGCCATCCTTATCGTCAAGTCACCGGGGGAAAGCGCATGAACAAGAGTTTCTGGAACTCCGGCCATCGGCCCACGCTGATTGCCGCCTTCCTGTATTTCGATCTCGCCTTCATGGTGTGGGTGCTGCTCGGCCCGCTTGGCCCCAGCATCGCCACGGATCTTGGACTCACGCCCGCGCAAAAGGGGCTGATGGTCGCCACCCCGACGCTTGCCGGCGCGATCCTGCGCGTCGTCAACGGCCTGCTAGTCGATCGTATCGGGCCGAAACGCTCGGGTGCGATTAGCCAGCTCATCGTCATCTTCGGCCTGCTCTCGGCCTACACGCTCGGCGTCAACAGCTTCGGCGGCACGCTCGTCCTCGGCGTGATCCTCGGCTTTGCCGGTGCTTCGTTCGCGATCGCGCTGCCGCTGGCGAGCCGCTGGTATTCCGGTGAGCATCAGGGCAAGGCGATGGGCATCGCCGGAATGGGTAATTCCGGCACCGTGTTCGCCTCTCTGTTCGCCCCTACGCTCGCCAAGATGTTCGGCTGGAATGCGGTGCTGGGCCTTGCCGTGATCCCGCTGACGATCGTCTTCCTGATCTACATGGCAATGGCCAAGGATGCACCGGGTGCGCCGCCTGTGAAATCGTTCGGCGCCTATCTGGAGCCGCTGCGGCAGGGCGATGCCTGGTGGTTCATGCTGTTCTACGCCGTCACCTTCGGCGGCTTCGTCGGCCTCGCCGCCTCGCTCTCGATCTATTTCGTCGATCAGTTCGGGTTGACACCGATCGTCGCCGGCTATTGCACGGCCGCCTGCGTGTTCGCCGGCTCGCTCATCCGCCCGCTCGGCGGGGCGCTCGCCGATCGCATCGGCGGGATCAAGACGCTGTCGGTCGTCTATATCGTTGCCGCGGCGGCGCTGATCGGCGTCAGCACCGGGCCGACCCATCTGGCTGTGGCCCTCGGCCTGTTCGTCGTCGCGATGCTGGCGCTGGGCACCGGCAACGGCGCGGTCTTCCAGCTCGTGCCGCAGCGCTTCCGGGCGGAGATCGGCGTAATGACCGGGCTGGTGGGCTTCGCCGGCGGCATCGGCGGCTTCTATCTCGCCTCTTCGCTCGGCTTCGCCAAGCAGATCACCGGAGTGTATCAGGCCGGCTTCCTGATCTTCGCCGGCTTCGCGCTGCTGGCGCTGGTGGGCCTCACCTTCGTCAAGCGCCGCTGGCGGACGACTTGGGGCGCCGCGATCCAGGGCGTGCGAATCTGATCCGGAGTGATGCCCTCCCGCCGAAGCGGGAGGGCATGAGGGGGACTATTTATGACATCGCGATATCTGCTGCTGGCGGTCGCCACGGTCGCCGCGGGGCCCGCCTGCGCACAAGAGATCACGCTCAAGTCGCTGGTCGATGCCCGCCTGCGCTACGAGAATGTGGACCAGGACGGGCTGGCGCGCGAGGCCGATGCGCTCACATTGCGCGTGCGCGGCGGCCTTTCCGCTACCAGCGGCCACTGGTCCGCCATTGTCGAGGGACAAGGCACGCTCGGCATCGTCAACGACTATAATGACGGGCTGCACGGCCCGGCGAACCGACCGATCGTCGCCGATCCGCAGGATATCGCGCTGTACCGCGCGCAGATCCAGTACAAGTCGAAGGCGCTCACCGTCACCGCCGGCCGCCAGCGCATCGCGCTGGACGATGAGCGTTTCGTCGGCAGCGTCAACTTTCGCCAGAACGGCCAGACATTCGACGCGGTGCGCGCCGAGCTGACGCCGCTGCCTAAGCTAAAGGCCGACGTCAGCTATGTGTGGAGCGTCCGCTCGATCTGGGGGATCGACGGCGCGGGCACGCGCCAGCAGGCGGTCTCCGGCGACAACATACTCGCGAACCTCCGCTATCAGACGCCGATCGGCACGCTGACCGGCTTCGCGTATCTGGTGGATCAGGACGAGGCGGCGGTGTTCGCCTTCCGCCAGTCGAGCCGGACCTACGGCGTGCGTTTAGCGGGTGCCCGGCCGTTGTCGAAGACGGTGAAGTTCTCCTATCAGGCGAGCTACGCACGCCAATCGGACTATCACCGCAACCCAAACGACTATCGTGCGGACTATTATTTGATCGACGGCGCGATCGATATCGCCGCGCTGCGGCTGAACGCAGGGTACGAGGTGCTGGGGGCAGCCAAGGGGCGATCGGCGGGCGTGGCGCTGACCAGCTTCCAGACGCCGCTGGCGACGCTGTTCAAGTTTCAGGGTTGGGCCGACAAGTTCCTGACAACGCCGCCGAACGGCGTGCGCGATCTCTACGGCAGCGCGACCTATGGCTTCAAGAAGGTCGGGCCAATCGATCTGCTGTCGTTTCAGGGCGTGTATCACCGTTTCGAGAGCGACCGGCTGGACCAGCATTACGGCAACGAGATCGACCTGCTGGCGAGCGCCAAGCTCGGCCGCTATGTCGTCTCGGCCCGGTACGCTGATTATCAGGCGAAGCGTTTCGCGACGAATACGAAGAAGGTCTGGCTCACGCTGGACTTCGCACTGTGATGGTCATGCTGCGCCGCGATATTCTGTTGCCGGAACAGGCGGATTGCGCCATGATGAAGATCGATGCAGGCGATGACGCGTGCATCGATACAGGTCGCGCCGCTTCACCGTCGAAGCAGCCGACACTCCGCTCCAGCCGCCGGGGCATGAGGAGCAGGCAGAGCCGCCACAGATCGTCCGCAAGGGCGATCCGGGCGGCTTTTTTCGTGTCTGGAGCAGATGCATGACGGGTTCGGACAACAGGCGGCGAACAGGAGAAGGCGGCGGCGCGCTGTGGCTCGTCGGCGCCGGGCCGGGCGATGCCGAACTCCTCACCCTCAAAGCCGCGAGGCTGATCGCGGCGGCGGAGATCGTGTTCCACGATGCACTAGTCGGCCCGGACGTGCTGGCGATGATCCCGCCCACGGCGCGGCGCGTGTCCGTCGGCAAGCGATCGGGGCGCCATTCCAAGGACCAGCGATCGATCAACGATCTGCTGGTGGAGGCTGCGCGCAGCGGCGCCCGCGTGGTACGGCTGAAGGGTGGCGATCCATCGATCTTCGGCCGATCGGGTGAGGAGATCGCGGCGCTGTCCGCCGCCGGCATCACCGTGCAGGTGTGCCCCGGCATCACCACCGCCTGCGCGGCGGCGGCGGCGGCGAGCGCGTCGCTCACATTGCGTGGCCTGTCGCAGCAGCTCACCTTCGTCACCGCCCATGCCCGCGCCGGCGAGACGCTGGACCTCGACTGGACGGCACTGGCGGCGAAGCGATCCTCGCTCGCCATATACATGGGCCGCGCCGCCGCGCCGCAGGTGGCCCGCGCGCTGATCGCGGCCGGGCGTTCCGGCGCCACGCCGGCGATTGTTGCGGTCAACGTATCGCTGCCGGAGGCGCGGACGATCCGCACCCGGCTGGATGCGCTGGCCTTCGCCGTCGCCACGATCAGCGGCGACGCGCCGACGATGCTGCTGGTGGGCGAGGCGTTCGGCGAGACCGCCGCTGTTTCCACCGCTGCCAGATACGCGGTCGAGGCCTGAGCGCGATGCGCGCCACCGATACCCACTGCCCCTATTGCGCACTCCAGTGCGGGATGACGATCGTCGAGAGCGACGCGGGCGAATGGTCGATCGAGGCGCGCGATTTCCCCACCAATAAGGGCGGCTTGTGCCGCAAGGGCTGGACATCGGCCAAGCTGCTCACCGCACCCGACCGGCTGACCACCCCGCTCATCCGCGACGGCAAGGACGGCGCGCTGCGCCCGGCCAGCTGGGACGAGGCGCTGGATCGCATCGCCGCCGAGATCACGGCGATCCAGCGCGCCAAGGGTGTGGATGCCGTCGCGGTGTTCGGCGGCGGCGGGCTGACCAACGAGAAGGCGTATCTGCTGGGCAAGTTCGCTCGCCTGGGCCTCGGCACCGCCAATATCGACTATAACGGCCGCTTCTGCATGGCATCGGCGGCGGCGGCGGGCTTGCGCGCGTTCGGCATCGACCGCGGCCTGCCGTTTCCGCTGGAAGATATTCCGGGCGCGGGCGCGGTGCTGATCGTCGGCGGCAATCCGGCCGAGACGATGCCGCCGATCATGCAATATTTCGAGGCGCAGCGGGCGAACGGCGGCAAGCTGATCGTCGCCGATCCGCGCCGCACGCCCACTGCCGAGGCGGCCGACCTGCATCTGGCGCTCACCCCCGGCAGCGATGCGGCGCTGGCTCTGGGCCTGCTGAACGTGGCGATCCGCGATCGGCTGATCGACGACACCTATATCGCCACCCGCACCAGCGGCTTCGAGGAGGTGCGCCGCATAGCCGCCAGCTACTGGCCGGATCGGGTGGAGCGGATCACCGGCGTACCGGCGCTGCAGATCCACGCCGCCGCGCACATGCTGGGCGAGGCGGCGAGCGCGATGATCCTGAGCGCGCGCGGGCCGGAGCAGCAGAGCCACGGCGTGGACAACAGCCTTGCCTTCATCAACCTCGCTCTCGCACTCGGCCGGCCGGGACGGCCGAACAGCGGCTGGGGGTGCCTCACCGGCCAGGGCAACGGCCAGGGCGGGCGCGAGCATGGCCAGAAGGCGGACCAGCTGCCTGGCTACCGTAAGCTTGTCGATCCGGCCGACCGCGCTGCGGTTGCCGCCGTGTGGGGCGTGGAACCGGACAGCCTGCCGCAGCCGGGTCTTTCGGCCAGCGAATTGCTCGGTGCATTGGGCGGCCCGATCGGCGGGCTGATCGTGATGGCCTCGAACGTCCTCGTCTCCGCGCCCGATACGGACCGTTTGCGCGAGCGGCTAAAGGCGCTGGACCTGCTCGTCGTCGCCGACATCTTCCTGTCCGAAACGGCGGCGCTCGCCGATCTCGTCCTGCCGATCACGCAATGGGCGGAGGAGGACGGCACTACCACCAATCTGGAAGGTCGCGTGATCCTGCGGCGCAAGGCCAAGCAGCCACCCGCCGGGGTGTGGACCGATGCAGCGATCCTGGCGGCGCTCGCCGAACGGCTCGGTACGGCGGATCGCTACGGCAGGCTTGGCACCGCCGCCGCATTCGACGAACTGCGCCGCGCCTCGTCCGGCGGGGCGGCAGATTATGCCGGTATCAGCTATGCCCGCATCGCCGACGAGGACGGCGTATTCTGGCCATGCCCCGATGAGGACCATGCCGGCACGCCGCGGCTGTTTGTCGATCGCTTCGCCTTTCCTGACGGCCGCGCTCGCTTCCACCCGGTCCGCCACGGCGAGCCAGCGGAGAGCCCCTGCAGCGACTATCCGTTCTGGCTCACCACCGGGCGGGTGATGGCGCAATATCAGTCGGGCACGCAGACCCGCCGCGTCGCCGACCTTAACGAGGCCGCGCCGGAGCCCTTCGTCGAGCTGCATCCCGATGCCGCCCGCACGCTGGGCATTGCGCCGGATGCGCTCGTAGAGGTCACGACTCGGCGCGGCACCGCCGTTCTGAAGGCGCGCTACAGCCGCAAGATCCGCCTCGATACGCTGTTCGTGCCGTTCCACTGGGGGGGGCGCGGCAACGCCAACATTCTCACCTCCAACGTCGCGCTCGATCCGGTTTCACGCATCCCGGAGTTCAAGGTCTCCGCGGCCCGCCTCGCCAGGGCCGCTCTCGCCACCACCATCATCTCTAAAAAAGGAACAGCGACATGATCGAATCCACCCCCCGCTTCGTGCAGGGCATCTTCGCCTTCACCGGTGCCGGCTATGAGCGGCCGGCCGCGCTCGCCGGCTATACCGTCGCCGCGGACAAGCGCGCGCAGCCCGTCTATCTGCGCGCCGGCAATTCCAGCGACGAACTCGTCGTGCTGACCTTGAGCAAGGACGGCGCGCCGATGCGGCTGTTCCCAATCGGCGCGCGCTCCGCCGCGCATGTGCCGCTCGCCGTGGTGGAGGACATCCACCCCGACACGCGGCTCGATGTCGCGGTCGCCGGCCCAGCCGGCAGCAGCGGCACGATCATCCTCGATTTCGGCTTGGTCGAAGTCTGATCTTCCATTCTTTACAGCAGGAGCGCGAGATGAAGCAGAAGCTCGTCGTCGTCGGCAACGGCATGGCAGGGGCACGCGCGGTGGAGGAAGTCCTCGCCCGCGGCGGCGCCGATCTGTTCGACATCGTGATGTTCGGTGACGAACCCTACGGCAATTACAACCGCATCCTGCTGTCGAACATCCTGAGCGGGGTGCAGGATGCAGCGGACATCTTCATGAACCCGCTGGACTGGTATGCCGCGAACGACATCCTGCTGCACGCCGGCGAGCGGGTGGTGGATATCGATCGCGCGGCGCGCATCGTCATCTCGGACAAGGGTACCCGTGCGCATTACGATGTGCTGCTGATCGCCACCGGCAGCCGCGCCTTCATCCCGCCGGTGCCGGGCATCCTCGATGGTGAGAAGCTGCGCGAGGGCGTGTTCGGCTTCCGCACGATCGACGATTGCGACGCGATCGTCGCCGCCGCGAAACAGGCGAAGAAGGCGGTCGTCATCGGCGGCGGCCTGCTCGGGCTGGAGGCGGCGCGCGGTCTGATCAACCATGGCTGCGAGGTACATGTTGTCCATCTCGGCCAGCACCTGATGGAGGCGCAGCTCGACGGCCCGGGCGGCGCGATGCTGCGCAAGGGCATGGAGAAGATGGGCGTGACCGTCCACCTCGCCAAATCGACGACCGAAGTGCTGCACGGGCCGGACGGCCGCATCAACGGGCTCGCCTTCAAGGATGGCTCGACGCTCGACTGCGATCTCGTCGTCGTGTCCGCCGGTATCAAGCCCAATGCCGAGATCGGCCGGCAGGCGGGCCTCACCGTGGAGCGCGCGATCGTCGTGGACGATCATATGCGCGCGCTCGACGATCGCCGCGTCTATGTGGTCGGCGAATGTGCCCAGCATCGCGGCCGGGTCTACGGTCTGGTCGCGCCGCTTTGGGAACAGGCGAAGGTCTTCGCCGAGCATGTTACCGACACGAACCTCGACGCGAAATATCACGGATCGAAGCTGGCGACGAAGCTGAAGGTGATGGGCGTGGAGCTGGCCTCGATGGGCATCACCGAGCCCGAGCATCCGCATGACGAGCTGATCCAGTTCACCGAGCCATCGAAGGGTACCTACAAGAAGCTGATCGTGCGTGACGGCCGGCTGGTCGGCGGCATCCTGATGGGGGATATCTCCAAGGCGGCCTATCTAATGCAGGCGTTCGATCGCGATTCGCCGCTACCCGACGAGCGGCTGTCGCTGCTGTTCGACATCGGCGCCCCGGCCGAGGCGGTGACGATGGACGAGATGCCGGCCGAGGCGCAGGTCTGCAACTGCAACGGCGTGACCAAGGCGGCGATCGGCGCGGCGGTGACGTCCGGCTGCAAGAGTGCAACCTCGGTGATGAAGGCGACCCGCGCCGGCATGGGCTGCGGCAGCTGCAAGAAGCTGGTCGGCGAAGTGGTCGATTTCTTCTGCGGCGGTGCCGCCGAGGAGGATCCCTCGATCCATTATTACGTGCCGACAGTGCCGTTGAAAAAGCCCGATCTGGTGGCGGCGGTGAAGGCGCTGGGCCTGCGCTCGGTCTCGTCCGTGTTCCGCGAACTGGGCGGCGGCATCGAGGATCCGATCGCCAAGCCGGCGCTTGCCTCGCTGCTCGCGACGATCTGGGCGGCGGAATATGACGACGAGCGCGACGCGCGCTTCATCAATGACCGCGTCCACGGCAACATCCAGAAGGACGGCACCTTCTCGGTGGTGCCAGAAATGGCCGGGGGCGTCTGTACGCCCGACGAGCTGATGCGGATCGCGACGGTGGCGGTGAAGTACAAGGTGCCGCTGGTGAAGCTGACCGGCGGGCAACGCATCGATCTGGTCGGTATCGCCAAGGACGATCTGCCCGGCGTGTGGCAGGAGCTGGACATGCCGGCGGGCTCGGCCTGGGGCAAGAGCTACCGCACCTGCAAGAGCTGTATCGGCGACGCACATTGCCGCTTCGGGCTGGGCGACAGCATGGGGCTGGCGCACAAGATCGAGAAGCGTTTTCGCGGCATCGACAGCCCCGGGAAGCTGAAGCTCGCCACCGCCGGCTGCCCGCGAAATTGCTCGGAGGCGATGGTGAAGGATGTCGGCGCGGTGGCGATCGGCGACGGCAAATGGGAAATCTATATCGGCGGCGCCGCCGGCGCGCATATCCGCAAGGGCGACGTGCTGTGTACCGTGGAAGGCGAGGAGGCAGTGATCGCTATCTCCGGCCGCTTCATGCAATATTATCGCGAGAACGCGAAATGGAAGGAGCGCACTTACGATTTCGTGCCCCGCGTCGGCCTTGAGACGATCCGCGCGATCGTGATCGACGATGCCGAGGGGATCGTCGCGACGCTCGACGCCAACATGCAGGCATCGATCGATGCAGCGTACGATCCTTGGAAAGAGGCGCTGAGGCCCAAGACAGCCAACCAGTTCGCCTCGATTATATCCGAACCGGCGGAGGCGTAATCATGCAGGAAGGCTATAATATCGGCTCGCTTACACAGATCCCGTCGGGCGAGGGTCGGAACTTTTCGGTTGGCGGCACGCGGATCGCGGTCTTCCACACGCAACAGGGTGAGGTTTACGCCACGCAGCCGGATTGCCCACACCGTAAGGGGCCGCTGGCGGATGGCCTACTCGGCGGAACGACACTGATCTGTCCTCTTCATGAGCGCGCCTTCGATCTGCGCACGGGCGAGGAAGCCGGCACAAGCTGCCGGATCCTCACTTATCTTGCGGAGGTTCGTGATAATTCAGTCTTCGTTAGAGTCTGAAGCACGTATGCCGCACGGCATGATTGCCATCCTCGGCGTTAGGCCATGCCGTTTTTACTGAACGAAACAAAGCGGATTTAAAGGGTCCGAGGGCTTCCGGTAAGAAGTGGAGACCGACCGAGCGTCTGCAAATGATTTACTGGGGTTGAAGCAACCGTACAAATCAAAGCCGCTAGTCAGCGCCGGGACCCCCGATGAGGTCGGGACGGTCGGCGCGCTGCTGATGGGGAGGGATGGCGCGTTCATAACCGGCAGCGACATACTGATGGACGGCGGGGTCACCGCCACATGGTTCTACGGCGGTCTCGCGCCGCGATGAGCGGTTTAATCAGGAAAGAGACATGACGATCACCCGTATGGCGGCGGACATGGCCATTGCCGTGGTCGCCCCTGCTGCACATCCTTGGTTTGCTCCTCCCGCCGCTAAACTAAAGTCGCACCCGCCTGTAACCTCCCAACTAACGGCCTTCAGACTTCAATGACCAGCTCGAGGCTGTCGTTGCGTGGGATGAACGAATGGCGGGTTTCGGGCAGCGGAAGGGTCGCCCGAATGGCCGGAATTGGGTCAGATCGGCTGTCGCGCGGTGCTCTCGCTCATCATCAGGGCGACATGCTGGAGCTTTTCCGGATTACGCACCATATAGACTGCCGCGACGCGGCCATCGCGGATTTCGAGAGACGTAGTCTGCAAAACTCCCCGGTCGACACTGACATACCCCGGCAGGCCATCGATCGTCGTGAAGCGGAGCAGCACGGGCTTGTAGCCGGGCTTCCGCGCCAAACCTGCGAATAGCCGCAATACCTTAGCGATACCCTCGATGACATTGAGGAAGGCGATGACCTTGCCGCCGCCATCGGAGTGCAGCACGACATTATCAGCGAGCATCGCTGTTAGCGCGGCAACATCACCGTCGCGCGACGCCGCGAAGAAGGCGCGCGCGATGCGATCGGCATCAGCGCGCTCGACATTGAAGCGCGGGCGTTCAGCCTGAATGTGCTTGCGGGCCCGCGATGCAAGCTGGCGCACCGCCGTAGCATCACGATCGAGTGTGATCGCGACCTCGGCCAGCGCCACACCGAACACGTCGTGAAGCAGGAAGGCGGCGCGTTCGAGCGGCGACAGGCGCTCGAGCGCCAGCATCAATGTGAGCGTCAGATCGTCCGCCACCGGCTCGTCCTGCGGATCCACCGTGCCCATCAACGGCTCGGGCAACCACGCACCGACATAGGTCTCGCGCCGCGCCCGCGCCGATTTCATCTGATCCAGGCACAGCCGCGTCACGATGCGGGTGAGATAGGCGGCGGGCGTATCGACGCCTTCCGCGACGCGCGCCCAGCGCAGCCAGGCCTCCTGCACCACATCCTCCGCCTCGGACAGGGACCCGAGCATGCGATAGCCGAGGCGCAGCAACCGCGGCCGCTGCGCCTCGAAATCGGCAAGGCGTTCGTCAGGCCGCGTCACGGGGTGCATCCACGGGATGCGCGACGCGAAGGCCGACCGAGAAGCGGTTCCAGCTGTTGATCGCGCCGATCAGCAGGGTCAGCTGCACTTGTTCGGCCTCCGTAAACTGCGCCTTCAGCACGGCATAGTCGGCATCGGGCGCGTGAGTCTCGGAAATCCGGGTCAGCGCCTCCGTCCATCCGAGCGCAGCGCGTTCGCCATTCGAGTAGAGTGTCGATTCGCGCCAGGCGTCGAGCATGTAGAGGCGCATTTCCGGCTCGCCCCGCTTGCGCAGATCGGTCGTGTGCATGTGGATGCAGAAGGCGCAGCCGTTAATCTGCGAGGCGCGCAGCCGCACCAGCTCCATCAGCACGGGATCGAGCCCGCTGGCCTTGAAGCTGTGCTCCAGCGCGTACATCGCCTTGATGGCTTCGGGAGCGAACGCGTAGGGGGCGTCGATACGTTGGGTCATGTGCCTTCTCCTTGCGCGCGAGGTGCGCGCCTATGGGTGAGACGAGGCAGGCCCGGCGGACGTGACATGGCGTGCCGCCCACACGGTGAGCGCGACCGCGATCAGTGCGGGCAACGTCACCGCCGGGAAATCGCGGGCGAGCGCGGACACGCCGCAGATACCGACAGCCACCTCCCAGACGTGGAACAGCGCATGCCCGGCAAGCCACAGCGCCGCGCCGCCCCAGAGCGTCACGCGCAGCGCAGGACGCGCGGCGCCAATGACGAAGGCAACGCCGATCAGCACGAAGATCAACCCGATATCACGCAGGAAATGCTGGTTGAACGGACCCGTCGTCGTCACGCCCGGCACCGCGAAATACCAGGCGACGGGCGAAGCGAGCATGTAGAGGCCGTTCGCCGTGAGCCCGGCGCCGAGCAGCGCCGCCAAGGCGAGGCAGGCCGTCTCCGCACGCATCATGCGGCCACCTTCGCCGGCAGATGGCGCGCCAGCCAATCGTCGAAGCGCGTTGGCATGATCCGCGCCGCCGGGCCCGGCGTCAGCGAGGCATCGTCGATCTCCACGCCGAAATAGGGCGCGGCCGGATCGACGGCGACAGGACGCGGATCGTCCGTCTCGCCGAGCCAGGTGCCGACGAACTCCGCAAGCGGCGCGCGTTCGGGTCCGGCGATCTCGATCATCCCGTTCGCCGGTGCGGCAAGGACGGCGTCGGACAGCGCCTCGACCACGTCGGCGGAGGCCATCGGCTGCATCATGGCGGGGCTCAACAGGACGACATCGGCGCGCATGCTGGTGTGCGCGATGCCGCCCATGAACTCGAAGAACTGCGTGGCGCGTACGATCGTGTAGGGGACTGGTGAGGCGTCGATCAGCCGCTCCTGCGCCAACTTGGCGCGGAAATAGCCAGATCCCTGCATCCGCTCGGTACCGACTACCGACAGCGCGATATGGTGACGGATCCCCGCGTCAACTTCGGCGGCGAGCAGATTGCGGCTGGACGCCTCGAAGAAGGCCAGCACCGCGGCATCCTCGAACGATGGCGAGTTCGCGACATCGACAACGACGTCGGCACCCGCCAGAGCCGCGGCGAGCCCCTCGCCGGTGATGGCATCGACGCCACTCTGGGGCGACGCGGCGATCGCCTCATGACCGAGGCTGTCCAGTCGGGCAACGAGTTGGCTGCCGATCAGCCCGGTGCCTCCGATGACGACGATCTTCATGCTGCTTCTCCTGGGTGAACGACCGCCAAATCAGCCGTTCAATCCCAAGACGAGGCAGGGCCTCCGGGTGTGACACGTCGCGGCAGATTACGCCCACTGCCACCCCCTCGGGGCGGTGTTTCGTAGACCCTAAAGCTTCCGGTCTCGGGAGCCGAGCCGAGAGTCCTGAATGGCGGATTGTGGGTCATCGCGAATTCTAAGCGTCTGAATGGTTGCTCGTCGGCTCGTTGAACGAGCCGTCATTTTAGGGGTTATTAACAGCCCGTCGTCATGCTCGCGGGAAATCATCCTGCGGAGGGGCATGATGTTCGCAAATACCAATTTCGCTCAGGCGACCGATCTGAATGGTCGTTTGATCCGAGCCACGAACTACGCGCTGGATCATTGGTGGTTGTGGCTGGTGCTCACGATCGTCGTGGTCATTGCATTCAAGGTACGCTCGCAGCACGCGCTCATCGCGTCGCTCGACGAGCGGGCCGACGCGGCGTTCGGGGATGTAGATGCCCTTCTGATCGAGCGAAGCAGCTTGATCGGGAACCTGGTCGAGGTCGTCCGTGCCTTTGCGCAGAAGGAGCACGATGTGATCCGTGATGTGCTGGATGCCCGCGTCGAATCCCCGGAGGCGCTGAGCCACGCGGCGATCCAGACCGACACGCAGATCGCGGGCGTCCTCCAGAACGTCTTTTCGGTCAGCGAGAAGTATCCGGCGCTTGCGAGTGCCGGAGCCTACCAGACCTTGCGGAGTGACCTCATCAGTCTTGAAGGGCGTATCACGGCGGGACGGCGCTTCTACAATCTGGCCGTGGAAGAGCTGAACTCCGTCAAGCGAGCGTTTCCCGGTAACCTCATGGGTGGCCGCAGCCCCACACCGTCACGCGAGAAGTTCAGCCTGGGTGAGCGCCGTACCGAGTTCGCGGAACCGGTTAAGATCAGTCTGTAGAAGATCGGGAGTCGACCGGTGGCAACGCACGGCTACGTCACTCACGCGCGGCGCGCCACCCGCTTCACGGTGCTGCTGCTGGCTGGCTACGTCGTCGCCTTCGAGTTGATCGGTGCGTTCGTCCTGACGCTTCCTTTGCTCTTCGTCGATCATGAGCACACCATCCTGTCAAACCCAACTGGCTATGCGCTGCGCTACGGATTGCCTGTCGCCGTAGCCAGCACGCTGCTATTCCTTCGCTTGTACCGCGGTCACGCTGCTGCCGTTAGCCGATCGCTCCACGTTCGTTTCGTCGGGGCATCGGAGGAGCCGCGCTTCGTCTCACTGGCGGAAGAAGCCTGCATTACGCTCGGCGTCCGGCTTCCCCGTTTCGGCGTTATCGAGGTCGAGGAACTCAACGCCCTTACGGTCGGTGAGGGCCCCAACCGAGGGTTGATCGTTGCAACCCGAGGGCTGCTCGACAAGCTTGACGACGATGAGCTGTTGTCGGTTTTCGCGCACGAGGCGTCTCACATCCGCCAGGGTGACACTCGCTTGCTAGCCGCCAACCATGCGTTGATGCGTACCGCGGTGCTGCTTCAGGTCCACAATCCGTTCCGGCTGGAAGACTGGCGCCAGATGATCCTGCCGCTGCTGCTCCCGCCGCTGCTGGTGATTATGCTCGCGGGCAGCGCCGCGACGATGGCTGCTATGACGCTCGCACGGTCGGCGCGGCGCAGGCTCAAGCTCGGCCGCGACCATGTCGCCGATGGCGAGGCGGTGCGCGTGACGCACCATCCGGAGGCGCTGCTGAGCGCGCTGGCCAAAATCGGCGGGCGAAGCGCTTTCGTCGGCAGCCCCAGAGTCGAGGGGCTGCTGTTCGACGGACCCGCCGACCGGGAAGGCGGGACTCACCCCGCGATCGCGGCTCGCCGCGCGGCCATCGCGGCTTTGGGAGCCGGGCTGATCGATCCCTCTCGGCAGCGACGCGACACGCGCGGCGCAACCCACGTGCGGTTCGGGCGTGCAGCGGCGGCGACAGCCGCCGGCGCCTCGCCGCTATACCCCACAGACGCGACAGGGCGTCCGCTGGAGCAGCCGCCGACGGCTACGCTGAAGATGCTCGCGATGCGCTTTGGCGATCCCGGTGGATATCGGCAATGGCAGGAGGCGTGCATCGCTTGGTGCGAATGGCGGGTGACCGATCGTCGCAACATCATGGGCCTTGCGCCGGTGATGGTACTGCCGGTCGCGGCGACGGCCATGTTCCTGTTGGTGTTCTGGTGGCCGTCGGGAGGCAACCTCGCTGCTCTGAACGCGCGATTCGGTCCTGGCGTGATGGTCGCCATGGCTGCCGAGGTCAGCTCAGGGCCCGATTGTAGCGGACCTTCCTATCCCGACGGTCTCTGTCCCGAATACCATTACTCGGCCGCGCAACTCGCCGCGAAGCGGACCAGGACAGCGCCAGAAGCGGTTGCTTTGGCATCTGGGGCAAGCAAGGAGGACGGACCTTCCGGGCTGTCCGCGATCATCATGCCCGCGTGCCTGCTCTTGATGCTCAGCCTGGCGCTGTTCCGCCCCGGCCTGCTGCGCTGGCTTGTCGGCGTCAATGACGCAAATCAGTCAACCTACGCTGGCGAGCCCTGGGCAGAGCCAAGGCCTAACCGGCATGAATTGAACGATCGACACCCCAAGATCGAGGTTGATAGCGCCAGCGTCGCTCCTGTCGGTTTTGGTCGCAAGCGTGTGTGAGCGTATGTGGTGGGATGTCGGCGCTCGTCTGCGCGCCACCTTCCTCTGCCTGAAGCACGAGATAGCGCATATGATCGATCATGGCGGCGGCGCGATCGCCAACGTCACGTCGCTGGCGGGCATGCTCTACAACGGCTTTGGTGGCGCGGGCTACGGCGCGGGCAAGGCCGCCGTGATCCGGCTGACCAAGTTCGCCGCCGTCAGCTACGCCGATCGCGGCATCCGGGTGAACTGCATCGCCCCCGGCGTCACGCCGACACGCGCCTACTACAAGTTCGGCGACGATTACGCCAAGACGCTGATCGACGAACAGGTGGTCAACCAGCCGATCCGCCGGGCGATCGCCGCGGATGAGCAGGCAGCCGGCATCCTGTGGCTGTGTTCGGACGAGGCCGGCATGGCGACGGGCCACACCCTGCCGATCGATGGCGGCTGGACCGCGCAATATTGAAGATCGTAATCCAGGTGAGCGCAATATGCTCGACACCTACCGCCTGTTCGGCCGCTCCGGCCTGCGCGTCCCGCCGCTGGCGCTCGGCACGATGACGTTCCGCGAAAGCTGGGGCGCTGAGGAAATGGAGTCGCGTCGTATCTTCGATGCCTATGTCGATCACGGCGGCAACTTCATCGACACCGCCGGCTATTACGCCAAAGGCCGCGCCGAAGAGTTGACCGGCATATTCGTCCCCAAAAAACGAGACTAGCTGGTGCTCTCGATCAAATATCCGCTGGCCGTGCAGCCGGGCGACCCCAATGCCGCCGGCAACGGTCGCAAGAGCATGGTGCGCGCGGTGGAGGACATTATCGGCGCGCTGACCATCACTCTCGACGCGGCGCAGCTCGACCGGCTCGACGCCGCCAGCGGCATCGACCTCGGCTTCCCGCACGATTTCCTGCAATATCCGTTCATCCGCGAAGGTCTGACCGCCGGAACGGTGCCGCGCTCGCGATCCTGATTCATTGCCCGCGATGACGGGATGATGCAGGCGCTACGCCCCCCCTCCCCGCGTCAGGGCAGTTGGGCGAAGCAGGCGCGGAGTTCGTCGACGAACAGGCCCGGCTGCTCGAAGGCGGCGAAATGGCCGCCGCGCGGCGGCTCGTTCCAATGGATCAGGTTTAGATAGTTGCGCTCCGCCCAGCGGCGGGAGGGGCGGAATATTTCGGCCGGGAAGATGCTGGCGCCCACCGGCAGATCGATCGTCTGCGCCTTGAACGCCTCGGCACTTTCCCAATACAGCCGGGCGGACGATGCGGCGCTGTTGGTGAGCCAGTAAAGCGTGATCGCATCGAGCATCGCATCCACCGACAGCGCGCTCTCTGGCATGCCGTCATTGTCGGTCCAGGCCTGGAATTTCTCGTAAATCCACGCCGCCTGCCCGATCGGCGAGTCGGCCAGCGCGTAGCCGATCGTCTGCGGACGTGTGCCTTGCAGCTTGGCATAGCCGGAATGGCGATCCTGATAATATTTCATCCGCGCCACCGAAGCCTGCTCGGACGGGGTGAGATCGGCGAAGTCGCTCTCCTGCGGGAAGACCAGCGGCATGTTCAGGTGGATGCCCGCGCATTCCGGCGGACGCGCCATCGCGATTGCCGTCGTCACCGCCGCGCCCCAGTCGCCGCCTTGCGCCACGAACCGGGTGTAGCCGAGCCGACGCATCAGCGTGATCCACGCGTCAGCGATCTTTTCCACGCCCCAGCCCGCCACGGGCGGCGCGTCCGAGAAGCCGTAGCCAGGCAGCGACGGCACGACGACATGGAACGCCTGTGTGCCCGCCGCTCCGTGCGCGGCCGGATCCGTGAGCGGCCCGATAACGTCGAGGAATTCTATCACCGATCCCGGCCAGCCATGCGTGAGGACGATAGGCAACGCCGCCGGTTCTGAGCTGCGCACGTGCAGGAAGTGGATACCCACCCCGTCGATCTCGGTGGTAAACTGCGGCACAGCGTTCAGCGCGGCCTCACAGCGGCGCCAGTCATACCGATCGTGCCAGTAGTCGCAGAGCGTCCTCAACGCCGCCGTCGGCACGCCCTGGCTCCAGTCCGCGACCACCTCCACGCGCGGCCAGCGCGCGGCGGCGAGGCGCTGGCGCATATCCACGAGGGCCGCCTCGGGGATCGCGACCGTGAAGGGCTGGATAATATCGGTCATGATGCGCGCCTCGTCGGTCCGGTGTCGTTTGCTCGATCGGAAGATCGCGTGCGGCGATCGGCGGCGGGCCTGTCCGAGGGGAGGCGTCACGCCGGGGGGATTGTCCTGATCCTGGATATCGCGGTCCGGAACCGCGCCGCAATCGGGAGAGACGCGCGTGGATCTACGTATCGGGGGCAGGATCGCGCTCGTGGCCGGGGGTAGCCAGGGAATGGGCGCCGCGACAGCGCGAATCCTTGCCGAAGAAGGCTGCCGTGTGGCTATCGTCGCGCGCGACCAGGGGCGGATCGATCGCGCGGTCGAAGCGCTGCGGTCGGCCGGGGGCACCGCGATCGGTGTCTCGGCCGATCTCGCCACCGCCAGCGGGGTGGGCACTGCCGTGGCGGCGGTGCGCGCGGCGTACGGCCCGCCCGACATCGTCGTCGCGCAGACCAATGATCTGACGAGCGGCCACTTCTTCGATCTGACCGACGAGGATTTCGTCCGCGTCTTCCAGATATTCACGGTCGCCTTCGCTGCCCTTGCCCGCGCCGTCATCCCCGATATGCGATCGGCCGGCTGGGGACG
>CAXTTS010000019.1:0-6806 GCA_964247265.1 uncultured Sphingomonadaceae bacterium
GGCTCGATCCGCGCCAGCACGCCGCGCGGCTCCACCGGCGCGCGCACCGCCGCCATGCGGTAGCGCCGCCCCACCTTCAGGATCGTCGAGGCGATCGTCGGGTGCAGGTGGAAATGCTTGTGCGCGTTCACATGATCCAGCCGCAGCCCGGTGGCGGCAAAGGCGGCGAACTGCGCGTCCACCTCCGCCTCCAGCTGCCGCCGCGCAGCGGGATCGACGAACATCCGCACCGCCGCCCGCACCATGTCGTCGCGAAAACGCCCCTCGCGGCCCACCAGCGCCGGCACGTCGCGCGGCGGAAGCACCGGCCGCCCGTCGACCAGCACCAGATGCAGCCCCACGCCGAGCGCGGGCAGCGCGCGTGCCCGCGCCACCGCATCTTCCACCGCATCGCCCGCCATCATCAGGCTGGCGGCGGTGAGGATGCCGGCGCGGTGCGCCTGCTCCACCGCCTCGTTCACCGCCACCGCCGCACCGAAATCGTCGGCGGTGACGATCAGCCGCCGCGTCATGCCGGCGAAGCCTACGCCGCCTTTTTCCGGTTATGCAGGAACGAGAAGAACTCCACCCCCTCGCGCAGCCGCCGCTTCATCATGTCGAAGTCGCGCACCATCTCCCCCACGATCGCGCCGATCTTGCGCGGGCGGAAGTAGAAGCGCTTGTAGAACTCCTCCACCTTGTCGAAGATCACGCTTGCCGGCAGATGCGGATAGCTCAGCTGGGCGATCTGGGTGCCGCCATCGGTCAGCAGGTGATCGCTGCCGTCGAACCAGTCATTCTCCACCGCCTGCTTGTAGAGGAAGGTGCCGGGATAGGGTGCCGCCAGCGACACCTGTATCGTGTGCGGGTTGATCTCCTGGGCATATTCGATCGTCTCCTCGATCGTCTCCAGCGTCTCGCCGGGCAGGCCCAGGATGAAGGTGCCGTGGATGACGATGCCGAGCGAATGGCAATCCTTGGTGAACTGCCGCGCGACATCCACGCGCAGCCCCTTCTTGATGTTGTGCAGGATCTTCTGGTTGCCGCTTTCATAGCCCACCAGCAGCAGGCGCAGCCCGTTTTCACGCAGCACCTTCAGCGTGGCGAACGGAACGTTGGCCTTGGCGTTGCAGCTCCACGAGACGCCAAAGCCTGGCTTGCCGAAGCCCAGCTCGCCCAGCGCCCGCGCCAGATCCTCCACGCGGGGGCCGTTGTCGGTCAGCGTATCATCGTCGAAGAAGATCTCCTTGGTCTGCGGGATTTCCTTCAGCACATATTTCACCTCCTCGATGACATGGCCGATCGATCGGGTGCGGTAATTATGCCCGCCCACGGTCTGCGGCCACAGGCAGAAGGTGCAGCGGCTCTTGCAGCCGCGCCCGGTGTAGAAGCTTACATAGGGGTGGCGCAGGTAGCCGCCGAAATATTTCTCGATCGTCAGGTCGCGCTTGTAGACCGGGCTGACGAAGGGCAGCGAATCCATGTCCTCGATCACCGCCCGGTCGCGATTGTGGATGATCGCGCCATCCGTGTCGCGCCAGCTGATCCCGGCCACCTCGCGCAGCGGCATCCCGTCCGCCACGTCCTTGATCGTGAAATCGAACTCGTTGCGCGCGACGAAATCGATCGCGGTGGATGCCTCCATCGCCTTCTGCGTCTCCACCGCCACCTTGGCGCCGATCAGGCCGATCATCAGCTTCGGGTTGCGCGCCTTCAGCAGTTCGGCGGTGTGCACGTCCTGCCGGAAGGACGGGGTGGAGGTGTGCAGGATCACCAGATCGCGGTCGTCCGCCTCATGCTTGATGTCGTCCCACGATAGATCGTGCGCCGGCGCATCGATCAGCTTCGATCCTTCCACCAGCGCGGCGGGCTGCGCCAGCCAGGTCGGGTACCAGAAGCTCTTGACCTCGCGCTTCATCTGGTAGCGCGCGCCCGCCCCACCATCATAGCCATCGAAGGAGGGGGCCTGGAGGAACAGGGTACGCATCATCACGGATTCTCCGGCGCGGCCGCAATCCGGCCGCCTTGGGTCATTCTAAGCCTGTCGCCGCGCCAATCAATCGACCGCGCGAAGAAGCTGGCGATGAAGATGGCAAGGCTCAGCGCGTCGCGCAACGGCAGCAGCCAGATCGGCGCGGTCCGCTCGCCGGCCCGCCGGTCCACCACCGCCACCACGACGATCCGCACGGCCAGCGCCAGCGCCACGATCGCCGCCGCCGCAGGGGACGGCGCCAGCAGCGCTCCCAGCGCCGCCAGCGGCAGCGGCAGGCCGATCACCGATGCGGCATAGGCGCCCGGCTGCACCCCGCGCACCGTCGCCGCCCAGCGCAGCTCGTGCCGCCACAGGTCGCCGAGGCTCGTCTCGGCCGAGGCGTGCGTCACCAGCATCGGCGGGATCGCCACCGTCAGGCCCAGATCGCGCACCGCCGCGCCGATCGCATGATCGTCCGCCAGCACGTCGGCGAAGCGCGTGAAGCCGCCGATCCGCGCCAGCGTGTCGGCCGTCAGCGCGATCGTCGATCCCATGCACGGCCGCGCCAGCCCGGTCGCCACGCCGAACAGCACGCCGGGCAGGAATTGATAGCTCAGCCCGGCGGCACCCAGACGCGACCAGAAGCCCGCATCCCCGCGCCCGCGATACAGGCACGTCACCGCCCCCACCCCTGGCGCCGCCAGCGCCGCGACGATGCGGTCGAGATAGTCCGCCGCCACTGCGATGTCGCTGTCGCTCAGGATCAGGATCGCGTTCGCCATGTGCGGCGCCATGTTGACGAGATTGGCGATCTTGCCGTTGGCGCCTGCCCGCCGGGGATCGATCACCAGATCGATCGTGGCATGGCCCTGCTCGCGCGCCAGCCGCTCCACCGCCATCACTGCGCGGTCGTCGGCGCGCGCCAGCCCGCACAGCATCTGCACCGGCCGCCGCTGGTTGCCGGCCAGGAAGCTCGCCAGATTCTCTGCCAGTCGCGGCTCCGGCCCGTGCAGCGGCTTCAGCAGCGTCACCGCCGCGTCGCCCGCATCCGCAGCCCCCGCCTGCCCCAGGAAGCGCCACAGCAGGATCGCCGCCGCCAGCATGTACAGGCTGCCCGCCGCCGCGAGCAGCGACAGCAGGCCGCCCATCCAATATCCGAAGCCGCCATACGCCATGCCTGCCCCTTAGATCGCGATCGATCCCGGCGGAAGCCATTGCCCGTCCCCCTTCCTCCACCACCGCACTACACGCGGCATCTTCCCCGATCCCGCGCCGCAGTATAGGTCGCGGGCGAAGGCACGGATGCGGGGCGGAGTGGAACGGCGATCGGATGTCGTGCTGGTTACGGGCGTGTCGGGCTTCGTCGGCTCGGCCGTGGCGCGCGCGCTCGCCGCGGACGGTCGCCCGGTGCGCGGCCTCGTCCGCGCCTCCAGCCCCGGCGCCAACCTCGCTGATTTTCCAGGTGAACTCGTCGAGGGCGATCTGCGCGACGAGGCCGCCGTCGCCCGGGCGATGGCCGGCGCGCGCCAGCTGTTCCACGTCGCCGCCGATTACCGGCTCTGGGCGCCCGATCCCGAGGAGATCGTCCGCAACAATCGCGACACCACGCGCATCGTGATGCAGGCGGCGCTGCGGGCCGGGGTGGAGCGCGTCGTCTATACCAGCAGTGTCGCCACCCTGCTTCCCGATCCCGCCGGCCCCGCCGACGAGCGCCGCGCCGCCGCCGAGGATGCGGTCGTCGGCGCCTACAAGCGCAGCAAGGTGGTGGCGGAGCGACTCGTCGAGGCGATGGTCCGCGATGCCGGGCTGCCGGCGGTGATCGTCAACCCCTCCACCCCAATCGGACCGCGCGACGTGCGCCCCACCCCCACCGGCCGTATCGTGGTGGAGGCCGCCTCCGGCCGCATCCCCGCCTTCGTCGACAGCGGGCTCAATCTCGTCCATGTCGACGATGTCGCGCGGGGCCACCTGCTCGCGCTGGAACATGGCCGGATCGGCGAACGCTACATCCTCGGCGGGCAGGACGTGACGCTCGCCGACCTGCTCGCCACCGTTGCCAGCATCGTCGGCCGCCGCGCGCCGACGATCCGGCTGCCACGCGGGCCATTATTCCCGCTGGCATGGATCAACGAGCGGATCGCGCAGGCCACCGGCAAGGAACCGTTCCTCACCCTCGATGCGCTGCGCATGGCGAAGCATTCGATGTTCTACAGCTCGGCCAAGGCGGAGCAGGCGCTTGGCTACACCGCCCGGCCGTACCGCGATGCGCTGTCCGATGCGATCGGCTGGTTTGTCGCACAGGGCATGATCCGGTGATCGCGCTCCTGCTCGGCGGCGCGTCGCTCGCCATCTGGCTCTGCCTGCTGCTGGGCAATGGCGGCTTCTGGCTGGCGCGCGAGCGGGATATGATCGGTGTGCCGCCGGAACCCCGGTCGTGGCCCGAGGTCGTGGCGGTGGTGCCCGCGCGGGACGAGGCGGCAGTGATCGCCCGGTCGATCGCCAGCCTCGCCGCGCAGGATTATCCCGGCCGCTTCCACATCGTGCTGGTCGACGATGGCAGCAGCGACGGCACCGCCACGCTCGCCCGCGCCGCCGCCGCGCCGGAACGGCTTACCGTGCTGCCCGGCGCGCCGCTGCCCGCCGGCTGGACTGGCAAATTGTGGGCGGTGGATCAGGGCATCGCGTCTGCCGGCACCCCGCGCTATCTGTGGCTCACCGATGCCGATATCGCCCACGCCCCCGATACGCTGCGCAGCCTCGTCTCCCGCGCCGAGGCCGGCGGCCTCTCGCTGGTTTCGCTGATGGCGAAGCTGCGCTGCGCCGCGCCGGCGGAACGGGCGCTGGTGCCGGCCTTCGTCTTCTTCTTCCAGATGCTCTATCCGTTCGCGAAGGTGAACCGCCGCGGCGGCCGGGGTGCGGCGGCCGGCGGCTGCATGCTCGTCCGCCGCGATGCGCTCGAACGGGCCGGGGGCATCGGCGCGGTGCGCGGCGCCCTGATCGACGATTGCGCGGTGGGCGCGCTGCTCAAGCGGCAGGGGCCGATCTGGCTCGGCCTCACCGATCGCGCGCACAGCATCCGCGCCTACGATACGGTCGGCTCCGTCGCGGCGATGATCGAGCGTTCGGCCTATGCCCAGCTGCGTTACTCGCCGCTGTTGCTGGCGGGCACGATCCTCGGGCTTGCGCTGGTCTACATGACGCCGCCGCTGCTCGCCTTGTTCGGTCATGGCGCGGCGCGGTGGCTCGGCGTGGCGGCGTGGGCGCTGATGGCGCTGGCGTTCCAGCCGATGCTCCGTTTCTACCGCGGTTCGCCATTCTGGGGCGTCGGATTGCCCGCGATCGCCACATTCTACACGCTTTGCACGCTACGTTCGGCATGGGCGCACGGCCGTGGCCGCGGCGGCATGTGGAAAGGCCGCGCGCAGGCGGCGGTGGGCCGCTGATGGCGACCTCGGCCGATCTCGCCTCCGGCAAGGGCCATCGCGACGAGAATTTTCCGGTCGCCAGCATCCTCGTCAAACCTGCCTTCCGCGCGCCGATCATGGCCTTCTACCGCTTCGCCCGCGCGGCCGACGACATCGCCGACCACCCCACCGCCGAACCCGCCCGCAAACGCCGCCAGCTCGCCGAGATGCGCCACGGCCTCGCCGGCGGCGGCACCGAACATACGGCGCTGGCGCTCGCCGCGGTGTTGGCGGAGCGCGGCCTCGATCCGGTCCACGCGCACGATCTGCTCGATGCGTTCGAGCAGGATGTCACCGTCCGCCGCTATGCCGATTGGGCCTCGCTGATCGCCTATTGCCGCCTTTCGGCCATGCCGGTCGGACGCTATGTGCTTGATGTGCATGGCGAAGATCGCGGCTGCTGGCCCGCCTCCGATGCGCTGTGCGCCGCGCTCCAGATCATCAACCACCTGCAGGATATCGCGAAGGATTACCGCACCCTCGATCGCGTCTACCTCCCCGCCGATCTCCTCCCCGCCGATCGCATCTCCAATCTTGCCGCTCCCCGCTCCTCCCCCATCCTGCGCGCCGCGATCGTCGCCGCCGCCGAGCGCACCCGCGATCTCCTCGGCCAGAGCGCCGGATTCGCCGGGATGATCCGCGATCGCCGCCTCTCGGCCGAGGTCGCGATCATCCAGCGGCTGGCGGAAAGCCTCGTCCGCCGCCTGCTCACCCGCGATCCGCTGAGCGAGCGCGTCCACCACGGCAAGGCGGAGGCGGCGCTGCTCGCCGGCGGCGCGGTGCTCGGCAACCTGCTCCGGGGGCGCCGGTGAACCCCAAGGCCACACCCGCGGCACTTCAGGCGCAGGTCGCCGGCAGTTCCTTCTACGCCGGCATGCGCGTGCTGCCCAAGGCCGAGCGGGAGGCGATGTACGCGATCTACGCCTTCTGCCGCGCCGTCGACGACATCGCCGACGATCAGCAGGGCGAGCGCCAGCACCGGGCGGAGGCGCTGGCCGCCTGGCGCGCCGATATCGACAGGCTCTACGCCGGTGGCGATCCCGGCCAAGCCGCGCCGCTGGCGGAAGCCGTCCGCCGTTTCGCCCTCCGACGCGAGGATTTCCACGCGGTGATCGATGGTATGGCAATGGATGTGGCGGGCGACATACGCTGGCCGCCGGCCGCCACGCTCGATCTCTATTGCGATCGCGTCGCCTCCGCCGTCGGCCGCCTTTCGGTGCGGATCTTCGGGATGGAGGATGCGCCCGGTCTCGCGCTGGCCCACCATCTCGGCCGCGCCCTGCAGCTCACGAATATCCTGCGCGACATCGATGAGGATGCCGCGATCGGCCGGGTGTATCTGCCAGGCGAGGCGATCACCGCTGCCGGGATCCCGTTCACCACCCCGCTGG
>CAXTTS010000019.1:6816-25695 GCA_964247265.1 uncultured Sphingomonadaceae bacterium
AGTGGCACTACGCCCTTGCCCGCATCGCCAATGCGTGCCGCGCCGCCGGCATCCCGTTCACCACCCCGTTGGCGGTGGTCGCCAATCCCCGCATCGATGGAGTCGCGCGCATCGTTGCGGGGCAGGCGCGCGATCATTATGCGGCGGCCGAGGCGATCCTCGCCGCCCGCCCGCGCGGCCACCTGATCGCGCCCCGGCTGATGGCCGCCGCCTACGGCAAGGTGCTGGCGCGGATGACGGCGGCCGGCTGGCACGCGCCGCGCCGCCGGGTGCGGGTCTCCAAACCCGCCTTGCTCTGGACGGTGCTGCGGCTGAGCCTGGCACGTTGAGCTTCGCGCATGTGACGATCGCCGGCGCCGGGCTGGCCGGCCTGTCCGCCGCCGTCGCGCTGCGCCGGGCGGGCGTTGCGGTGGCGATCGGCGAAAGCGCGGCGCAGGCAGGCGGGCGCTGCCGCTCCTACTTCGATCCGCAGCTTGGCCAGCGCATCGACAATGGCAATCATCTCGTCCTGTCGGGCAATCCGGCGGTCGCGCGTTATCGGCTGGCGATCGGCGCGCCCGAGCCGCTCGGCGGGCCACCGCACGCCGATTACCCGTTCCACGATCTGGCGGAGGGCAACGGCTGGACGGTGCGGGTCAATGACGGGCCCGTGCCCTGGTGGACGTTGCGCCGCGACCGTCGCGTTCCCGGCACACGCGCGGCGGATTATCTGCCGCTCGCCCGCCTGCTCGGCAAAGGCGAGGCGCGGATCGACGAGCGCATCGCCCCACATGGCGCGGTGTGGTCCCGCTTCGCCGAGCCGATCCTGCTGGCGGCGTTGAACACGCCACCGGCCGGCGCCTCCGCGCGGCTCGCCGGCGCGGTGCTGCGCGAGACGATCGCCCGGGGTGGTCAGGCCATGCGGCCGCGCATCGCTTTGCCGGATCTCGGCGCCGCCTTCATCGATCCCGCCGTGGCGTGGCTGGCGGCGCAGGATAGCCCGGTGGCGTTCGGCCGCCGCCTGCGCGCGCTTCATTTTGAAGGCGAGCGGGTCGCCGCGCTGGACTGGGGCGATGGCGACGAGCCGGTTGCCGCCGATGCCGCCGTGGTGCTGGCGGTGCCGCCGTGGATCGCCACGGCGCTGGTGCCCGGCCTCGCCGCGCCGACCGCGTTCCATGCGATCGTCAGCGGCCACTTCGCCTTCATGCCGCCACCCGCTGCACCGTTCATGCTCGGACTGTTCGGCGGCACGGCCGAATGGCTGTTCGCCTTGCCCGATCGCCTCTCCGTCACCGTCAGCGCCGCCGATCGTCTCGCGGAGATGGACCGGGAGGCGATCGCCCGCCTGTTCTGGAGCGACATCTGCCGGGCGCTGGCGATCGACGCGCCGATGCCGCGCTGGCAGGTGGTGAAGGAGAAGCGCGCTACCTTCGCCGCCACCCCGGCCCAAAACGCGCTGCGCCCGGCCGCCGCCACCCGCTGGCGCAACCTGTTCCTGGCGGGCGACTGGACCGATACCGGTCTGCCCGCCACCATCGAAGGCGCGCTGCGATCGGGCGAGACCGCTGCCCGCTTGGCGAGCGGCGGCGCCATGCCCTAACAGCGCGATCATGCACCGGCCGATCGATCCCACCCCCGCAGCAGCTTCACCCGAGGCGGGGCTCGCCGCGATCGACGCCGCGGTCGACCGCGCCGCAGCCGCCCTCGCCGGGCAGCAGCGCGCCGACGGCCATTGGGTGTTCGAACTGGAGGCGGATGCCACCATCCCCGCCGAATATGTCCTGCTCCGCCACTATCTTGCCGAACCGGTCGATGCGGTGCTGGAGGGGAAGATCGCCCGCTATCTGCGTCGCATCCAGTCCGCCGAGCATCACGGCTGGGGCCTGTTCCACGGCGGCGGATTCGATGTCAGCGCCTCGGTGAAGGCCTATTATGCGCTGAAGATGATCGGCGATCCGATCGACGCGCCGCACATGGCTCGCGCCCGTGCGGCGATCCTGTCGGCCGGCGGCGCGGCGGCGAGCAACGTGTTCACCCGCATCCAGCTCGCCCTGTTCGCGGCGGGGCCGTGGTCCACCGTGCCGACGATGCCGCCCGAACTGATCCGCGTGCCGCGCTGGTTCCCGGTCCACCTGTCGAAGATGTCCTATTGGGCGCGCACGGTAGTGGTGCCGTTGCTGGTGCTGGCGGCGCTGCGGCCGGTGGCGCGCAACCCGCTGGGCGTTGTGGTGGACGAACTCTATGTCGCCGGCCGCGTCCGCGCGAAGAGCAAGGCGGCCGGCACCAAAAGGCTGTGGACGATCGGCTTCAACGCGCTCGACCGCGTGCTGAAGGCCTGCGACGGGCTGTGGCCGCGCCAGCTGCGGCAGCGCGCGATCCAAGCCTGCGTTGCCTTCGTGACGGAGCGGCTGAACGGCGAGGACGGGCTGGGCGCGATCTATCCGGCGATGGCGAACAGCGTGATGATGTTCGATGCGCTGGGCTATGCGGAGGACCACCCCGCCCGCGCCACCGCCCGCCGATCGCTCGACAGGCTGCTGATCGTGCGGGAGGACGAGGCCTATTGCCAGCCCTGCGTCTCCCCCGTCTGGGACACGGCGCTGGCTGCCCACGCGATGATGGAAGCCGGCGGCGCGAATAACGAGCAACGCGCGGGACAGGCGCTCGCCTGGCTGCAGCCCCGGCAGGTGCTGGACGTCGCGGGTGACTGGGCGACGGAGCGGCCCGCCGTGCGGCCGGGCGGCTGGGCCTTCCAATATGCCAACGATCATTATCCCGACCTCGACGATACCGCCGTCGTCGTGATGGCGATGGACCGGGCGCGATCGCGCGAGGGATCGGGCTACGACGCGGCGATCGATCGCGCCGTCGAATGGACGGTGGGGATGCAGAGCCGCAACGGCGGCTGGGGCGCCTTCGATGCGGACAATAGCCACCATTATCTCAACAACCTGCCCTTCTCCGATCATGGCGCCTTGCTCGATCCGCCGACGGTGGATGTTTCGGCGCGCTGCATCTCGATGCTGGCGCAGCTCGGCGAGACGTCCGACACTCCGCGCATGGCCGCCGCACTCGCCTATCTGGAAAAGGAGCAGGAGGCGGACGGCAGCTGGTTCGGCCGCTGGGGGGTCAATTATGTCTACGGCACCTGGTCGGCGCTGTGCGCGATCAACGCGGCCGGGCTGGGCCGGGATCATCCGACGGCGGCGAAGGCGGTCGGCTGGCTCGAAGCCATCCAGAACCCCGATGGCGGCTGGGGCGAGGATTGCGAGAGCTATGCGCTCGATTATGCCGGCTACACCCCCGCCCCCTCCACCGCCTCGCAGACGGCATGGGCGCTGCTGGGGCTGATGGCGGTGGGGCAGACGGACAGCGATGCCGTGACGCGCGGCATCGCCTGGCTGTCGGCGCATCAGGAGCCGGACGGTCTGTGGGCCGAGGAACAATATACGGGCGGCGGCTTCCCGCGCGTCTTCTACCTGCGCTATCACGGTTATCCGAAATATTTCCCGCTGTGGGCGATGGCGCGCTACCGCAATCTCAAGCGAACGAACGCGCGTGACGTGGCGTGGGGGATGTGACGCTCATCGTCGCCTGCGGGCTGAAGCGCGAGGCACGACTGATCGCGCGCGGCGGCGGTGATGTCCGCATCGTGGCGGGCGGGGGCGATCCGGTGCGGCTGGCATCCGCGCTGGACGAGATGGCGGGGCGTTCTCCCGGCATCATCCTGTCCAGCGGGATCGCCGGCGCGATCGATCCGACGCTGCTGGCGGGCGATGTTGTGCTGGATGGCCACCCGGAGGTGGTCGCCATGCTGCACCGGCGCCTGCCCGATGCCGTAGTCGGGCGGGTGATCGGCGGCCATGCGATCGTCACCACGTCCGCCCGCAAGAGAGCGCTTCACGCCGCCACCGGCGCACTTGCGGTCGATATGGAGAGCCACGTCGCGGCGCGCGTCGCCCGGCGGCGTGGCCTGCCGTTCGCCGCGCTGCGCACCATCGCCGATGCCGCGGACGAGGATCTGCCGCCCGCCGCGCTGATCGGGATGAAGCCCGATGGCGGCATGGCGCTCGGCACGGTGCTCGCCTCGCTCGCGCGGCACCCGGCGCAACTGCCCGCGCTGATCCGCACCGGCGTCGGTGCGGAAAGGGCGTTCCGCGCTTTAGCCCGCGCGCACCACGCGCTTGGCGGCCTTCGGATCGAGCTTGCCGATCTTGGCCAGCTCCGCCTCGACATGGCTTGAATAGACCTGCTCGGCCGGGCGCTGGCCGGCGAGGCTTAGATCAGGCGTCATCGGCCCTTCGGTGCGCACACCCTTCATCGCCACCTTCATCAGCTTTAGCGGATGGCGGATCGAGTCGGTCGCCGCCGTTCCCTCGAACCCGCAATGCACCATGCAGTCGGCGCATTTCTCATATTTGCCGACGCCGTAGCTGTCCCACTCGGTGCCCTCCATCAGCTCCGCGAAGGTGGAGACATAGCCTTCGCCGACGAGGTAGCACGGCTTCTGCCAGCCGAACACGGTGCGCAGCGGCATCGACCAGGGCGTGCATTCGTAGGTCTGGTTGCCGGCGAGGAAATCGAGGAACAAGGGCGAGTTGGTGAACGTCCACGCCTTGCCGCCCTTGCCCCGGGCGAACACGTCGCGGAAAAATTGCTTGGTCTTGCTGCGGTTGAGGAAATGCGCCTGATCGGGCGCGCGCTCATAGGCGTAGCCGGGCGAGATGGTGATCTCCACGCCCATCGCCTCCATCTCGTCGAAGAAACCGGCCAGCCGCGCCGGGTCCGCGCCGTCGAACACGGTGCAGTTGATCTGCACGCGGAAGCCCTTGTCCTTGGCCAGCCCGATCGCCTCCCTGGCGACATCGTACACGCCGTCCTGGCACACCGACTTGTCGTGCATCGCCTGATCGCCATCCAGGTGGATCGACCAGGTGAAGAAGGGGGACGGCCGATAGTCGTCGATCTTCTTCTTCATCAGCAGCGCGTTGGTGCAGAGGATCACGAACTTCTTGCGCGCGATATAGCCCTCGACGATCTTCGGCATGTCGCGGTGGAGCAATGGCTCGCCACCCGCGATCGACACCGCCGGCGCGCCGCAATCGTCGATCGCGGCCATGCAATCGTCATAGCTCAGCCGCTGGTTCAGGATGGGATCGGGATAGTCGATTTTGCCGCAGCCGGCGCAGGCAAGATTGCAGCGCAGCAGCGGCTCCAGCATCAGCACCAGCGGATACCGCCCGCCCCTGATGTGCTGCTTGACGGTATAGGCGCCGATGCGGGCGATCTGGCTCAAAGGCAATGACATGCTACGCTCCTACTCGGCCGCCGCGGTTGAAGCGCCGGCCATCCGCCTGAGTTCCGGCGGCAGGCTGAACTCGACATTCTCCTCCACCCCGTCCAGCTGCGAAACCTCAATCGGGCGGATGCGGCGCAGCGCCGCAATCACGCTGTCGACCAGCTCGTCGGGCGCCGAGGCGCCCGCAGTCAGGCCCACCCGGTCGATGCCGTCGAGCCACGCCGGATCGACGCCATCGCCATCGTCGACCAGATAGCTCGGCACGCCCATCTCCGTCCCGATCTCCCGCAGGCGACTGGAGTTGGAGCTGTTGCGCGCGCCCACCACGATCAGCAGGTCGCTGACCCGGCACAGATCGCGCACCGCCGTCTGCCGGTTCTGCGTGGCATAGCATATCTCGGACACGTCCGGCCCCATCACATCGGTGAAGCGCGCGTGCAGCGCGGCGATCACCATGCGGGTATCGTCCACGCTGAGCGTCGTCTGCGTCACATAGGCGATCGGCGTGTCGGCCGCGAATGGCAGCGTAGCGACATCCTCGGCGGTGGAGACGAGATGCACCGGCGCATCGATCTGGCCGATCGTGCCGATCACCTCGGCATGGCCGGCATGGCCCACCAGCACCAGCGCCCGCCCAGCTCTGGCATAGCGGCGGCCCTGGAGGTGCACCTTCGTCACCAGCGGGCAGGTGGCGTCGAGCGTTGGCAGGTCGCGCAGCCGTGCCTCCTCCTGTACCGATCGCGCCACGCCGTGCGCGCTGAAGATGGTCAGCGCGCCGGCCGGTATCTCGTCGACATCCTCGACGAACACCGCGCCCTTGCCCCGCAGCCGATCGACGACGTGGCGGTTGTGGACGATCTCGTGCCGCACATAGACGGGCGTCTGGATCTCCAGCGCGCGTTCGACGATATCAATGGCACGCACCACCCCGGCGCAGAACCCGCGCGGCTGGGCCAGGAACACGCGCAACGGCGCCGGATCGGATCGCGCCGGCTTTGGATAGGGCAAACTGGTCACGGTATCTCCGCTGCAAGGCTCCGTGCCAGCACACGACCCTGAACCGGTGCGGCGTGCCCTGATTAGCGGTACGAGGCGGTTTGAAAAAGCCCGTTTGTTGCCGTGCCGCACAAACTCGCCCGAAGGCATGCACGGACGGGCTGGACCGGCGGGGGGCGCGGCGGTATGCGGCAGGCTTCGCCCAAGCCGAGCCCGATCCATGCGCCTCATCCGGGCCTCCGCCCTGCTCCTCGCTTTTTCCATGCCCGTCGCGCCGATCGTGGCGCAGGTGTCGGCCGATCCCGCGCGCGCTCGGGTGCAGGCGCTCTGCGATGGCCTGATCGCCGCGATGAAGGCAGGCAAGTCGGCCGGCCCGCGCGGCCGCGCCGCAACCATCGCACCCGTCGTCGATCGCGCGTTCGATCTGCCCCTGATGACCCGGCTGGTGGTCGGCACCGGCTGGTCCACGATCGCGCCCGCCGACCAGACGGCGCTGGTCGCCGCCTTCCGCCGGATGACGATCGCGCAATATGCCGCGAACTTCGACGGCTTCTCCGGCGAGCGTTTCGCCGTCGATCCCAAAGTCGAGGCGCGCGGCGGCGACCGGCTAGTCCGCACCTCGCTGATCGGCAGCGGCGCCCCCGTCGCCATTGCCTACCGCCTGCGGCAGACCGGCGGCGCGGAGGGCGGCTGGAGGATCATCGACATCTTCTACCGCGATTCGATCAGCCAGCTTGCCACCCGCCGGGCGGATTTCGCCCGCATCCTGCAAGGCGGCGGCGCGAAGGCGCTGATCCGCCACCTCGACGCGCAATCCGCCAAGGCCGGCGGATGAGCGGCTTTGCGCTGCTGCCGGCGATCGCGCTGGCCCTTGCCCCTGCTCCACCGGCTCCACCGACCGAAGCGCCCGCTGCCCTTGCTGGTGCCGCTTCCGAGACCACTACACCCAATGCCGGCGAAACGCCGGCGGAAAGCGCTACACCCGCCAAGCCGCCGCACACGCCCGGCGATCCGCTGGAGGGCGTCAACCGCTTCATGTTCCGCGTCTTCCAAAAGCTGGACAAGGCGGTGCTGCGGCCGGTGGCGCTCGGCTATCGCCATATCGTGCCCAAGGTGGTGCGCGGCGGCATCCGCCACGTCTTCAGCAATCTCGGCGAGCCGGTCGTCTTCCTCAACGACATGCTGCAACTGCGCCCGGGCCGCGCGCTGCGCACCTTCGGCCGCTTCGCCATCAACACGACGCTGGGCGTCGGCGGCCTGATCGACGTCGCGACGCCCGAGAAGCTGCCGCACCGCCCCAACGGCTTCGGCGATACGCTGGGCTATTATGGGGTGAAGCCCGGCCCCTATATCTTCCTGCCGTTCCTCGGCTCCAGCACGCTGCGCGATCTGGCCGGCGGCACGGGCGACGGAATGGTGCTGCCCATCGCGATCGGATCGCCGTTCAATCGCACCGATTACCAGATCGGCAAGGCGGTCGTCACCGGGCTGGACGCGCGGGCGGAGAATGATGCGGAGCTGAGCGCGCTCTACGCCACCGCGCTCGATCCCTATGCCACGCTGCGCTCCGTCTATCTGCAAAGCCGTGTCGCGGAGATTGCCGCGCTGAAGGCGCCGGGCCGCAACCTGCCGGGCGAACCGGGCACGCCCGACGATCCGCTGGCCGATCCCGCGCTCGATCCGGCGGCATCGGCAGCGCCGGCGGATGCGCCGCCGGCGGCGGATAAGCCGGCGGCGATCCCGCTCGATCCCCTCGTCGATCCGGCCGCGCCGGATGCCGGCGCGGCTCCGCCGCCGGACGGACCCGCCACCCCGGGCGCATGAGCGACCTGCTCCTGCCGGGCGACGCCGCGCCCTGGTTCAGCGCGGCTTCGCTCGGCGGTGCGTCCGATTACTGCTTCGATACGGTGGCCGGGCGGCCGGTGCTGATGCTGTTCCCCGGCAGCATGGCCGCTCCCACCGCTGTCGCCGCGACCGCGCTGATCGCCGCCGATCGCGGCCTGTTCGATGATGCGAACGCCTGCTTCTTCGGCGTCAGCATCGATCCGGCGGACGTGGCGCAAGGGCGCATCGCGCGGGATCTGCCCGGCATCCGCTGGTTCCTCGATCACGATCTGGCGGTCTCGCGGCTCTACGGGGCGGCGTCGGCCGATGGCGATCGGCTGATCTACCGCCCCCATTGGCTGCTGCTCGACCGGGCGCTGCGGGTGGTGCAACGCTTCCCGCTCGGCGAAGGGAAGCCCGCCCTCGCCGCCTTGCGGTCGCTCTGCGCGGAGGCAAGCGACGGCCTGGCCCCGGTGCTGATCGCGCCGCGCATCTTGGAGCCTGCCTTGTGCCGCAGCCTGATCGCCCTGCACGATCAGGGCGGCGGCATCGACTCGGGCTTCATGCGGGAGGTCGGCGGCGTCACCGTCAGGCAGGTGGATCACGCCCACAAACGCCGATCCGATCATCTCATCGCCGATGCCGGGCTGCAGGATCAGCTGCGCGTCCGCATCCAGCGTTTTCTCGTGCCGCAGATCATCCGCTCGTTCCAGTGGGAGCCGACAAGGATCGAACGCTGGCTGGTCGCCTGCTACGATGGCGAGCAGGGAGGCGGCTACTTCCATGCGCACCGCGACAACACGACCAAAGGCACCGCCCATCGCCGCTTCGCCTGCACGATCAACCTGAACGCGGACGATTATGAGGGCGGCGACCTCGTCTTTCCCGAGTTCGGATCGCGGCGCTATCGCGCGCCCACCGGCGGCGCGGTCGTCTTCTCCTGCTCGCTGCTGCACGAGGCGCTGCCCGTCACGCGGGGCCGCCGCTTCGCCTTCCTTCCTTTCTTCTACGACGAGGCGGGTGCGCGCCTGCGCGAGGAGAATCGCGGCTTCGTCGCACTGGAACAGGGCGGCTGAGCGATCAGCCCCGCCGCTCCTCACGCGGCGGGCCGAGCAAAGCGGGCTCGAATATCAGCGCGCATATCAGCGTCCAGGCCAGCGAGATCATCAGGATCTTGCCCATGCTTGCGGTGCCCGGATGCGCCGAGAGCCAGAGGCTGCCGAACGCCGTGCCCGTGGCGAGCGCGCTGAACAGCACGGCGCGCGCCAGGCTCGATTGCAGCAGAGCGGTGGCGCCGTCGCGCCATGCCATCACGAAATAGATGTGGAACGCCACGCCGATCCCGAACAACAGGGGAAAAGCGATGATGTTGGCGAAGTTGATCGGCTGGCCGATCACCACGCAGGTGCCGAGCGTCAGGAAGATCGAGAGCACCACCGGCGCCAGCGTGAACGCCACCTCGCGCGCATGGCGCAGCACGGCGAACAGCAGCAGGCTCACCAGCGCCAATGCGATCAGCCCGGCCTGCACGAAGGCGCCCGCCACCGTTGCCGCCGCCGCCTGCGTGGCGACGGGCAGGCCGGAGATCGCCGGCGTCACCGCCGCCACCGTCGCGCGGAAGCGGCGGACGACGCGGTTGTCGTTGGCATCGCCCCGCGGCGAGACCTGCAACCGCACCCGGCCGTCGGGCGCGGTCCAGTCGCGCACCATGTCCGCCGGCAGCGTCGCGCGGCTGACCGGCTGCGCCTGCAACGCGGTGCGCGCCTGATCCAGTATCACGCCGAGCGGCGCGATGATCGCCGCCTGCGCGCTGGCCCGCGCCGCCGGCGTGGCGCGGGCCAGACGATGCAGCACCGCCGCCAGCCGCATCGCCGCCGAACCCGCCGGCGTGGCGGAGGCCGCGCCCGCCTGGCGCAGTCGGGCGGCGATGTCGGTCAGCGCGGCGATCGTTTCGGCGTCGGTGGGGGGCGGCGCCAGGTCGAACGGGTTCAGCGTCACGTCCAGCAGCAAGGCGGCATCGGCGATCATCGCCAGCTTGGCCGGCTGATCCCCGGGGACGAAGCTGTCGAGCGAGATCACCCGCGCGACCTCCGGCAGTGCCGCAAGCCGGGCCGCGATCCTCCTCGCCTCAGCGGGGTTCGCGGCCAGCACGTCGATCACGTTTGGCGTGCGGTCCGGGTCGCGCGTCAGGTCGGCCAGCGTCCGCATCGCCGGTGCATCGGGATCGCGCAGGTGCAGCGGGTTGAAGTCGAACACCACCCAGGGCAGCAGCGCGACACTCGCCAGCATCGACAGCGCGAACGCCCACAGCACCGCCCGGCGTCGCCGATCAAGGAAGCGATCCAGCGGCGCCAGCGCGGCGAAGCCCACCTGCCCCGCCGGCCTGCCCGGCGGTAGCAGCAGCACCAGCGCCGGCAGCAGGGTGACGCTGAACGACAGCGCGACGATCATGCCCAGCCCGGCGATCACGCCCAGTTCGGCGATGCCGACATAAGCGGTCGGCAGGAACGCGCCGAAACCCAGGAACACCGCGCCAGCCGCCAGCAGCAGCGGCGTGCCCAGCGCCTCGGCCGCCCGCCGCATCGCCGCCGCCGCCGGATCGGCACCCGCCAGCCGCTCGGCATTGAAGCGCACGCAGAGCTGGATGGCGAAATCCACGCCGAGGCCGACGAACAGAGGAATGAAGGCGACGGAGATCAGGTTCAGCCGCCCGACCGCGACCAGACCAATGGCGAGGGTGACGATCAACCCGGCCAGGATCGTCGCCATGATCGCCGCCACGAGCCGCGCCGATCGCGTCGCGAACCAGAGCGTCACCAGCATCGCCGCCAGCATCACCGCGCCCACCGCGCCGATATTCTCCTGCAGCGTGGCGAACTCCTCGTCGGCCAGCGGCACCTCCCCGGTCAGTCGCACCGTGACGCCATGCGCCGGATCGAGGCCGAGGGTGGCAGCGGCCTCATGCACCGCCACCGATGCCGCCTCGCCTGGCATCAACGCGCCATGATCGAGCACCGGCTGCACCAGGATCAACCGCCGCAAGCCCGGCGCCAGCGCGCCGCCACTGCCGCCGATCAGCGCCTGCCACGAGAAGAAGGCCGGGTGCCCGGCGAGCGAACGCTCGCCCGCCTCGGCCAGCGCCCGTATCGGCCGATCGATCCGGGCGAGCGTGGTCTCGCCGCGCGCCACGCCGTCGAGCACGGTGCCGAGCACCGCCGTCACCCCCCGCAGGCTGGGATCGGCGGCGAGCGGGCCGAGCAGAGGCTGCGCCTCGATCAGGGCGGATGTCGCCTGCCGCACCTCCTCGCGCGAGCCGAACAGCAGACCTTCGCGGGCGAAGAAATCGCCGCCATCCGGGCGGGTGACGCGGCGGAAATGCGCGCGATCCTGCCGTAGGGTCACCGCGAGCCTGGCCGCGCTTTGCTCGGCCAGTTCCGGCGTCGCGCCGTCGATCACGATCACCATTGCGTCACGCAACTGCGGAAAGGCGGCTTCCATCGCCCGCTCCTGCTGGCGCCACGGCACGTTCGGGGAGATCAGCGCGCCGGTGTCCGTCGTCATCGCGAACCGATCGATCGCAACGAAGAGCGCCAGCAGCGCCAGCGCGCCGCAGATCAGCACGGTCCGCCACGGCCGCGCGACGCTGGCCTCGACGAGCCGCTGGACGGGCCGCACGTCGCTCAGCGCGCTGCCGCCGGGCCGCTCTGCCCGGCGAAATAGTGCATCGTGATGCCGATCGTCCGGCTGCCGGCGGCAAGATCGATGGCGGCGGCGGCGAATTTGGGCGGGCCGAAGCGGATTGGCGCATCGTTGGAGAAACCGACGCCCTCCTTGGGGATGCCGAACAGCCCGCGATCGACCTTGCCGTTCAGATTCTCGTCGTGGAACAGCTGCACCGCATAGCGGCCCGGCGGCACCCCGCGCACCGTGAGCGTCGTCTCGCCGGGATGGGCCGGCGCCTCGGCGGAGAAGGGGCAGCCATCCTTGAGGAACCGACCTTCCGTGCAGACATCGGCATGGATCCGCCCCGCCGCATTGCGGACGTTGTCGACCTGGATGACGAGGGTGCCCTCCGGCGGCGCTGCGGCCTGGATGCGGGCCGCCGGCAGCAGCATCGCTGCGATCAGGAGCGTGGCGAGGCGGCGGTGGCGGCGAAATATCATGCCCCTGCTCCTACCGGAGGCGGCGCGCGACGCAATGGCGGCTCAGCGCGATGCGGCAGCCTGCAGGCCGGCACAGTCGGCCCGTTGCGGGGCGGCGGTGCGGCGGGCCTTGTCGCCGATCTTCAGGCTCTTGAGCAGAAAGCCGATGCGATCGAACACGCCGCCTTCGCCCTTGCGCTCGGCGCGTGGCGGGCGAATGTCGAGCTTCGGCTCGGATAGCGTGCCGACCAGCCGCACCGGGGCGGTCGACTGGATCGGGCCGGGATCCTTCGCCCGCCCGCGCAGCGACAGATCGATCGTCTCGTCGGCCAGCAGGATGGCGCCGGTGCCATCGGCGCGGGTGATCTCGGCATCCAGCACGAGCGGCCGGGGCGTCATCCGGCCGCCCGCCACCGCGAAATCGGCGACCAGACAGCGGAGGCCGACCCGCCGCCCCTTGTCGCCGCCGACGATCTGGCCGACGCTTTTGAGCAGATCGCCGCCGGCATAGATGGCGTAATCGCGGCGGATCGAGCCGCTGGGCACGACCAGGCCGACCTTGCCGGAGGCGCGGGACATCGCCTCGCGCACGGTATTGCCCTGTCCGGCGAGTCGCAGCCGCGCCGAGAGCGGGCCTTCGATCGCATCGCCCGGCAGCAGCAGCCGCTCGATCCGGGCGCCGCTGATCCGTAGATCGAGCGAAAGACGGGGGATATCAATGCGATCCTCCACCACCACCCGGCCGGTCAGCGTACCGCTGCGAAGGCCGGCGGCGAGGGGGGACAGGATGAGGCGCTGGCGATCGAGGGTGGCGGTGGCGGTGAGGGTGCGGAAGGCGGAGGGGGTGGCGGACAGGAGGCGATCGGCGCGCAGGCTGACCTTGCCGTCCAGCCGGGCCAGCTTGTCCAGCACGATGCTGGTGGCGGGGATCACCCGCGGGCCGGTGCGGGCCTGGCGGGCGGCGGCCCCGGCGCGCTGCCCTGCCGAGGAGAAATCGTCGAAATCCAGTTGCTTGGCCCGGACATCGCCGTTCAGGATCGTCCGCCCGCCGCGCCTGTCGATCGTCAGGCGGGTGGAGACGATACTGTGGCCGATCGTGCCCGCCAGCCGATCGACCCGCCAGTCCGCGCCATCGCGGCGGAGCGTTCCGGCGAGGCGGAAGGGCCGGGTGGGGAACAGCCCGGCCTGAACGATGTCGTCCAGATAGGTGAGATCGGTGCCATCGGTGGCGAACCGCGCGCGAAAACGGGCGAGATCGAGCGGACGATCGGGCGTGACGATCCCGTCCAGCCCGGCGAGCGCCGATCGCACCGAGATATGCACCGGCCCGGCCGAAGACGGGTCCGCCGCGCGGATCGCCAGCCGGATCGGGGTGCCGCGATGCGTGCCGCTGCCGCCGATCGCCAGCCCCGATCGCGGATCGATCGTTACGGCGGCATCGAGCCGGATGTGACGCTTCGCATCGTCCAGCCGCAACGCCGTATCGCGCACGGTCAGCAGCGACAAGGACGGGCTGGCGCCGGCCGTGCCGTCGCCCTTGTCGCCGCTCTCCCAATTGGCATGGCCCGCCCCGTCGCGCACGAGCAGCAGGCGGCCGCCCGACATCGTGATGGCGGCGGGGCGGAAGCGGCCGATCAGCAGCGGCAAGGCGGCGAAGCGGACGCGCACGCTGGCGACCCGCGCCATCGGACCGCCCGCGAACCCCGCCGGCTGGCCGACCGTCACGTCGCGCAGTTCGACTGTGGGCGACAGGGAGATGCCGTCGATCCGGTCCGCGCCGCCGATCCGCACGCTGCGGCCGAGCAGGCGGGATAGCGGCCCGGCGGCGTGACCCGCCACCAGCCCCCACGGAAATGCCGCCAGCAGCACGAAGAACAAGGCGACCGCGAAGATCAGTGCGGCGGCCACCCGCACGGGCAGCGATGCGCGACGGATACGTGCGGCGACGGTTCGCCCGCCCAATCGCCCTGCCGCACCGCCTGCCATCACGCCCCCTGCTGTTCCCCTGATCCAGGTTATCGCGTGAACGATCTTCCGGTTCCGCGCGGCCACCGGATCGGTATATCACCGATGTCGCACCAACGAGGAGACGCCATGCCCCGCTTGTTCCACCTGGTCGACGTGTTCGGCGGCGCGCCGTTCAGCGGCAATCCGCTGGCGGTGATCGCCAATGGTGAAGGCCTGAGCGACGGGGGTCTGAGCGACGACGAGATGCTGCGCATCGCCCGCTGGCTGAACCTTTCCGAGACGACCTTCCTGCTGCCGCCGACCGACGATGCCGCCGACTATCGCGTCCGCATCTTCACGCTGGAGCGCGAGCTGCCCTTTGCCGGGCACCCGACGCTGGGCACCTGCCACGCCTGGCTGGCGGCGGGCGGCGTGCCGCGCGATCCGGCGCTGATCGTGCAGCAATGCGGCGGGGGGCTGGTAGCGGTGAAGCCGGATGGCGACCGGCTGGCCTTCGCCGCACCGCCGCTGCTGCGATCGGGACCGGTGGAGCCGGCGCTGGTGGCGCGGGCGGCGGAGGTGCTGCGGATCGACCCGGCCGGGATCGTCGCGGCGGAATGGGTGGATAACGGCCCCGGCTGGATGGCGGTGATGCTGGCATCGGCCGAGGCGGTGCTGGCGGTGGAGCCGTTGCGATCCCACCCCGAGCGGATCGAGCTGGGCGTGGTGGGCGCGCATCCGCCCGGCGGCGAGGCGGCCTATGAAATCCGCGCCCTGTTCAGCGATCATCACGGCACGATCCTGGAAGATCCGGTGACCGGCAGCCTGAACGCCTCGATCGCGCAATGGCTGTTCGCCAGCGGCCGGGCGAGCGGCGGCTATGTCGCCGCGCAGGGCACGCGGATCGGCCGGCGCGGGCGGGTGCATGTGGCGCAGGACGCGGACGGCGCGGTGTGGATCGGCGGTCGGACTCTCACGCTCTTTTCCGGCGAGATGATGCTGCCGGACTGAGCAACGTGCCGCGCGCTTGCGACAAGCGCGCGTCCGCCCTACCCCTTCGCCTGATAGCCCGGAGGCTGACATGATCGACCGCCTGTTCCTCGCCCATCCGCGTACCGTGCGGGAAAGCTATGCCGAGCATTTCGGCATCGCCGGCCGCTTCGGCCTGACGATGATCGGGGCGGGCCTTGCCTTGCTGGTCCATGCCATCGTGCCCGGGCTGTTCATCCGCACCGGCAGCGGCGCGATCAAGCGGCTGTACGGCGAGATGACGGCGCGCCAGCCGCTGCTCGCCAACCAGCCGCCGGCCCATGCCGCGCAGGAATGGCAGATCGAGTATGAGATCTGAGCAGCCAAGGCGTGCGGACTGGCAGTTCTGGATCGATCGCGGCGGCACCTTCACCGATGTGGTCGCCCGCCGGCCTGACGGGACGATCGCCACCGCCAAGCTGCTGTCGGAGGATCCGGGGCGCTACGATGATGCGGCGGTCGCCGCGATCCGCCGGCTGAGCGGGATCGCGCAGGGGCCGCTGCCGCCGGCCGAGGTGAGGATCGGCACCACCGTGGCGACGAACGCGCTGCTGGAGCGCAAGGGCGCACCCACCGTGCTGGCGATCACGCGCGGTTTCGGCGATGCGCTGCGGATCGGCTATCAGAACCGGCCCGATATCTTCGCGCGCCACATCCTGATCCCGCCGCCACTCTACGATCGCGTGATCGAGATAGACGAGCGGGTGACGGCGGAGGGCGAGACGCTGGTGCCGCTGGCGCTGGCGGCGGCGGAGCGGGATCTGCGCGCGGCCTTCGCCGATGGCCTGCGCGCGATCGCGATCGTGCTGATGCACGGCTATCGCCACGTCGCGCACGAGGCGGCGCTGGCTGCGCTGGCGGAGCGGATCGGCTTCACCCAGATCTCCGTCAGCCATCGCAGCGGCGCGCTCATCAAGCTGATCGGGCGTGGCGACACGACGGTGGTGGACGCCTATCTCTCACCGGTGCTGCGTGATTACGTCGAGGGGTTCGGCCGCGCGCTGGGCGAGGGGCGCACGCCGCTGTTCATGCAATCGAGCGGTGGGCTGGTGGACGGGCGGCGGCTGCGCGGCAAGGATGCCATCCTGTCCGGTCCGGCGGGCGGGATCGTCGGCATGGCGCGGACGGCGGCAGCGGCCGGCTTCGATCATGTCATCGGCTTCGACATGGGCGGCACCTCCACCGACGTGTCGCTCTATGCCGGGCGCTACGAGCGGCAATATGATGCGGTGGTGGCCGGCGTGCGGGTCCGCGCGCCGACCATGCATATCCACACGGTGGCGGCGGGCGGCGGATCGGTGTGCCGGTTCGATGGCGCGCGCTTCACCGTGGGGCCGCAATCGGCCGGCGCGATCCCCGGCCCGGCCTGCTACCGGCGCGGTGGGCCGCTGACGGTGACGGACTGCAATTTGCTGCTGGGCAAGATCCAGCCCGATCATTTCCCCCGCCTGTTCGGACCCGGCGGCGACGAGCCGCTCGACCGCGCGATCGTGGAAGCCCGCTTCGCCGCGCTGGCCGGCGAGGTGGCGGCGGCGACCGGACGGGCGACCACGCCGCACGCCGTCGCCGAAGGGTTGATCGCCATCGCCGTCGCCAACATGGCCAATGCAATCAAGGCGATATCGGTGGCGCGCGGGCATGACGTGACGCGCTACGTGCTGGCCTGCTTCGGCGGGGCCGGCGGGCAGCATGCCTGCCTGGTTGCCGATGCGCTGGGGATGGAGCGGGTGATGATCCATCCGCTCGCCGGCATCCTTTCCGCCTACGGCATGGGGCTGGCCGATCGCCGGGCGATGCGCGAGCGGACGCTGGCCCTGCCGCTGGCGGAGGGCGACGGCTTTGCCGATGCGCTGGCCGGGCTGGCGGCGGAGGCGCGCGCGGCGCTGGTGGCGGAGGGGGTGGTGGACGCGATCCGGGTGGAGGCGCTGGCCACCCTGCGCCATGCCCGCAGCGATCAGGGCATCGACGTGGCGGCCGGCCCGCCCGAGGCGATGCGCGCCGCGTTCGAGGCGGCGCACCGCCGGCGTTTCGGCTTCGTCGCGGAGGGGGCGCTGATCGTCGAGGCGCTGCGGGTGGAGGCGATCGACGGAGGTGGCGAGCCGGTGGCCGGAATGCCGCTGCCGCCCACAAGCGCGCCACCGCTCGCTACCGTCGATCTGTTCGCGGGTGGCGCGATGCACCGCGCGCCGCTCTACGATCGTGCCGGCCTTGCCGCCGATGCGTGGATCGCGGGGCCGGCACTGATCGTCGATCCGAGCGCGACGACGATATTGGAGCCGGGTTGGGCGGCGCGGGTCGATCCGCTTGGCAATCTGATCCTGACGCGGCAGGCCGCCCGCGTCGCCGCCCCGGCCGATCCGTCTTTCGCCGATCCGGTGCGGCTGGAGATATTCGCCGGGCTGTTCATGGGGCTGGCGGAGGAGATGGGCGCCGCGCTCCAGCACAGCGCCTCTTCCGTCAACATCCGCGAGCGGCTCGATTTCTCCTGCGCGCTGTTCGACGCGGGCGGCAATCTGATCGCCAATGCGCCGCACATTCCGGTGCATCTGGGTTCGATGGGGGAGAGCATCCGCACCGTTATCGCGGCGCGGGGCGGCGGCGCGGATGGTCGCGGGATGAAGCCGGGCGACGCCTATTGCCTGAACGCGCCCTATCGCGGCGGCACGCATCTGCCCGACATCACCGTCATCATGCCGGTGTTCGTGGGGGATGAGGGCGCGCCGGCCTTCTTCGTCGCGGCGCGCGGGCACCATGCCGATGTCGGCGGGATCAGCCCCGGATCGATGCCGCCCGACAGCAGCGACATCACCCAGGAGGGCGTGATCCTCGACAATGTGCTGCTGGTGGAAGGCGGGCGGATGCGCGAGGCGGAGATGCGCGCGCTGCTCGCCGCCGGGCCGTGGCCGTCGCGCGCGATCGACCAGAACATCGCCGATCTCGCCGCACAGGTGGCGGCCTGCGCGCGCGGGGCCGAGGGGCTGCGACAGATGGCCGGGGATTATGGGCTGGCGGTGGTGCAGGCCTATATGCGCCATCTGCAGGATTATGCCGAGGGCGCCGTGCGCCGGCTGATCGACGGGCTGCGCGACGGCCGCTTCGCCTATGAGATGGATGATGGCGCGGTGATCCGCGTGGCGGTGACGATCGACCGCACGGCCCGCTCCGCCCGGGTGGACTTCACCGGCACCAGCGCGCAGCGGCCGAACAATTTCAACGCGCCGCTATCGGTGGTGCGCGCCGCCGTGCTGTACGTGATGCGCGCGCTGCTGGACGAGCCGATCCCGCTGAACGACGGCTGCCTCGCCCCCGTGGAGATCGTGGTGCCGGAGGGATCGATGCTGAACCCGCTCTATCCGGCGGCGGTGGTGGCGGGGAACGTGGAGACGAGCCAGGTCGTCACCGATGCGCTGTTCGGCGCGCTGGGGGCGATGGCGAGCGCGCAGGGGACGATGAACAACTTCACCTTCGGCGACGAGACGCGCCAATATTATGAGACGATCGCCGGCGGATTGGGCGCGGGGCCGGGCTTTGCCGGGGCCGACGTGGTGCAGACCCACATGACCAACAGCCGGCTGACCGATCCGGAGGTGCTGGAGACGCGTTTTCCGGTGCTGGTCGAGGAATTCTCGATCCGGCGCGGATCGGGCGGCGACGGCGCGACGC
>CAXTTS010000020.1:0-25635 GCA_964247265.1 uncultured Sphingomonadaceae bacterium
GTCCATTCCGGCCGCAGCCGTGGGTGCGCGCGGGCGAGTGCCGGGATCAGCACCGGCAAGCACGCGACGGCGAAGCCCTCCGCCAATCCGATCCTGAGCGTGCCAGCGACACCCGGCGGCTCGGCCCCGCTCAACATCAGCGTGTAGGCATCCAGCACGGCCCGGCCTTTCGGCAGGAAGCTATGCCCGGCTTGCGTGAGCCGGATGCCGCGACCGTGCGGCTCGAGCACCGGGTCGGCCAGCGTCCGCCACCAGGGCGCGCCCGCCGGCATCGGCTGAAGCGGCAGATCGCCGGCGCGCACAAAGGCGCCCGCGATCGCCGCCTTGGGTGCCGCCGACGGCGAGCCGTCATAATCGCGGCCGGCGGTGCAGCCGGCCAGCGCGAGCGCGGCGATCACGCAGGCGGCCGGAAGAGGGGGGAGCGGGCGGGTGGGGCGCATGCTGTTCCTCAATGCGATGCGACGGGCTTCGCGCCCTTGGGCAGCGGGCGCAGGAAGAAGATCAGCGGTATCACCGCGACGATGCCGACCGACAATATCCAGAACAGGTCGATATAGGTCATCGTCAGCGCCTGGGCCTGGATGCTGTTGCCGAGCGAGCGATAGGCCGCCGCCTGCCCGCCCAGCGCCTGCGCCTGGTCCGCCATATAAGCCTGCACGTCCACGCCGTTGGCCGAAAGGCTTTCCTCGATGCGGCGGCTGTGCAGCCAGACCCGCTGATCCTGGATCACCGCGATGCCCGCCAAAGCGAGCGACCCGCCGAGATTGCGCGCGGCATTGTAGAGCCCGGCGGCGTCGCCGGCGAGTTCCGGCGGCACCGAGCGGATCGCCGCCTGGTTGAGGAACATCATCGTCATGATCGTGCCGACGCCGCGCAACAGTTGCGAATCCGCGAACGCCTCACCGGTGGACAGCGGGGTGAGCCCGGTTTCCATGAAAGCGCTGATGGCGAGGATCATCAGCCCGATGCCGACGGACAGGCGGATGTCGAGGATCCGCAGCATGAACGGCGTGAACGGCATCATCAGGAGCGCCGGGATGCCGGACAGCAGCACGACCTCGCCCGCCTGAAGGGAGTTGTAGCCGGCGATCCCCGAGAGGAATTGCGGGATCGTATAGGAGGTGCCGTAGATCACCATGCCGACCACCGTCACCATCACGACGACGCTGCCGAACTGGCGATCGCGCAGCAAGGAAAGCCGGATCACCGGCTTCTTCGCGACGAGCTGGCCGATCGACAGCAGGATGAAGCCGAGGATCGACACGGCCGTGAGCGCATTGATCGTCGGAGACGAGAACCATTGCTCCCGCTCGCCTTCCTCCAGCACGACGGTGAGGCCGCCGAGGCCCAGCGCCAGCCCGGCGATGCCGAACCAGTCCGCCTCGCGCAGCTGATCGAAGCGGGATTTCTGATGCGGCAGCGCCACCAGCAGCAACGTGACCAGGGTGATGCCGACCGGCAGGTTGATGAAGAAGGCATAGTGCCAGCTGACATTCTCGGTCAGCCAACCGCCGATCACCGGGCCGATGACGGGGCCGAGGATGACGGTGGAGCCGAACAGCGCGTTGCCGATCGGCTGCTGATGGCGCGGCAGCCGGGTGGCGATGATCGTCATCGCGGTGGGGATCAAGGCGCCGCCGGTGAAGCCCTGCCCAACCCGGCCGAAGATCATCATCGGCAGCGATGTGGAAATGCCGCAGACCATCGAGAACAGGGTGAACAGGATCGCCGCGACCAGCAGCAGCGTGCGCAGGCCGAGCAGGCGCGCGAGCCAGCCAGAGAGCGGAATGACGACGATCTCGGCGACCAGATAGGCCGTCGCGATCCAGGTGCCCTCAGTGCCGCTGGCGCCGATCTCGCCCTGGATCGTGGGGAGCGAGGAGTTGACGATCGAGATATCGAGCGTCGCCATGAACGCGCCGAGCGTGCCGGCCGCGACCGCCAGCCACGCTGCGGTATCGGCGCGCTGCTCCGTCGCGGGTTCGCTCGCCGAGGCATCCGCCTCGCCGCTGCTGGAGGCGCGGGTGCTCACCATGATGCCGGTCGCCGTGCGTCGCTCACCGGCCGGCCTTTCGCCGCGCGCGTTCCTGTTCGCGGATGCGGCCGGCTTCGTCCCTGGCGGCGATCGTATCCACTTCGACCGTGACCGAGAGGCCCGGCACCAGGACGCGCCGCGCATCCGGGCCGGCGTCGATGGCGACGCGAACCGGCACGCGCTGCACGATCTTGGTGAAGTTGCCGGTGGCGTTCTGCGGCGGCAGCAGCGAGAATTGCCCGCCGGTGCCCGGTGACACGCTTTCCACATGACCCTTCAGGTCGACGCCGTTCAGCGCGTCGACATGGATCGTCGCGGGCTGCCCGGGGCGCATGAGGCCGATCTGCGTCTCCTTGAAGTTCGCCTGGATGTAGATGGAGGCGAGCGGCACGATCGACATCAGGCGCGTGCCCGTCTGGACGAACTGCCCGGCCTGGACGCTCTTGTTGCCGACCCGGCCATCGACGCTCGCCTTGATCGTGGTGGCGCCGAGATTGACGTTGGCGGCGGCAAGCTGCGCGCCGGCCGACTCACCCTGCGCCCTCGCCTGACGCACCTGGGCGTTGAGCGAGCCGATCCGCCGCTCGGTGCTGGTGAGGGCGGCGCGCTGCGCGGTCACGGCGTTGGCGGCCTGTGTGGCGCGGTTGCGCAGATCGTTCAGCCGCTCGCGGGTTTCGGCCCCGCTCGCCGCGAGCGGGGTGTAGCGCGCCACCTCCGACGCGGCGAAGGCGGCATCGCTCTGGGCGGAGGCAAGCTGCGCGCGCGCCTGCGCGACGGCCGCCTCCTGTTCGCGTATCCCGGCCCGCACATTATCCACATTCGCCCGCGCGACATCGATCTGCGCCTGATATTGCGAGGTCTGCGCCTTATAGTCGCGCGGATCGATCCGCAGCAGCGGCTGCCCGGCCTTCACGTCCTGATTGTCGGTGACGAACAGCTGCTCGACATAGCCGGCGATGCGCGGCGAGACGGTGACGGCATCCGCCTGGATATAGGCATCGTTCGTGCCTTCGACATATTTGCCGTGCGTCTCGTAGCGGATCAGCCAGAGCACGAGCAGGACCACGGCAACGACCGCGACGATGCCAAGCACCAGTCGCACCACGGGCCGCTTGAACGGAGAGCGTCGCGGCGCACGCCCGTCCACTTCCGCCGCGGGGCCGGCAATGTCCTGATCGTCATTCTGGCTTGCCGCCATGTGCATCTTCCCGATTGGCCCAACCCGGGCGATCTCAAATCCCCCTTGCGCCGCGGCGCGGCATGCGGCAAGCCTATAAGATATGGTCCATCACAAAAATCCCACGACCGAGGATGTCGCGGCCGGCTTGCGTGATCTGTATGTCGTGTCGCAACGTGCGCTCGATCGGATCATGCGGCTGCACGGCGCCTCGTTCGCGCGGACCAAGCTGCTGATGTTCATCGATCAGGCGGATTGGGTGCGCGGGATCGATGTGGTGGAAAGCTTCGGACTCGCGCCGCGTACGGTGACGGAGGCGATCGACGGGCTTGAGCGGGACGGTCTGGTGCGCCGCGATCCCGATCCGCTCGATCGCCGCACGAAGCGGATATCGATCACCGCCGCCGGCCGGCTCGTCATCCGCAATTCGGAGCCCGCGCGAAAGGCGTTCATCGACGAGGTGTTCGGGATATTGGAGCCCGGGGAAACCGCGATGTTCGGCAAGGCGCTCGACAAGCTGCGGGCGCGGGTTCGCGAGATAGATCAGCGATCAGCTTCGCCGAGTACAGAGCGCGGCATCGACGAAGCGGATCAGCCCAGCAAGGCGTAGACCATCGCGGCGATCGACGAGGCAATGCCGCTTGCAACGCAGAGCAGCCCAAACGTGCAGCGGCTGAGTGCCGGCTCTACCCGTTCCATCGAACACATCCTCTTCCGTCATTCTTTGTTGACGCTTTCGCACGCTACGCCGAATTGTGCGGCAGGCAAGCCCGAAAGATCGGATATGCGATGACTGACTTTCCACGGGATCGCGAACTCGTGCTGGAGCGACTGCTCGATGCACCGCGTGACGCCGTCTATCGCTGCTGGACCGAGGCCGACCTGCTGAAGCGCTGGTTCGCGCCCGCGCCGTGGAGCGTGGCGGAGGCCGAGATCGATCCGCGGCCCGGCGGCGCCAACAACGTGACGATGCGCGGGCCGGGCGGCGAGGAAATGCCTGGTCGCGGCGTCTTCCTGGAGGTCGTGCCGGGCGTGCGAATCGTCGCCACCGATGCCTTTGCCGCCGGGTGGGAACCGGGCGAGGGCGCGCCGTTCATGCTCTCCATCATCACCTTCGCCGACGAAGGCGGCAAGACGCGCTACACCGCCCGCGTGCGCCACTGGTCCGCCGAGGCGACCCGGCAGCATGAGGCGATGGGATTCCACAGCGGCTGGGGGCAATGCGCGGACCAGCTGGAGGCGCTCGCCCGCACGCTCTGAGCGGACGCGCCGCCGTTGAGAAACGTCGCTTGATACAGGCGTCGCTCGTCCCGTACAGCCATGCGGTGGCATGGGAGCGGCGGCAATGACGCGATCGGTAAGTATCTGGATTCGCGGGGCTGCTTCGGCGGCGCTGGCGCTCGCTGCGGCCGGTTGCGCCACCGCCACGCAGCCGCCGAAATCGGCCTCGGCCAAGGCTTCGGCTATGGTGGAGAAGGATCGCGGCTATGCGCACGATCCCTATCCCTCCACCTACCGGCCCTATCCCGGCGTGCCGACGCTGGTGCGCAACGTGACGATCTACGATGGCGAGGGCGGCCGGGTGGACGGCGGATCGGTGCTGTTCGCCGATGGCCGGATCGTCGCGATCGGCACGGCGGTAAACGCGCCGGCGGATGCGACGGTGATCGACGGCGCGGGCAAGTGGATCACGCCGGGGATCATCGATATCCACAGCCACCTCGGCGATTATCCCACGCCCAGCGTGCGCGCCCATTCGGATGGCAACGAGGCGACGAGCCCGGTCACGGCCGACGTATGGGCCGAACATAGCGTGTGGCCGCAGGATCCGGGATTTGGCCGCGCGCTCGCCAATGGCGGCGTCACCACGCTGCAGATCCTGCCGGGATCGGCCAACCTGTTCGGCGGGCGATCGGTGGTGCTGAAGAACGTCTATGCCCGCACCGTGCAGGCGATGAAGTTCCCCGGCGCGCCCTACGGCCTGAAGATGGCGTGCGGCGAGAACCCCAAGCGCGTCTATGGCAGCCAGCGCAAGGAGCCTTCCACCCGCATGGGCAATATCGCGGTGGATCGCGCCACCTGGGCGAAGGCGGCCGAATATAAGCGCAAGTGGGACAAATATGAGAAGGACGGCGGCGATCCGCCCGCGCGCGACATCGGCATGGATACGCTGCGCGGCGTGCTGGCCGGCGAGATCCGCGTGCAGAACCACTGCTACCGCGCCGACGAGATGGCCAATGTGATCGATATGTCGAAGGAGTTCGGCTACAAGGTGACGGCCTTCCATCACGCGGTGGAGGCGTACAAGATCGCCGACCTGCTGAAGGCCAACGACATTTGCGCAGCGGTGTGGGCCGACTGGTATGGCTTCAAGATGGAAAGCTTCGACGGAATCGCCGAAAATCTCGCGCTGCTCCAGAATGCCGGCGCCTGCGCGATGATCCATTCGGATGACGAGAACGGCATCCAGCGGCTCAACCAGGAAGTCGCCAAGGCGCAGGCGGCGGGGCGGCGCATTGGCATCGCCATTCCCGATGCGGTGGCGTGGGAATGGCTTTCGTACAATCCCGCGAAGGCGCTGGGCATCGCCGATCGCACCGGCAGCCTGAAGCCCGGCAAGATGGCCGATGTGGTGCTGTGGAACGGCAACCCGCTGAGCGTCTATACCCGGCCGGAGAAGGTGTGGGTGGATGGCGCTCTGCTCTACGATGCGAACGATCCGAAGCGGCGGCCGGTATCGGATTTCGAACTCGGCCAGCCCGGATCGGGAGACGTGAAGTGAAGGCCGCCCTGTTCGTCATGTTCGCGGCCCTCGCTGCCGCGCCGCTCTCGGCGGAGACGGTCGCGATCGTCGGTGGCACCGTCGCGATCGGCGACGGATCGCAGCCGATCGCCGGCGGCACCGTGCTGTTCCGCGACGGGGTGATCGTCGCCGCCGGTGCCGGTGTCGCGGCGCCTGCGGGCGCCACCATCGTCGACGCGCGTGGCAAATGGGTCGCCGCCGGCATGGTCGCGGGGCTGAGCAACCTCGGCCTCGTTGATGCGGAGGGGGTGGAGGAGAGCAACGACACCCACGCTGCCAAATCGCCCTTCACCGCCGCGATCGACATCGCGCCGTGGATCAATCCGGAGGCGAACATGATCGCCAACGAACGGCTGGGCGGCATCACCCGCGCGATCGTCGCGCCGACCACCGGCGGATCGATCTTTGCCGGGCAGGGAGCGGTGATCGATCTCGGCGCCGATGCCGATCCCGTGACGAAGCCACGCGCCTTCCAATATGTCGAACTCGGCGAAGGCGGGGCGGAGCAGGCCGGTGGCAGCCGCCCCGCGGCCTTCGCTTTGTTCCGCGACGCGCTGGAGCAGGCGGCCGACTATCGCCGCAACCCGGCCGTGTTCGGCGGGCGGGAGCGCGATTCGCTGCTGAAGCGCGGCGATGCGGCGGCGCTGCTGGCGGTGCTGGACGGGCGGATGCCGCTCGTCGTCCATGTCGAGCGGGCGAGCGACATCCTCGCCGTGCTGGCGCTGCCGCGCGACTATCCGAAGCTGCGGCTGGTGCTGGCCGGCGCTGCCGAAGGCTGGATGGTGGCGCCGCAGATCGCGGCGGCGCATGTGCCGGTGATCGCGGCGGCGCTGGCCGATCTGCCGGCCGCGTTCGAAAGCCTGGCCGCGACGGAATCGAATGTCGGGCGGATGACGCGGGCAGGCGTATCCGTCGCCATCTCGACGATGAACGCGAACACCGCGCCCGGCGAGCATGTGCTGAAGCAATATGCCGGCAACCTGGTGGCGATTACCCGCGTGCCCGGCGCGACCGGGCTGGACTGGGGGCAGGCTTTCGCCACCATCACCTCCCGCCCCGCGCAGGCGCTGGGGCTGGACGGCCAGATCGGATCGCTGCGGCCCGGCCGTCGCGCGGATGTGGTGGTGTGGGACGGCGATCCGCTGGAACTGTCGTCGGCGCCGGTGGCGGTGTATATCGACGGGCGCGCGCAGCCGATGCGATCGCGCCAGACCGAGTTGCGCGACCGCTATCGCACGGCCACCGAGGGCGCGCTGCCGAAGGCCTACGATCATTGAGCGATGGCGCCGCGCCACGCAATGTCAGGACAGAAGATGACGATCAGCGCCAACCTCACCACCGATCGCGCCACCTTCGTGACGCATCTGGAATGTTCGCTGACCGGCGAGCGTTATGAGGCCGACCGGGTGCATGGCCTCTCCGCCGCCGGGCGGCCGCTGCTGGTGCGCTACGATCTCGACGCGGTGCGGTGCCACCTGACGCGCGATGCGCTGGTGGCGCGGCCGACCGACCTGTGGCGCTGGCGCGAACTGCTGCCGGTGCGGCGCACGGCCGACATCGTCAGCCTGGGCGAGATCGAGACGCCGCTGGTGCCGCTGCCAGTTTCCGGCGGTGCGAACGTGCTGGTGAAGGATGAGGGCCGCCTGCCGACCGGATCGTTCAAGGCGCGCGGGCTGGTGATGGCGGTGGCGATGGCCAAGGCGCTGGGCATCACCCGCATCGCCATGCCGACCAACGGCAATGCCGGCGCGGCGCTGGCCGCCTATGCCACGCGCTGCGGGATCGAAACGATCGTGTTCTGCCCGGACGACACGCCCGAGATCAACGTGCGCGAGATCGCCATGCAGGGCGCGCGGGTATGGCGGGTCAACGGGCTGATCGACGATTGCGGCGCGATCGTGGGGGAGGGCGCGAAACAGGGCCGCTGGTTCGATTTCTCGACGCTGAAGGAGCCGTACCGGATCGAGGGCAAGAAGACGATGGGGCTGGAACTCGCCGCCCAGCTTGGCTGGACGCTGCCATCCGCGATCTTCTATCCGACCGGCGGCGGCACCGGCCTGATCGGCATGTGGAAGGCGTTCGCCGAACTGGAGGCGCTCGGCTGGATCGGTGCGGAGCGGCCGAAGATGTTCGCGGTGCAGGCGTCCGGTTGCGCGCCGATCGTCAAGGCTTTCGAGGAGGGCGTCGAACATGCCGATCGCTGGCCGGATGCCCACACCGTCGCCGCCGGCATCCGCGTGCCGCGCGCGGTGGGCGACTTCCTGATCCTGCGGGCGGTGCGGGAAAGCGGCGGTACGGCGATCGCGGTGGACGACGATGCGATCCTGCGGGCGGTGGACGATGCCGCGCGACAGGACGGGCTGCTGCTCTGCCCCGAAGGCGGCGCGACGCTGGCGGCGTATCGACACGCGCTGGCCAAGGGGCTTGTGGCGGCAGAGGACAAGGTGGTGCTCTTCAACTGCGCCACCGGCCTGAAATATCCGATGCCGGAAGCACCGCGGACGCTCGACCGGACGCAGCCGATCGACTTCGACGCGCTGTAGGGCTCAGCCGGCCGGTGGGCCTTGCAGCAGGCGCTCGTAGAAGCCGCCGAAGCTGCGATCGGGCGAGACGAGGTGGATTTCCAGGATCCAGTGGCGGGGTCGGCCGTCCGCGTCGGGATCGCGCATCCGGCCGTGATTGCCGGGGCTGACGCGGCGCAGCTCCTTGTCGCCGGGCGTGCGCGCATAGGGAAACTCGCCGACGAGATGGCCTGCTATCCTGCCGCCGAACAGCCAGCCGCGCCGTTCGGCCTCGACATGCGCGGCGGCGTAGAGTTCGGCACCGGTGATGTCGGGCGCGGCATCGAAGCGCGCCTTCACCACGTCAAACACAGGGGTCAGGTCGGCGCACAGCGCATGTTTGGCGGGATCGCCGCCCACCGCATAGCTGCGCCCGACATCGGCCTCCCAACCGCCGAACACCGGGCCGAGATCGAGGAAGACGATATCGTCTTCGGCGATGATGCGATCGGGCGCGGCGTCGCCCGCCACCAACAGCGTGTTGATCCCGGCGCGCACCACCCGATCGTGCCAGTGATCGGTGACGCCATGATCGCGCGCGGCGATGGTGAAGATGTCGCGCTCCACCTCCAGCTCGGTCCGGCCCGGCGCGATCAGCCCGGCAGCCTCGATCGCATCGAGCAGATCCAGGGCCTTGCGCTCGGCGGCGAGCAGGGCGGCGAAGGTGTCGTCATGGGTCTGGATCATCCCATACTTGTGCGTGCCCGCATCCGCCGCCGCAAGCGTAGCGATGGGCGCGAGCGGCGGCGCGTGCAGAAAGATGGCTGCGTGGCCGCTCGTTCAGGTGCTGCGGTGTTCGCCTTCGCCCGCCGTCACAACTTGCGGCAGGATCGCGTCGAGCAGCGGCATGCCAGCCTCCGTCACGCGCAGCCGCGCCGATTCGCGCACGATCAGGCCGAGCGCGTTCAGCCGGGCCACCGCATCATCGTCCACCAGCCGATCCGGCGGGATGCCGGTGCGCGCCGCCAGCCGCACCAGATCCACCCCCTCGGCCAGCCGCAGCCCCATCAGCAGCGCCTCCGTCGCGCGGGTTTCGGGGGAGAGGGCGTCTTCCACCGAAAGGCCATCGCCGCGTGCGGTGATGGCGGCGAGCCAATTTTCGGGCTTGCGGTGGCGCACCGTGGCGGTCTTCAGCCGGCGGCCATGCGCGCCGGGGCCGATGCCGAGATAGTCGCCGTAGCGCCAGTAAGTCAGGTTGTGGCGGCTTTCCTCGCCGGGCCGGGCGTGGTTGGAGATTTCATAGGCGGGCAGCTCGGCGGCGGCGGTGATCGCGCGGGTCGCCTCGAACAGGTCCGCGCCGTGATCGGGATCGACCGGCGGCAGCTTGCCTTGCGCCGCCAGCGTGGCGAAGCGGGTGCCCGGCTCGATTGTCAGCTGGTAGAGCGATAGGTGGCCGGTGCCGAGCGCCAGCGCACGTTCCAGCATCGCGCGCCAGTCCGCCACGGATTGCCCCGGCAGCGCGTAGATCAGATCGAAATTAACCCGCGCGAACACATTCTGCGCGATGTCGAGCGCGGTCAGCCCCTCCGCCACGCCGTGCGCCCGGCCGAGGAAGACGAGTGCCGCGTCATCGAGCGACTGGAGACCGAGCGACACCCGGTTGACCCCCGCCGCCGCGAGATCGGCGAAGCGCGCCGCCTCCACCGAGGAGGGGTTCGCCTCCAGCGTGATCTCGATATCCGGCGCGAAGCCCCAGTGTCGCTCCGCCGCCGCGATCACCGCGGCAACGGTGGCGGGCGGCATCAGCGATGGCGTGCCGCCGCCGAAGAAGATCGAGGATAGCGGCCGGCCGGGCACCAGCGCCGCCTCATGCGCCATGTCGGCCAGCAGCGCATCGCGCCAGCGCGCCTCGTCCACCTCGGCGCGGACATGGCTGTTGAAGTCGCAATAGGGGCATTTCGAGACGCAGAACGGCCAGTGGACATAGAGCGCAAGCGGCTCGCCACCCGCCTCCATTCAGAGCACCGCCGCCGTCAGCCTGGCGAACGCATCCGCGCGGTGGCTCATGCCGTGCTTGGCGGCCGGGTCCATCTCGCCGAACGTCTCGGCATGGCCGTTGGGGCGGAACATCGCATCATAGCCGAAGCCGCGATCGCCGCGCGGCGGCCAGACGAGGGTGCCGTCCACCCGGCCCTCGAACGTCTCGATATGGCCATCCGGCCAGCAGAGCGACAGCGCGCAGACGAAATGCGCGTCACGCCCGGCATCCGGCCCCTTGTCGGCGAGATGCCGCTCGACCAGCTGCATGGCGAGCGCGAAGTCCTTGGTCGGGCCGGCCCAGCGCGCCGAGAAGATGCCGGGATCGCCGCCGAGCGCCTCGACGCACAGGCCGCTATCGTCCGCCAGCGCCGGCAGGCCGGAAAGATCGGCCGAGGCGCGCGCCTTCAGCTCGGCATTGGCGGCGAAGGTGGTGCCGGTCTCGTCCGGCTCGGGCAGGTCCAACGCGGCGGCGGACACCGGCTCGATCCCGTAGGGCGCGAGCAGGGCGCGGATTTCCCGCACCTTGCCCTCATTGTGGCTGGCGATCACCAGCCGGCCGGGCGCCAGCTTGCGGTGGATCGCCGTCACCGCCCGGTCGCGCGGCGCTGGGCGGCGAAGATGTCGGCGCAGCCGATGCGCGCGAGGCGGAGCAGGCGGAGTAGCGCCTCCTCGTCATAGGTCGCGCCCTCGGCAGTGGCCTGCACCTCGGCGATGTTGCCATCGCCGATCAGCACGAAATTGGCATCGGCATGGGCATTCGAGTCTTCGATATAATCGAGGTCGAGCACCGGCGTGCCTTCGTGGATGCCGCAGGAGATGGCGGCGACCTGCGCGACGATCGGGTCCTCGGCAAGCGCGCCCGACTTCATCAGGCTGTCCACCGCGAGGCGCAGCGCCACCCAGCCGCCGGAGATGGAGGCGGTGCGGGTGCCGCCATCGGCCTGGATCACGTCGCAATCGATCGTGATCTGGCGCTCGCCCAGCTTCGTCATGTCCACCACGGTGCGCAGCGAGCGGCCGATCAGCCGCTGGATCTCCTGCGTGCGGCCGGACTGCTTGCCCTTGGCCGCCTCGCGACTGCCGCGCGTGTGGGTGGCGCGTGGCAGCATGCCATATTCCGCCGTTACCCAGCCCTTGCCCTTGCCGCGCAGGAAGGGCGGCACCCGCTCCTCCAGCGAGGCGGTGACGAGCACGCGGGTATCGCCGAAGCTGACGAGGCAGGAACCCTCGGCATGTTTGGTGAAGCCGGTTTCCATCGTGATCGCCCGCATCTGATCGGGGGCGCGGCCGGAGGGGCGCATGGCATTCCTTTCGTTTGGTATCGCCGCGCCTTAGCCGGGCGACGCGCGCGGGGCCAGCCTGCGGTTGAGGGCGACGGCAGCCTGCACTACATCGAAGGCATGGGCCTCCCCCTCAACCCCGGCGCGCCGATCACCGAACTGACGGCGCGGGCGCGTGACGTGTTCCGCGTGGTGGTGGAAAGCTATCTGGGTTCCGGCCAGCCGGTGGGATCGCGCACGATCGCGCAGCTGGCCGGGCTGAACCTGTCGCCCGCCTCGATCCGCAACGTGATGCAGGATCTGGAGGAGCGCGGCCTGCTCGCCTCGCCGCACACCTCGGCGGGGCGGATGCCGACCGAGACGGGGCTGCGCCTGTTCGTCGACGGCATGATGCAGGCGGCCGCTCCTTCCGCCGAGGAACGCGCCGCGATCCAGGCGCGCGTTTCGGGCGGTGGCCCGATCGAGGAGGCACTGGCCGCCACCTCCGCCGCGCTCTCCGGCCTGTCGGCCTGCGCCGGGATCGTGCTGGTGCCCCGGCGGGAGCCGGTGCTGCGCCAGTTCGGTTTCGTGCCCCTTTCGCGCGGGCAGGCGCTGGCGGTGCTGGTGGGCGGCGACGGCACGGTGGAAAATCGCGTGGTCGATCTGCCGGCCGGCCTGCCGCCCTCGGCGCTGGTCGAGGCGGGGAACTATATCAGCGAGCGCCTCTCCGGCCTCACCCTGCGCGAAGCGGAGGCGCGGTTGCGGCTGGAGATCGGCGAAGGCCGGGCGGCGCTGGACGCGACCGCGCGCGAACTGATCGCGCGCGGTCTGGCGATGTGGTCGCAGGACGATACGGCCCGGCCCGTGTTGATCGTGCGGGGTGCCGCCAACCTGATCGATCCGGCCGCCGTCGCCGATCTGGAGCGGGTGCGCCTGCTGCTCGACGAGATCGAGGGCAAGGAGGAGATCGCCCGCCTGCTGGATAGCGCCCGCAGCGGCGCCGGCATGAAGATCTTTATCGGATCGGAGAACAAGCTGTTCTCGCTGTCCGGCTCGTCGGTGATTGCGGCGCCCTACCATGATGGGGATGGCCGGGTGGTCGGCGTGGTGGGGGTGATCGGGCCGACGCGGTTGAACTATGCGCGCGTCGTGCCCATGGTGGATTTCACGGCACAGGCACTATCGAGATTGATGGCATGAACGACGACAACATGGCGAACGACGACACTGCGAACGAGGCTGGCGAGGCGGCGGAGAACCCGTTCGCCCGGCTGGAAGGCGAGCTGGAGCGGCTGAAGAACGAGGTGCTGTACGCACAGGCCGAGACGCAGAACGTGCGCCGCCGGCTGGAGAAGGAGAAGCAGGACGCGCAGGCCTATGCCGCCACCGGTTTCGCCCGCGACCTGCTTTCGGTCGCCGACAACATGGCGCGCGCGCTGGCGGCGATCCCGGCCGAACTGCGCGGGGACGAGAAGCTCAAGCCGCTCGTCACCGGGATCGAGATGACCGGCAAGGAGCTCGACACCGTGCTCCAGCGCAACGGCGTCACCAAGATCGAGGCGATGGGCGCGAAGCTCGATCCGAACAAGCATCAGGCAATTATGGAGATGGAGCAGGAGGGCGCCGAGCCCGGCACCGTGGTCCACGAGATGCAGGCCGGCTACATGATAAAGGACCGGCTGCTGCGCCCGGCGATGGTCGGCGTGGCGAAGGCCGGTGCGACAAGCCCGAAGGTGGACGTGCAGGCCTGAGCGTGGCACCCTGCGTCCGCCGTCGCCCTGCGCGGCGGCGGAGCGGGAGATGGCTGCCGTGATGGGTGCGGTGGAAATCCGATCGGGTGACGGGATCGTCCTTATCGGCCCGCCCGGCCTGTTTCCCTCCGCCGTGCGCGCGCACCGTCGCCGCTATGCCGCCATGCCGGCGCTGTTCGGCCATCCCGGTGCCGTAACGCGGTTGCGCGGCAAGTGGCGCGACCTCGGCCTCGCCGGCGATCCGCATCACGCCGCCGACAGCGAGCTGCGCGGCCTGTTCGAACAGGCCTTGGCGCACAACCGCCTGGTCGCCTTGCATATCGCGCCGGCCGCGCATGGCGCCTTGCCGGTCGTGCCGGTCGTGCCGGTCGCCACGCCACCGGCGCCCAAACCGCCGCCGAATCTGACCATGCCCGGGATACCGGCGCCCGCGCCCATCCCAGTCTCGCGCTGGGGCATGGCCGAGAAGATCGAGGCGGCGTTGCGTGGATCGGCCGATCATGTCGGGCCGGAACTGCGCCTGTTGCTCGACCGGCTTCTGTCGGTGCAGACGGTGGCGACGATGGTCGCCTTCTGCGTCGCCATCGCGCTGGCGCAGGCGGGCGGCGTGTCGGCGGCGGCGATCGATGCGGCCCTGCTCGCCATCGCTTATGCCTGCGCCGGGCTGGCCGGCATACAGGCGGTGTACGAGTTCATCGCGGCGACGGTGGCGGCGGCCACCGCGGATACGCAAGCCGACATCGACGCCGCCTCGCGCCGCTACGCCCACGCCTTCATCAAGCTGGGCGAGGCGTTTCTCGCCTGGCTGCTCGCGCGGATGCAGGCGCGACGCGGTGGCGCGGCGCGGCAGGAGCAGGGGTCCGGCGGTAGTGGTGGCAACAGTCAGCCGCCTCCTGTCGAGCGGCCCGCCAACGCGATGGTCGGCCGGCGCTCCCCCGGCCTGGAAAATGCCAAGCGCGAGCTGAAATTCCCCGAGGGCGTGACCCGCAATGCGCGCGGCTATGTGAACGGGCGGGAATATAGCGGCCACGCCTTCGATCGCATGCAGGAGCGCGGCCTGGTTCCCAGCGCGGTGGAGGATGCGATCCGCAACGGCGTGCGGACGCCATCGCCGCAGGGTGGCGGCGCGAGCATCTATTACACCGCGGAAAATGGCGTGACGGCGATCGTCGACGATGCGAGTGGCCGCGTCATCACGGCCTATTGAACGCGGGAGTGGAAAGCATGACGCTGGATCGGTTGCGCGCCTTGTGCGCCGAGCATTGGAATCCGATCGGCATCCCGATGGCGGGATCGCCGGCCGCAGCGGGCCTGCCCTATCCGCCGCTGCCGATCGACGAATATGACACCTATCTCCGCCGCGTCGGCGAGATGCTGGATGCCAATTACACGGCGGCGGAGATCGAACGCTATATCGTCAAGGTGGAGCAGGATTATCTCGGCCTGACGAAGCCCGCCGGCGATCGCGCCGCCTTCGTCGCGGCGATGATGCCGGCGGTATAAGTTACGGCTGGGGGGCTGCGTCGCCCGCGCCCACCGTCTTGGCCTCCGCCTCCACCGCCTTGCCGCTGGCAAAGCGGAAGCGCAGCGGGATGGCGGTGCCGGGCCGGATCGCGGGATCGACGCCGAACAGCATCGCATGTTTGCCGCCGGGCTGGAACAGCGCCGATCCGCCCACCGGCACGTCCACCCCGGCCAGCGGCTTCATCGTCGTCATGCCCGCCATGCCGCCGCCCATGCTCTCGTGCAGCTCGATCCGCTGGATGAGCGCGCTGTCGATCGCGACGAGCCGGTCCGGCTGTGCCGCGCCGGTGAGCGTGAAGTAGAGCGCCGAGGGATTGCCGGCGACGGGCGAAAGCCGCGCCCAGGCATATTTCACCGCCACCTTGTCCGGCGCAGACGGCTGGCAGCCGGCGAGGCAGAGCAAAGCGGCGCTGGCGGCGAGGAGGGCAGGGCGTCGCATTCCGGTCTCCGATCAGGAAAAGCGCCGTCGCCATAAGCCGCTGCGCCGTCTTGCGGCAAGCGAAAGCCCCCCTATATCGCCCATCGTAACGCTGCACCGGAACGATCTCGCTTCACTGGCAAGGGGCTCGGCGGAGCGGCTCATCTTGGGGGTATGGAAGGTCAGACTATGGCAAAAGTGATTGGTATCGATCTCGGCACGACGAACAGCTGCGTGGCCGTGATGGAAGGCGGCAAGCCCAAGGTCATCGAGAATTCGGAGGGCGCGCGCACCACGCCGTCGATCGTCGCATTCGCCAAGGATGGCGAGCGGCTGATCGGGCAGCCGGCCAAGCGCCAGGCGGTGACGAACCCCGACAGCACCATCTACGCGGTGAAGCGCCTGATCGGCCGCCGCTTCGACGATCCGGTGACCAAGAAGGACACCGAGCTGGTTCCCTACAAGATCGCGCGTGGGCCGAACGGCGACGCGTGGGTCGAGGCCGGCGGCAAGGATTATTCGCCGTCGCAGATCAGCGCCTTCACGCTCCAGAAGATGAAGGAAACCGCCGAGTCCTATCTGGGCGAGACGGTCACCCAGGCGGTGATCACCGTTCCGGCCTATTTCAACGACGCCCAGCGCCAGGCGACCAAGGATGCCGGCCGCATCGCCGGCCTCGAGGTGCTGCGCATCATCAACGAGCCGACCGCGGCCGCGCTCGCCTACGGCCTCGACAAGAAGAAGGCCGGCACCATCGCGGTCTACGACCTCGGCGGCGGCACCTTCGACGTGTCGATCCTCGAGATCGGCGACGGCGTGTTCGAGGTGAAGTCGACCAACGGCGACACCTTCCTCGGCGGCGAGGATTTCGACGCCAAGGTGGTCGAGTTCCTGGCGGCCGAGTTCCAGAAGGCCGAAGGGATCGATCTGAAGAAGGATCGTCTCGCCCTCCAGCGCCTGAAGGAAGCGGCCGAGAAGGCGAAGATCGAGCTGTCCTCCGCGCAGAGTACCGAAGTGAACCTGCCGTTCATCACGGCGGACGCGACCGGGCCGAAGCATCTGGTGAAGACGATCACCCGTTCCGATCTGGAGCGCCTTGTCGACGATCTTATCAAGCGCACGCAGGAGCCGATGCGCAAGGCGCTGGCCGATGCCGGGCTGAAGGCGGGCGACATCTCCGAGGTCGTCCTCGTCGGCGGCATGACCCGGATGCCCAAGGTGCGCGAGGCGGTGAAGGCCTTCTTCGGCAAGGAGCCGCACACCGGCGTCAACCCGGACGAGGTGGTCGCGATGGGCGCCGCGATCCAGGCGGGCGTGTTGCAAGGTGACGTCAAGGACGTGCTGCTGCTTGACGTGACGCCGCTGTCGCTGGGCATCGAGACGCTGGGTGGCGTGTTCACCCGGATGATCGATCGCAACACCACGATCCCGACGAAGAAGTCGCAGACCTATTCGACGGCGGACGACAATCAGGGCGCCGTCACCATCCGCGTGTTCCAGGGCGAGCGCGAGATGGCGGCGGACAACAAGATGCTCGGCCAGTTCGATCTGGTCGGTATTCCGCCGGCACCGCGCGGCGTGCCGCAGATCGAGGTGACGTTCGATATCGACGCGAACGGCATCGTCCACGTCACCGCCAAGGACAAGGGCACCGGCAAGGAGCAGCAGATCAAGATCCAGGCTTCGGGCGGTCTGTCCGACGCCGATGTGGATCAGATGGTCCGCGATGCCGAGAAGTTCGCCGAGGACGACAAGAAGCGTCGCGCGTCCGCCGAGGCGAAGAACAATGCCGAGAGCCTGATCCATACCACCGAGCAGCAGCTGCGCGAGCATGGCGACAAGATCGACGTTTCGCTGAAATCCGAGATCGAAGCCGCCGTGGCGGAGGCCAAGACGGCGGTCGAAGGCGGCGAGCCCGATGCGATGACGGAAAAGGCGCAGGCGCTGGCGCAGGTTTCGATGAAGCTCGGTCAGGCGATCTACGAGAAGGAGCAGGCGGGCGCCGCCTCTCCGGGTGGTGCCGGCGGCGAGACGGCGCAGGCCGACGATGTCGTCGATGCCGAATTCTCGGAAGTGGACGAGGATCGCAAGGCGTAATCCGGATGATAGCCCCCGCCGGTGGCGGGGGCTATACGGGTGCCGGGGGACTTCATGGCCGATACCGAATATTACGACCTGCTCGAAGTCGAGCGTACCGCCGACGACAAGACGATAAAGTCTTCCTATCGTCGTCTGGCGATGATCTGCCATCCGGACAAGAACCCCGGCTGCAAGGATAGCGAGGCGCGCTTCAAGGCGATCAGCGAGGCCTATGATTGCCTGAAGGATCCGCAGAAGCGCGCGGCCTATGATCGTTTCGGTAAGGCCGCCTTCCAGCAGGGCGGGCCAGGCGGCGGGCGCGGGCCGCAGGATTTCAGCGGCTTCTCGGACATTTTCGAGAATATCTTCGGAGAGTTTACCGGCCAGCGCGGCGGACGCGCCGGGCCGACGCGGGGCGCGGACCTGCGCTACGACATGGAGATCACGCTGGAGGACGCCTTTCATGGCAAGTCCGCCGAGATTCATGTCGATGTCGCGGCGCTGTGCGACACCTGCGACGGCAGCGGATCGCGGACGGGCACCGGCGCCAAGACCTGCTCGACCTGCAAGGGTCATGGCAAGGTGCGCGCGCAGCAGGGCTTCTTCGTGGTCGAGCGGACCTGCCCGACCTGTCACGGCGCGGGGCAGATGATTACCGATCCGTGTTCCGTCTGCCACGGCGAAGGGCGGGTCGACAAACCCAAGACCCTGGCGGTGAACGTGCCGGCCGGCGTGGACGAGGGCACCCGCATCCGCCTGACCGGCGAGGGTGAGGCGGGCGCGCGCGGTGCCCCGGCGGGCGACCTCTACATCTTCATCCATGTCTCGCGACATGCCTTGTTCGAGCGTGAGGGCACGACCCTGTTCGCGCGTTGCCCGGTCTCTTTCACCACCGCCTCGCTGGGCGGGACGATCGAGGTGCCGGGGCTGGACGGCCAACGCCACGCGATCCGCATCCCGGCCGGGATTCAGTCCGGCAAGCAGTTGCGCCAGCGCGGTGTCGGCATGCCGGTGCTGAACGGGCGCGGCGCGGGTGATATGGTCGTCCAGATCGATGTCGAGACGCCGACCAGATTGTCCGCCCGGCAGAAGGAATTGCTCGAGGAGTTTCGCGCGACCGAGACGGGTGCGGAATGCCCGCAGTCGGAAGGCTTCTTCTCGCGCATCAAGGGCATGTTCGCGGCCGAGTAATCGCCTTGGACAAAGAAAAGGCCCGTCGGCAGCGATGCCGGCGGGCCCTTTCACGTCCTCAGAAAGCGAGGACGACCACGCCGACGGCAAGCGCCTGCGCGGCGACCGCCAGCACGATGCTGGTGGCCGATTCAAAGATCGTCATGTGTGTTCTCCGTGGGCCGCCCTTTTTCAGCGGTCCCTGTTCCTCTGCATTGTGCAGTGCAGCAAAGATAGGAACGGAGTCGGTCCGTCGCAATGTGAAAACGGGCTGGCGCGGTTGCGCCAGGCGCAATCGCTCGCCTAGCTGCCGAATACCCGGTCGAAGATCGTGTCCACCTGCGCCAGATGGTAGCCGAGGTCGAACTTGTCCTCCAGCTCCGCGACGGAAAGCCGGGCGCTCACCTCGGGATCGGCCTTCAGCAGTTCGAGCAGGGAGAGCGCGCCGTCCGACTCCCACACCTTCATCGCGTTCTTCTGAACGAGGCGGTAACTGTCCTCCCGGCTGATGCCGGCCTGGGTCAGCGCCAATAGCACGCGCTGCGAATGGACGAGGCCACCCATGCGATCGAGGTTGCGCTGCATCCGCTCCGGATAGACCAGCAGCTTGTCGATCACGCCGGTGAGGCGGGCGAGCGCGAAATCGAGCGTGATCGTGGCATCGGGCCCGATATAGCGTTCCACCGACGAGTGGCTGATGTCGCGCTCATGCCACAAGGCGACATTCTCCAGTGCCGGCGTGACATAGCCGCGCACCATGCGGGCAAGGCCGGTGAGGTTCTCCGTCAGCACCGGATTGCGCTTGTGCGGCATCGCCGACGAGCCCTTCTGACCGGGCGAGAAATATTCCTCGGCCTCCAGCACCTCGGTCCGCTGCAAATGGCGCACCTCGGTGGCGAGCCGCTCGATCGAGGAGGCGATTACGCCCAGCGTGGCGAAATACATCGCGTGGCGATCGCGCGGGATCACCTGTGTGGAAACCGGCTCCACCGCGAGGCCCATCTTCGCCGCGACATGCGCCTCGACGCGCGGATCGATATTGGCGAAGGTGCCGACCGCGCCCGAGATCGCGCAGGTGGCGATGTCGGCGCGCGCCGCGACGAGCCGGGCGCGGTTGCGCGCGAACTCGGCATAAGCCTGGGCGAGCTTGAGCCCGAACGTCACCGGCTCGGCATGGATGCCGTGGCTGCGGCCGATCGTCGGCGTCATCTTGTGCTCGAACGCGCGGCGCTTCAGCACGTCCAGCAAACGGTCGAGCTCGGCGAGCAGCAGGTCGGTCGCCTGCGCCAGCTGCACCGACAGGCAGGTGTCGAGCACGTCCGACGAGGTCATGCCCTGATGCATGAAGCGCGCCTCGTCCCCGACATTATCGGCCACCCAGGTGAGGAAGGCGATCACGTCATGCTTGGTCACAGCCTCGATCGCGTCGATCGCCGCGACGTCGATCACCGGTTTCGTATCCCACCAGCGCCACAGCGCCGCCGCCGCATCCTTCGGCACCACGCCGAGTCCGGCCAGCGCGTCGGTGGCATGGGCCTCGATCTCGAACCAGATGCGGAACTTGGCCTCGGGCGCCCAGATGGCCACCATCTCGGGCCGCGAATAGCGCGGGATCATCGGCAATATCCTGTCGTGGCGGAAATGTGGCCGGCGGGTAGCAGAGCGCGTGCGGCGCTACAATCGAGGCCACACTTCCCCGGCGGCGCGATCTCGCGCATGAAGGGGCGTGGCTGCCGCTTCCGCCCCGACCCTCGACGATCACCCCGCGCGCCTGCTGGTGGCGGCATGGGGCGATCATCTGCGGCAGGATCGGCGCCGGTCCGATCATACCGTGCGCGCCTATGTGGCGACGGCGCACCGGCTGGTGGCGTTTCTTGGCAGGCATCATGGCGCGGCGGTGGACGAGGCGCTGCTGCGATCGATCGACACCGCCGATCTGCGCGCCTTTCTGGCGGCGCGGCGGGGGGATGCGATCGGCAACGCCTCGGCGGGGCGGGAGCTTTCGGCGGTGCGCGGCTTCCTCGCCTTCGTCGGGGCGCCAGCGCCACGGATCAGGGGGCCACGGGTGAAGAAGGGCGTGCCGCGCCCGGTCTCCCCCGCCGATGCGCTGGCGCTGGCGGAGGATGCGGCGGATGCCGCCGACGTACCGTGGATCGCGGCGCGCGATCTGGCGGTGCTGCTGCTGCTCTACGGCGCCGGGCTGCGGGTGGGCGAGGCGGTGGCGCTGACGGCCAAGGTGCTGCCGCTCAGCGAGACGATCCGCGTCACCGGCAAGCGCGCCAAGACGCGGATCGTGCCGCTGCTGCCGAAGGTGCGCGCCGCGATCGAGGCGTATCTGGCGCTGACGCCGTGGCTGGTCGGTGGCGATGCGCCGCTGTTCCGGGGGGCGAAGGGCGGGCCGCTCTCGGCCGATCTGGTGCGGCGGGCGGTGCGCGGCGCGCGTGGCCGGTTGGGGCTGGGCGAGCGGACCACGCCGCACGCGCTGCGCCACAGCTTCGCCACCCACCTGCTCGGCCGCGGAGCCGATCTGCGATCCTTGCAGGAACTGCTCGGCCACGCATCCCTCTCCTCGACGCAAATCTATACGGCGGTGGATGCGGCGCATCTGATGGACGTGTACCGGAACGCGCATCCCCGCGCCTAACCTATACTTCTGAGTATTAACTGCGAGAAAAACGCTGCCATCGCTACCACCAGCGAAAGAGCAGAGATACGTAGCGCGTAGGAGTTTCGTCGGTCTTCTAACTCCATCTCCGACATCACAGCGGTAAGGAACGGAAAGTTAATGCAGTGTCTCATTTCACCAACATATCGAATAAAAAAGTGAACCTTTGAACCATCATCTTGTATATACCGGTGCTTGGCGTCCAAAACGTAATACAACCGACCAAATAGCTCGTATTCATCGTATCGGAGGCGGGCGGCGAGCATTGCTATATCTATCGGAAAGTAGGTCCGCAGGATGATGTTTGTATCATCGTGGGCGCGATAAGCATCTTTGTAGCTCTGATAAATCTCGCGAAAGATCTCAAGGTCAGAAGGTGCGCGTTTTTGCCGCCAAAACATTATTAAGCCCTCGGCTTCCACGTCGCGACGCGGAACAGATACCAGGCCAGCAGAAGCACCACGATGTCGGTGGAGATCGGGCCGAGATAGCGATCCACATTCGTATAGTTCCGCCCGAGCAGATAGCCGGCGGTGGCGAGCGCGCTCGTCCAGCCGGCGGTGCCGATCGTCGACCAGATCAGGAACGGCGCCAGCCTCATGCCGAACAGCCCGGCCGGCACCGACACCAGCGAGCGGATCGTCGGCACCATGCGGCCGAGGCAGACGAACCACCGCTCCCACCGATCGAAGAATCGGTCGGCCCGCTCCACCTCGCGCCAGTCCAGCGTCAGCAGCCGGCCGAAGCGATCGACCAGCGGCCGCAGCCGCCCCACACCGAGCCAGCGGGCGACGACGTACCAGACGATATTGCCCGTCATCGCGCCGCAGGTGCCGGCGGCGATCGCGCCCCACAGCGTCATCGTGCCGCGCTCCGCCTGAAGGCCGGACAGCGACATGATGACCTCCGACGGGATCGGCGGGAACACCGTCTCCAGGAACATCAGCAGGGCGACGCCGATATAGCCGCCATGCTCGATCCACTGGCCGACGAAATCAGCCACGCATGAAATTGCCAGCGGCGGCCTTGGCCTCGATCGCATCCCAGATCAGAGCCGGCGTGTCGCTGCCGTTGAAGCGATCGATCGCGACGATGCCGGTGGGGGAGGTGACGTTGATCTCCGTCAGATAGCCGGCGATCACGTCGATGCCGACGAACAGCAGCCCGCGCTTCGCCAGTTCGGGGCCGAGCGCGTCGCAAATCTCATGCTCGCGCGGGGTGAGCTCGGTGGCGGCGCCCGATCCGCCGACCGCGAGGTTGGAGCGGATCTCTCCCGGCTTGGGCAGGCGGTTGACCGCGCCCGCCGCCTTGCCGTCGATCAGCACGATGCGCTTGTCGCCCTTCGACACGTCGGGCAGGAAGGCCTGCACCATGAACGGCTCGCGCCAGACCTGGCCGAACAATTCGGTGAGCGCGGCGAGGTTCGCATCCTTCCTGCCGACATGGAACACGGCCGAACCGGCATTGCCGTAGAGCGGCTTCACCACCACCTCGCCATGCGCGGCGTGGAAGGCGCGGGCATCATCGAGCCGGCGGGTAATCATCGTCGGCGGCATGAAGCGGGCATAATCGAGCACGAACAGCTTTTCGGGCGCGTTGCGGACCGATTCGGGATCGTTGACCACCAGCGTGCGGTCGCGGATGCGCTCCAGCAGGTGCGTCGCGGTGATGTAGGCGAGATCGAACGGCGGATCCTGCCGCATGAGGATGACATCGACATCGTCCGCCAGATCGAGCGTCTGCCAATCGCCATAGCTGTGATGCGCGCCGGCGACAGGCTGCACCGTGACGGGCCGCGCCGGGGCGGTGACGCGGCCGTCAGCATAGCAGAGATCGCCGGCGGCATAATGGAACAGCCGATGCCCCCGCGCCTGCGCGCCGAGCATGATCGCGAAGGTGCTGTCGCCGGCGATGTTGATCGTTTCGAGCGGATCCATCTGGACCGCGACGCGCAGGGGGGTGGGCGGGGACATGCGAGTTCGCCTTTTTGCCGTTTCGCTCCGCGAGGTAGGGATGGTGGCGGCGGATGTCACCCGCCAAGCGCGGGTGGGCCAAGATGAACGAATCGTCGGACATCTCCAACGAAAGCCATGAAAGCCACGCTATGAGGGGGTGAAAATGCGCTCTCGAGGCGGCTCGGGGGATGCGACGGTGGAAAGAGCGGGCCGGGCGTGGCGCGTGATGATGATGGCATCGATGCGGGGCTGTAGGACAGGGCGGCAGGTAACGCCCAGAGTACGTCATTCCCATCGAGCAGCCCTCGACTTATAAGTTGCCTTCGCTGGAGGTTCGGATTGAGGGATCAGCCCAGCGTTGGAGGGTTGATGATCGACACCGTTGAACCGAACGTATTTCCCGGTGAGAGCATCGTGTGGAAGGGGGAACCGTATTCCGGGCTGATCCTTCGACCCATGGAAGTTTTCTTGATCCCGTTCAGTCTCTTGTGGGGTGGTTTCGCGCTGTTCTGGAATGTGAGCGTCTGGAATACAGATGCGGACCCATCCTTTAAGCTATTTGGCCTGCCGTTCTTAGTAGCTGGCCTGTATGTTACTGTTGGCCGATTTTTTATCGATATGCACCTTCGTAAGAAGGTAACCTACTTTGTCACGAACAAGCGCATTCTCATCCAACGTAGCGGTGGCAACAAAGTCAAATCAATAGACATCGGCCGCATCCCTGCGCTCGAACTTGATGAACGATCAGTTGGCAGTGGCACGATCCGATTCGGTAGTTCGAGTGGAGTGTTTAGCGGCAACAATTTTGGCATTTGGCAGCCGACGTTTGATCCTACGCCTCAGTTCATCCGCATCCCGAATGTCCGGTCTGTATATCAGCTAATCCAAAAGCTGTCAGATAGCTAACCTCCACCTTCAGCCATCGCCCGCTGCCACCTCACCCGATCCACGCATTTTCGATATGCCTCGGCGCCACGCCCGGGGCGATCAGGATCACGTCGATGCGGATGTCCTCGCCCGCCGTGGCGTAGGTGGGAATCAGTATCTCGGCCGCCGCCGCCACGCGGTGCAGGCGGCGCTCGTCGATGGCGTGGTCCAGTTCGCGCGGGGTGGCGCGCGTCTTCACCTCGACGAAGGCGATCAGGCCGTCGCGCCGGGCCACCAGATCCACCTCGCCGGCGGGCGTGCGGACTCGGGTGGCCAGTATCTGCCAGCCGTGGCGGCGCAGGTGGAGCGCGGCCGCCTCCTCGCCGGCGCGGCCGCTGCGTTCGGCGCGCTGGCGTTTGGGCGCGGGCGGCGGCTTCACCCGCCTCCACCCCCGGCCTTTTCCGCCGCGTCGCGCAGGGCCATCGCGCGGGCGTAGAGATCGCGGCGGGGCAGGCCGGTGGCCTTTGCCACCTCGCCGGCGGCCTTGGCGGTGGGCAGGCGGGTCATCGCCTCGGCCAGTGCGGCATCCACGTCTGCCGCCAGCGGGGCGGCGGCCTCGCCCGGCGGGCCGACGATCACGACGATCTCGCCACGCGGCGGCGCATCGGCATAGCGTACGGCGAGGGCGGAGAGCGTATCGGTGACGCATTCCTCATAGGCCTTGCTGATCTCGCGCGCGACGGCGGCCTCGCGATCGCCCAGCCCCTCGGCCAAAGCGGCGAGGGTGGCGGCGAGGCGCGGGCCGCTTTCGTACAGGATCAGCGTGGCGCGGATCGCGGCGACCTCGGCGATGGCATCGGCCCGCGCCTTTTCCTTGGGCGGCAGGAAGCCGAGGAAGAAGAAGCGGTCGGTCGGCAGCCCGGCCAGCGTCAGCGCGGCGATTGCGGCGCAGGGGCCGGGGATGGTGACGACGGCATGGCCCGCCGCCCGCGCATCGCGCACCAGCTTGAAACCGGGATCGGAGATCAGGGGCGTGCCCGCATCCGATGCCAGTGCGATCGCCTCCGCGCCCATCCGCGCGATCAGGCCGGGGCGGACATGATCGGCATTGTGATCGTGATAGGCGGTCATCGGCCGCTTCACCCCGATATGGTGAAGGAGCTTGGCCGTCACCCGGCTATCCTCCACCGCGATCAGATCGGCGCGGGCGAGGATCGATGCGGCGCGCGGCGACAGGTCCGACAGATTGCCGATCGGCGTCGCCACGATATAGAGGCCCGGGACAAGTTTATCCGAGAGCTGGTCGGGATGGGGATCGTTCATAACATGCACGTCATGGCAGAGGCCCGGTTCGCTTCGCAACCGCCGTTCCCGCAACCACGCCGATCGCG
>CAXTTS010000021.1:0-25609 GCA_964247265.1 uncultured Sphingomonadaceae bacterium
CCATGCCGCCAAGCGCCGCATCTACGGCCAGTGGACGTCATCCATCCCGTCCCGTTTCGTGACCGAATTGCCCGGCGAGCATGTCGAGAGCGAAACGACGATGTCGGGCGGCGAATCGCTGTGGCGGGCGCAGTGGAGCGAGCAGGCCGATCCGTTCGCCCATGTCGCGCGTGGCGCCGGCCGCGGGCCGGGCTGGCAGCGCGCATCGGCGGCGGGGTCGCTCGCCCCGGCCGCCCGGGTGATGGAGGCCCGGACCAGCGCGGCGAGTTTTGCGGCAAAGCCGCGCGGCGACATCGCGATCGGCCGGCGCGTGTTCCACACGAAGTTCGGCTATGGCACGGTGGCGGAGATCGAGGGCAACAAGCTGGAGATCGATTTCGAGCATAGCGGCCGCAAGCGGGTGCTGGACAGCTTCATCTCGCCCGCCTGAGCGGGTGAGCGATCAGACGCTCGAAACGGGCTCGCGCTTGAGCGTGGCCAGGGTGCAGTCGACGTAGCGCGGCTCGGCCGGATCGAACACCGGTTGCACGTCGAAGCGGTCCGTCGTCAGCATCAGGCTGGTCAGCCCGGCGAGCTTGAAGCTGGCGAGCTTCAGTTCGCGCGGCGGCTTGCCCTCCCGTTCCGTCACCACGCCGTCAACGAACGGATCGTCGTGCCGCGTGTAGAGGATGTGCGGGGCGAACTGCATCTCGCTGCGATTATAGGTGGCGCGGACGCACAGGCGCCGCAGGATCGCTGCTTCGATGATGCCGCCGACAGGGGTGGCCTGCAAAGCGGGCTCGGCGGTAGCGGCGCTCTTGAGGCTCAGGGTTCTGCGCATATGCTGCATTGCAGCGCAAACGCCGCCAAAGTCAACCCCGCGCCTCGCTAAGTGGCGGCAAATAGGCCATGAGTGGACATGGCTATCGAACCTCGCGCACCCCGCCTCGCCGTCCTGATCGACGCCGACAACGCTTCGCCCCGCATCGCGACCGGCCTGTTCGAGGAGATCGCGCGCATCGGCGAGGCGAGCGTGCGGCGCATCTACGGCGACTTTTCCGGCACCCGGCTGAAGGGCTGGGCCGACATATTGCAGACCCACGCGATCATGCCGCACCAGAATTTCGCGTATACCGCCGGCAAGAACGCATCGGATATCGCGCTGGTGATCGATGCGATGGACCTGCTGCACAGCGGGCGCTTCGATGGCTTTTGCCTCGTTTCCTCCGACAGCGACTTCACCCGGCTTGCCGCGCGCATTCGCGAGCAGGGCGTGGACGTGTACGGCTTTGGCGAGCAGAAGACACCGGCCAGCTTTCGACAGGCGTGCCGCCGCTTCATCTACACCGAAAACCTGCTGCCCGAGGCGCCGACGCCAAGCGAACCCGAGCGGCCCGATGCGCGGCCCGACTCGGTGAAGCAGCCGGCCAGTGCCGCCACGCCGCTGATCCGCACCGCCATCTCGCAGCTGGAGGACGAGAATGGCTGGGTGAAGCTGGGCAGCATCGGCCAGCGGCTCGCCGTGCTGAAATCCGATTTCGATCCGCGCACCTATGGCAGCGCCAAGCTGGTCAATCTGGTCGAGAAAGCGGGCGCGTTCGACGTGCGGCGGAACGACACCGGCGTTTACGTGCGGGAGCGGCCGGGTAGCGTGGCACAGCCGGAGGGTGCGAAGGCGGCGTCACCCAAGCCGGCGACGACGGCGCGGCCGAAGGCGCGCGGTTGATGGCTGCGCGACAATCCTCACATCGGGCGGGCACACGCCAAGCATAGCGGGATCATGGTTCATATCACGGCCGCGATCGGCCTCGGCCTGGCCTTCCTCGTCGAGAGCATCTTCTGGAGCGTCGCGCCGGTGATCGCGGCGGTGCTGGCAGGCGCGCTGGTGCTTGGCGGCGTGGGCTGGGGCATCGTGCGCGCACTGCGCGCGCGGCGTGCCCGGCGGCTGCCCTAGCGGCTCATCAGCGACGGGATTTCCGGCAGAAGCTCGCGGGCAAGGAAGCCCAAGGGGCCGATCCGCTCGCGCAATCGCCGCCCGGCCTCGCCGTGCAGCCACACGCCCCACCCCGTCGCGACCAGCGGCGCTGCGCCGCGAGCGAGCAGGCCGCCGACGATGCCGGCCAGCACGTCGCCGGAGCCGCCGGTGCCCAGCCCTACACCGCCACCGGGATAATGCAGCAGCGCGCCGCCCGGAGCGGCTATCACCGTCTCGCCGGATTTCAGCGCGACGACGGCGCCGCAGCGATCGGCCACGGCGCGAGCGGTGCCGGCGGGATCGGCCGCGATGCTGTCGGCATCCCGGCCGGTGAGTTGCGCCATCTCGCCATGATGCGGTGTCAGCACCAGCCGGCCGCCATGCCGCAGCAGCGTATCGCGGAGGCGATCAGCGCAGGCAATGGCGGCGGCATCGAGCAGGATCGACAGGTCGTCGCGCGGGTCCCCTAGCAGCCCCTCGACGAGATCGGCGGCGCGGTCGCAATCGCCCATGGCGGGGCCGAGGATGAAAGTATCGCAGCGTTCGAGCGCCTTGAGCAGGCGTGGCAGGGCCGAGGCGGCGATCTCCCCCGCATCGTCGGCCGGCAGGGCGATCGACGCCGCTTCGGGCACCCCGATGCCGAGGTGCAGCGCGGCGCTCTCTACCGTCGCCATCTGCAGCTTGCCGGCGCCGGTACGCAGCACCGCCTCGCCCGACAGCCGCAGGGCGCCGGGCACCATCTCCGACCCGCCGGCCAGCAGGACGCGGCCCTTGCTGTTCTTGTCCGTCCCGTTTTCGTGCACGGGCAATGGGTTGGCGTCGAGCCAGGCTTCGTCAAGGCGGATGGCGGCGGTCATCCGCGAGCGGCCACGATCTGATCGGGTGCGCTCGTCACCCCGGCGGCCGCATTCTCCATCGGTGCCGTCACATTGTAGCGGGACAGGACGAGGTTGCCGTCCCGCCCCGCCGCCGGATCGAAGTGATATTCGGTGATCGAGCAGTTGGCGACATCGCCTTCGCGGTCGATCTCCAGGATGCGCTGCTCGTCGAGATTCTCGATCACGTAGCGCATGCACAGCACCACGACCTGATGCGCGACGATCATCACGCGCTTGCCGGCATAATGCAGCGAGACGGTATCCATCAGCGAGCGCAGGCGGAAGATGACGTCGCACCAGCTCTCGCCACCCGGCGGACGGTGGTAGAATTTGCCGAGGATGCGGCGAAACTCGGCCTGATCGGGGTAGACCGCGGCGATCCCGGGCGTGGTGAGCCCGTCGAGGATGCCGAACTCCTTTTCACGCAGCCGCTCGTCGGTGCAGATCACCTCATCGGGCGCCGCGCCGCCATTGTCGCGGAAACGGCGCGCGGTCTGGAGGGCGCGGAGATAGGGCGAGGCCATCAGGATCTCGGGCCGGCCATCCTCATGCCCGCTGGCGAACCAGCGACCCAGCGCATCGGCCTGCCGCTCACCCAGGGGAGACAGCGGCACGTCGACATCACGACCGGAAATGTCGATCCGCTCCAACCCCTCGGCATGGGCGGCATCGCGCGCGACATTGCCGGCGCTTTCGCCGTGACGGACGAGCCAGAGCACGGCGGGCCACCGCGACGACATCAGCCCCTAACCCCTTGTTCCGCCATCGATCGCACTCCCACATCGGCCAAGAGCAGGACGCGCGACCGGGCAAAGGGTTGCCCGGGCGTCTCCGGTGGTCAGGCGGGCCGGTCGAGGGTGACGTGTCCGTCCTTCTTCAAGGCTTCGACGGCGCGCTTCACCGCCTGGCTGTCGCCGCGCCGCATGATGAGGACGGCATCGCCGGTGGCGATCACGATCAGATCCTTGACGCCGACCGCCGCGACGAGCGGGCCGCTGGTGCGGATCAGGCAACCCGACGTATCGATCGCCACGACCTCGCCATGATGGGCGTTGCCGCTATCGTCCTTGGCCGCCAGTTCGTGCAGCGCATCCCAGCTGCCGACATCGGACCAGCCCATATCCACCGGGGCGACGGCGACCTTCCCCGCTTTCTCCATCACCGCATAGTCGATTGAATCGGAAGGCGATGCGCCGAAGGCGGCGGCATCGGGGTGGAGGCGCGCGCCATCGCGCGTGCCGGCGGCGATCGATGCGCGCGCCGCCTGGCCGATGCCGGGCGCGAACTCGTCCAGCGCGGCGAGATAGGCGTCGGCGCGGAACAGGAAGATGCCGCCGTTCCAGGCGTAGCAGCCCTCCGCCAGATAGGCTTCCGCCGTCGCGCGATCCGGCTTCTCGACGAAGCTCTGCACGCGGCGGACGCCGTGCCCCAGTTCCTCGCCTGTGCGGATATAGCCGTAGCCGGTGTCCGGCGATTGCGGGGTGATGCCGAAGGTGACGAGCCAGCCGTCGCCGGCCAGCGGCAGGGCGGCGTCGATGGCATCGCGGAAGGCATCGACGTCGGCGATCACATGGTCGCTCGGCATCACCAGCAACAGCGTATCGGGCGCGACGGACAGCGCGGCCAAAGCGATGGCGGGCGCGGTGTTGCGCGCCACCGGCTCCAGAATCAGCAACGCCGGCGGGGCGTCGACCTCGGCAAGCTGACGCTCGATCTCGTCGGCATGGGCGATGTTGGCGACGACGATCGGCCGGTCGAAGCGCACCGGATCGTTCGCCCGGCGCGCCGTAAGCTGAAGCATGGTTTCGGCATCGGTGAGGCTGAGGAGCTGCTTCGGGCGACCGGTGCGGGACAACGGCCACAGGCGGGTGCCCGATCCCCCGGAGAGGATGACCGGGCTGATCTTCTGCATGCTGTTCATCCGCGCTCCATGCGTTTTCACGGGCGCGGCCGTCAACACAGGTTAAGCGATCGCGCCACAATCGGTTCAGGATTTCTTTGTCAATTTGTCCGACAGTGATGAGTGTCGAAACTCTTTACGGTCGGTTGCGGCCCAAGGCGCGAGGATCTTCGGCGGCGTGATACGGCTGTTCAAACACTATATCCCCTATGCCGTGCTGCTGCTCGGCATCGTCGACTTCGCGCTGCTGCTGGTCGCGGCGGAGGCCGGCTGGCGGATCAAGCTGTGGCAGATCGACGCGCTGCCCGATCCGATCTGGACCAGATTGCCGCAGTTGCTCAGCTTCGCCGTAGCGCTGGAATGCGCGCTGATCGCGGTGGGCACCTATGGCGACGAGGCGTTGCAGTCGCTGCGATTCGCCGCCGCGCGGCTGCTGGTGGCGGTGTCGCTCGGCGTGATCCTGATCTCGCTGATGTTCTTTCTGTTCCCCGAACTGACGCTTTGGCGGTCCAATTCGGCCTATGCGATGGGGCTGGCGATTGCCCTGCTGATCCTGGTGCGGGCGGTGTTCGGCCGGCTGCTCGGGGGCGATTCATTCAAGCGGCGGGTGCTGGTGCTCGGCGCCGGCGCGCGGGCGTCGCGGATCATGGCGTTGGAGCGGCAGGCGGGCGCCGGCTTCGTCGTGGTGGGCTTCGTCGCTATGAACGACGGGCCGCAGCGCATCGCCCATGCGATCGATCGGGGCGCCATCGAAAGCCTTGGCGATCATGTCGTGGCGCTCGGCGCGAGCGAGGTGGTGCTGGCGCTGGACGAACGCCGCAACGCCCTGCCGTTGAAGGACCTGCTGCGGATCAAGACGACCGGCGTCCACGTCAACGAGATATCGACGTTTCTGGAACGGGAGACAGGCCGCGTCGATCTGGACAGCGTGAACCCTTCGTGGCTGATCTTTTCGGACGGTTTCTCCTCGGGCCGCCGGCTGTCCAGCATCGCCAAGCGCGCCTTCGATCTCGCCGCCAGTTCGCTGCTGCTGGTGATCGCGGCGCCGGTGATCCTCGTCACGGCGGTGCTGGTGAAGCTGGAAAGCGAGGGGCCGGCCTTCTTCCGGCAGCAGCGGGTGGGCCTGTACGGCCAGCCATTCTGGATCCCGAAGCTGCGATCGATGCGGCAGAATGCCGAGGCGCCGGGCACGGCGGTGTGGGCCGAAAAGGACGATCCGCGCATCACCCGCGTCGGCCGGGTGATTCGCAAGATCCGGGTGGACGAGCTGCCGCAGGTGTGGAGCGTGCTGAAGGGCGAGATGAGCTTCGTCGGCCCACGCCCCGAACGGCCGCAGTTCGTCGCCGAGCTGGAACAGGATCTGAGCTATTATGCCGAGCGGCACATGGTGAAGCCCGGCATCACCGGCTGGGCGCAGATCAACTATCCCTATGGCGCCAGCCTGGAGGATGCCCGCCACAAGCTGGAATATGATCTCTATTACGCCAAGAACTACACGCCTTTCCTCGACATGCTCATCCTGCTGCAGACGGTGCGGGTGCTGATCTGGCCGGATGGCGTGCGGTGAGCGCACGATGATCCTTGACTGGATCGGGGTGTGGAGCCATGCCGTCGCCGCGATCCTGCTCGCCGCGCTGGTGATCTGGCAGCTGCGCCGGCCGACCGGCGGGGCAGCGCCTCGCGCGCTGGCGGCGGCGCTGGCGATCACCGGCGCATCGGCGCTGCTTGTGATGATGCGCGGTCCGCACGATCTGCTTGCGCGGCTGGGCGAAGGAGGGCGCAACCTCGCCTGGCTCGGCTACATGTTCGCGCTCTATCGCAGCGCCGGCGGGTCGCGTGCCGACGTGCTGGAGCAGGCTGGCGGGCGCGCGCCGACGATCGCCATCGTCTATGCCGCCGTCGCCGGATCGATCGCCGTGCGCGCGGTGGTGGATAGCGCCGCCGCCGCCTTACCGGCCGACGCCGATTTCGTGCAGGCCGTGTTCGCGGCCAGCATGGTGCTGAGCATGACCACGGCGATCGGCGCGCTGGCGCTGGTCCACAATCTCTACACCGCCGCCGCCCCGCAGGCGCGCTGGGGCATCCGCCTGCCGATGGTGGCGCTGGCCGCGATGTGGGTGTTCGATCTGAACCTCTATACGATCGCCTACTTCGGGCATGTCTGGCCGACCGGATTGCTCGCGCTGCGTGGCGTGCTGCTGGTGGCGCTGGTGCCGATCTTCGCGCTCGCCAGCCGGCGGCAGGCGCGGTTCACCATGCGGCTGTCGCGTAGCGCCGCCTTTCGGTCGCTCTCGCTGCTGGCGATCGGCGGCTATCTTGCGGTGATGGCGCTCGTCGCGCGGCTGGTGCGGGCGATCGGCGGCGATTACGCGCAGGTCTCCACGATCGGCGTGGTGTTCGCCATGTCGATCGGCGCGCTGATTCTCCTGCCCTCGCGCCGGATGCGGGCCTGGTTGCGGGTGACACTGGCCAAGCATCTGTTTCGCCACCGCTACGATTACCGCAGCGAATGGCTGCGCTTCACCGATACGCTCGGCCGCCCCGGCGAGGATGCCGCGCCGCTCGACCTGCGCGCGGTGAAGGCGATCGCGGACATCACCGGATCGCCCGGCGGCCTGCTGCTGCTGCCGGACGAGGATGACGGGCTGATCGCGGCGGCCCGCTGGAACTGGCCGACGCTGGCGGTGCCGCCGCGCGGGGCCGAACCGGCGCTGGGCCGCTGGCTGCGGGAGAATGGCCGCATCCTCTCCTTCGACGAGGCGCGGGCGCGCACCGGGGCGGGCGCCGATCTGGTGCCGTGGTGGCTTTTGAGCGAGGCGACCGCCTGGGCGGCGGTGCCGCTGGTGCATGGCGATCGGCTGGTGGGCGTGGTGATCCTCGCCCGCCCCTGGCCCGATCGCGTGCTGGACTGGGAGGATTTCGACCTGCTCCGCGTTGCCGGGCGGCAGGTGGCGAGCTATCTGGCGGAGGCGCGCGGGCAGGAGGCGCTGAACGACGCGCGCCGCTTCGACGAGTTCAACCGACGCTTCGCCTTCATCCTGCACGACATCAAGAATCTGGTGAGCCAGCTGAACCTGCTGACCCGCAACGCCGAGCGCCATGCCGACAACCCCGCCTTCCGCGCGGACATGATCGCGACGCTGCGCGCCTCCACCGCCAGGATGAACGATCTGCTCGCCCGCCTGTCGCAGCATCATCGCACCCGCGCGGAGGAGCCCTGCCCGGTCGCGATCGGCGCGGTGGTGGAGGCGGTCGCGGCGGCGAAGCGCGGCGCGCATCCGCTGGAGGTGAGCGGCCGGCGGGAGATCCTCGCCGCCGCCGACGCATCGCGGCTGGAACAGGCGCTCGGCCACCTCGTGCAGAATGCGGTGGATGCAAGCGCGGCGGATCAGCCCGTCTCCATCCGCATCGGCCGGCGCGAGGGCGATGCCACTGTCGAGATAGCCGATCGCGGCCACGGCATGTCGGCCGACTTCGTGCGGGGGAGCCTGTTCAAGCCGTTCGCCTCCACCAAGGCCGGCGGCTTCGGCATCGGTGCGTTCGAGGCGCGCGCGCTCATCATGGCGATGGGCGGCCGGCTGGAGGTGGAGAGCCGCCCCGGCGAGGGGAGCCGCTTCACCATCGTGCTGCCGCTGGCCGAGGCCATGCCGCGGCGGGCGGTCGCATGACGGAGAGGATGATGGGGGCGGGCAAGCCGAAACTTCTGATCGTCGAGGATGACGAGGGGCTGCAACGGCAATTGATCTGGGCCTATGACGATTATGAGGTGATCGCCGCCTTCAACCGCGCCGGTGCGATCGATGCGATGCGCGCGCATGAGCCGGCGGTGGTGACGCTCGACCTCGGCCTGCCGCCCGATCCCGACGGCACCAGCGAGGGCTTTGCCGCACTGGCCGAGATATTGGCGCTGAAACCCGATACCAAGGTGATCGTCGCATCCGGCCACGGCGCGCGGGAGAGCGCGTTGCAGGCGATCGCCGGCGGTGCCTATGATTTCTATGCCAAGCCGGTGGACATCGACGAACTGGGCCTGATCGTCGCCCGCGCCTTCCACCTGCACGCGCTGGAGGCGGAGAACCGGCGGCTGGCCGAAAGCGGCGACGGCGGCACGGTGCTGGGCGGGATGATTACCGCCGCGCCGGAAATGCTGAAGGTGGCCCGCACGATCGAGCGCGTCGCCCCCGCCGACGTATCGGTGATGCTGCTGGGCGCGAGCGGCACCGGCAAGGAACTGCTCGCCAGGGGCGTGCATCAGGCGAGCCGGCGGCGCGAGGCGGCGTTCGTCGCGATCAACTGCGCCGCGATCCCGGAGACTCTGCTGGAGGCCGAACTGTTCGGCTATGAGAAAGGCGCGTTCACCGGCGCGGTGAAGACGACCGAGGGCAAGATCGAGCTGGCTCAGGGCGGCACGCTGTTCCTCGACGAGGTGGGCGACATCCCCCTGCCCCTCCAGGTGAAGCTGCTACGCTTCCTGCAGGAGCGGGTGATCGAGCGGATCGGCGGGCGGCGCGGCATCGCGGTGGATACCCGCGTCGTGTGCGCGACGCATCAGGATCTTGAGGCGATGATCGCGGACGGGCGGTTTCGCGAGGATCTTTACTACCGGCTGGCCGAGATCGTCATCCGCATACCGGCGCTGGCGGGCCGGCCGGGCGACGCGGGGCTGCTGGCGCGCCATTTCCTCAAGCGGTTCGCCCCGGCGATGAACCCGGCGGTGCGCGGCTTCACGCCGGAGGCGCTGGCGGCGATCGACGGCTGGGGCTGGCCCGGCAACGTGCGCGAACTGGAAAACCGGATGAAGCGCGCCGTCATCATGGCGGATGGCAAAATGTTGACGGCCGAGGATCTCGACCTCGCCGGAGCAGGTGCGGAGGGCGAGCCGATCAACCTGCGCGCCGCGCGCGAGGTGGCCGATCGCAAGGCGCTGCGCCATGCGCTGGGGCGCACCGAAGGCAATATTTCAAGCGCCGCCCGCCTGCTCGGCATCAGCCGGCCGACTTTGTACGACCTGATGAAGCAATATGATCTTCAGGGGTGAATCGCAGCACGAGGCTTGACGCACGCCACGCAGCGCACGACCTGTCTTTGTGACGGGAGAGACAAGATGGTCGACGCACGGTGGAACGGCACGCTGATCGCCAGCAGCGATCATACGATCGTCGTCGAGGGCAATCATTATTTCCCGGCTGACGCGGTGGACGCCGCCGTGCTGCGGCCGAGCGACACGACGAGCTTCTGCCCGTGGAAGGGCGCCGCACATTATCACAGCCTGCATGTCGATGGCGCCGACAACCGCGACGCCGCCTGGTATTATCCCGATCCCAAACCGAAGGCGGAAAACATCCGCGGTCGCATCGCCTTTTGGAAGGGCGTGAAGGTGGGCTGAGCATCATAGCCAGCTGACATGTCTCTCTTCATCCGCCCACGGGCACCAGCTCCATCACGTCCACTGTCGATTCCCAATGCGGGAACGGCATCACCAGCCGCCAACGGCGCGGGCCGATGCGTTCGAGCAGGCCAGCCACGTCGCGTTCGGGATCACGGCCGTAATCGAGCGCGCGGGTCTCGTCGCCGAGGATCATCGTGCCGAGGAAGACGAGCCGCCCGCCATCGTCGGGAAACAGCAAACCGACCTGACGCTGCGACCCGTCGAGCTTGGCGAAGCTCAGCGCATCCCCTTCCCGCGCGATGCGGCAGGTGAAGGCGGGATAGGGCACATAGTTCATGCCGCCCGGGGTGTTCGCGCCGATCTTCGTCACGCGGCAGCGATAGTCGCCCGGCGGAGGGCTCGGCTGCATCTGCGCCGCGTCCGGCTGGAGCAGCACGCCGGCCGAGGCGATGCGGGCGCGGTCTACCGGATCGGTGACTTTCGCCAGCCCCTGCGTCCAGGCATCGCGCCACGTATGTATCCGGTCGCGATCCGCGCTGGTGGCGATGCTGCGCCAGTTGCCGACCGCCGGCGCGGGCCGGTCGCCACCGTCCCGGCGTCGGCCATGCGCGCAGGCCGGCAGCAGCAGCAACGACAGCATCGTCGCCGCGAGCATCATCTTCATCGGCGACCCTTCTTTATCCGCAGCCAGCCTAGGCCGCCGGGCGCGCCACCACAATGCGTCTGCCGCGCAAAGGTCAGGCGGCCGTCCAACCACCATCCATCGAAAAGTTCGCGCCGGTGGTGGAAGCCGCGCCATCGCCGCACAGCCACAATGCGAGGCTGGCCACCTGTTCCGAGGTGACGAACTCCTTGGTCGGCTGGCCGGCGAGCAGCACGTCCTTCATCACCTGATCGCGCGTCATCCCGCGCGCCTTCATCGTGTCGGGGATCTGCTTTTCGACCAGCGGCGTCCAGACATAGCCGGGGCTGATGCAGTTGGCGGTGATGCCGAACGTCGCGGTTTCCAGCGCCACCGTCTTGGTGAGGCCGGCAAGCCCGTGCTTGGCCGAGACATAGGCCGACTTGAACGGCGAGGCGGTGAGCGAATGGGCCGAGGCGGTGTTGATGATCCGCCCCCACTTCTTCGCCTTCATGCCGGGAACCGCGGCGCGGATCGCGTGAAAGGCAGCGGACAGGTTGATCGCGATGATCTGATCCCATTTCTCGATCGGAAACTCCTCGATCGGAGAGACATACTGCACGCCGGCATTGCTGATGAGGATGTCCGGCCCGCCGAGCGTATCGGCGCACGCCTTGACCATCGCCGCGATCTCCTCCGGCTTCGACATGTCGGCCGGCGAGTAGGCCGCCTCGGCGCCGCTCGCCTCGGCCAGCGCCTTGCGCTCCGTCTCGATCGCGTCGGCCTCGCCGAAGCCGTTTATCATCACCGCCGCGCCTTCGGCCGCCAGCGCCTTGGCGTAAGCGAGGCCGATGCCGGAGGTGGAGCCGGTAATCAGCGCGGTCTTGCCCTTCAGAAACATGGTCGCATCCTTATGCCGGTCTGCCGTTGGAGAGATCGAAGGCGGCCGTCCTGCCATCGACGATGTTGCGGGCGAGCAGGCTGGAGCGCGTGATCGTCTGCGCGACCGCCGCCTGCCCCGCTGCCCAATGCTCGGCCATCGTGCGGGCGGAGAACTCGTAGTCGCGCGATCCGCCCTCCCACGCATTGGCGCGGTAGACGAGCTGGACGAGATTGACGCCATGCTCGCGCGATGCCTCCGCCAGCGCCAGCGCATCGGGATCGTCGCGCAGATCGGGCGGCAGCTTGGCGAGCAGCGCGCGGATCGCCTCGCGCTCCTTGCGGATCTTGAGCAGCTGATCCGATATCTGGCGGGTGCGGCTGGAGAACTGGATCTCCTTGGCGCGCGCCATCACGTCCATCATCGTTTTCGGGCGATCGTTGGCGGCGGCGAACAGATCGACCTGGAACACCAGCAGGTCGCCGCTCTGCGTATCGAGGACGTGGCCGAGCGGGGTATTGGAGACGAGGCCGCCATCCCACCACAGCCGGCCGTCTATCTCCACCGGCGGCAGTCCGGGCGGCAGCGCGCCGGATGCCATGATGTGGCGCGCATCGATGCGCCGCTCGCGCGTGTCGAAATAATGGAAGTTGCCGCTTTCCAGCTCCACCGCGCCGACCGACAGGCGCACCGGCCCGTCGTTCAGCAGATCCCAGTCTATCAGCGCATCCAGCGTGGCGGTGAGCGGGCTGCTGTCGTAGAAGCTGAGCGCGGCGGGGCTGCCCGCCGGTGCGAGCATCGGCGGCACGAGCCGGGGGAAGAAGAAACCGGGGATGCCCGCCGCCGCCACCCAGCCGGCGGACCAGAGATGCACCGCCTCGCGCGTGCGATCGCCGGGCCAGATGGGGAAGCTTGGCAGGCCGCTCGTCACGCCATCCCAGAAGGCGCGCAGCCGGGCGACGCGGCGTTCCGGCGGGTTGCCGGCGATGATCGCGGCGTTGACCGCGCCGATCGAGATGCCGGCGACCCAATCCACCGCGATCGCGGCGGCGGCCAGCGCCTCGTACACGCCGGCCTGATAGGAGCCGAGCGCGCCGCCCCCCTGCAAGACGAGCGCGACCTGATCGGGCAGCGGCAGCGGCGCTTTGGGCGCGGGTTCGACATCGCCATGAGGCTATCTGGCGGCAATGCCGCGCTGCATCAAGCGCCAGCGCCGCCATTGCCGCTTTGTCACGCGCCGGCGGCCCACACGCCGATCGGCTTGCCATAAGCGGCACGCAGGCGCGCGCGGTAGCGGATCGCCGCGACCGCATCGACCGCCCCCTGCCGCGACTGCGCCGGCAGCGCCTGCGCGGCATAGGCATCCACCCGGCTGGTCACGGCGGGATCGCTCGACGATTGCGCCAGACCAACGATGAAGCGCGGGCGCGAGCTGGTCTCGACCAGGCGGTTGATCGCAGCCGCGCGCGGGGTGGCGTAATCGAACGCCAGAGCGGGGTGTTCTACCGCCACGCCGGCCAGCATCGCCGCGCGATCTGGCGTGGTCGCCTCCTCCGTCTGGGTCAGCGCCAGCGCCCTTTGCGCCAGCGCCGGATCGGCCGCATCGGCAAGCGCGCCGTACAGCTCGCGCCGGATCAGCGGATTGCGCTCCGTCCGCGCCATGACGTGCAGGCGGTCCCAATCGGCGGCTGTTGCGTTATAGGCGAACACGTCGACGATCGCGCCGTGGGTGGCGGCGGGCAGCGCATCGATGCCGCGCGCCATCGCCTCGCGCGAAGCCGCCAGCACCGGCGCATGGCCGAACCGGCCGAGGGTGGTGAGCAATATCTCGCGCAACTGACCGACGGCCGGCGCATCGCCACGCTTCGGCGCGAAGCCGATGCGATCATATTGCGGGGCGAGCATGGCGGCGGCGCGGCGACGGAAGGCCGGCTGCACCGGATCGCCCTGCAACACCCGATCGATCGAGACGAGCTGCCGCGCGGCCATGTTCCACACCAGCGGATCGGCCGTGGCCGGGATGCGATCGAGCAAGGCGAGGTAGCGATCGAGGCCGAGGTAGCCGCCGTTCGCCAGCCCCAGCGTGTCGCCCATCAGCCCCACCTGATCGGCCAGCACCAGCCCGGCGAAGCGATCCACCAGCATCGCCTGATGCCCGGGCGCGGCGAGAAAGCGGTAATAGCCCTGCTGGCCGGGATTGACGATCGCGAGGCCGCAGCCCTTCACCGCCGCCATCTTCGCCGCGGGGCCGCTCACATCCAGCCGGGTGACATCGTTGCCGCCCGTCACCGTCACCGGCACGATCCAGCGCTGCTTCACACGCGACGGCGCATCGAGGCCGAAGCGATCCTGCGAAAGCGTCAGCCGGGTTTCGCCATTGACACAGGCCGGTTCGCCGCCCCGGATCATCGGCACGCCGCCTTGCAGGGTGAACGTATCGGCGAACGGCTTTACCGGGCGGCCGGCGGCGGTGGAGAGTTCGGTCCACAGCTGATCGGTGCGCGTGTTGCCATATTTATATTTCGCCATGTAGCTGCGCACGCCGGCGCGGAACACGTCCGGCCCGAGCGCCGCCTCGATCATGCCGATCACCGCCTGCCCCTTGGCATAGGTGATCGAATCGAACGCCTGGCTGATCTGGTCGACCGTATCGATCTTCTGCACGATTGCGTGGGTGCTGGACCGTGCGTCCGCGGCAAAGGCGCGCTCGCGCTCGAACGCGACATCCTGCGCCGCCTTGTTCCAGGCGGGGTTCAGATCGTTGCTGGCCTTGCCCTCCATCCAGGAGGCGAAGCCTTCGTTGAGCCACAGATCGTCCCACCAGCCCATCGTGACGAGATCGCCGAACCATTGATGCGCCATTTCGTGCGCGACCACGGTGAAGACGCGCTGACGGTCATTTTCCGACGTCACCTTGGGATCGACCAGCAACGCCTTGTCGAAATACAGGATCGCGCCCCAATTCTCCATCGCGGAGAAGAATTGGCTGCTGCCGGGTGCGGCGATCATGTCCATCTTGGGCAATGGATAAGGCGTGCCGAAATAGTCGTTATAGTAGGTCAACAGCCGCGCCGCGCTGTCCAGCGCATAGTCGCCCTGATCGATCGCGCCGCGCCGCGTAATCATGCCGATCTCGGTATTGCCGACCATCTTGGTGCGGCGCTCGATGTCGCCCATGCCGAGGAACAGCAGATAGCTCGACATCTTCGGCGTCTTGGCGAACGTGACGAGCGTCTTGCCGTTCGGCGCCTTGGTCTTGCTCTCCACAGGCATGTTCGAGAAGGCGGTATCGCCGTCCGGCGTGGCGGCGGTCAGGCGGAAGGTCGCCTTGCGCGAAGGCTCGTCCCACATCGGCGCGAAACGGCGGCCGTCCGCCGCCTCGAACTGGGTGACGAGCAGCCGTTCGTCGCCGCCCTTCTCATCCTTGTAATCCACCGCGAACAGGCCGGCGGCGGCCTTGTTGATCGTGCCGGTCCAGGCGATCGACAGGCTGTGCGATCCCGCCGCAACGGGTGCCGCGAAGCTCAATGTCAGCGTCTGGGCGGCGGCATCCAGCTTCACCTTGGGCATGTTGCCGCCATCGAGCGATACCGCGCCGATCGCCAGATCCGCCGCGTTCAGCGTGATCGTGCGGGTGGGCGCCGCGACCGCGATCGTTACCACCTCGCTGCCGGTGAAGCGAAGCGCCTTGGCGTCCGGATCGACGCGGATCTCGTAATGCAGCGGCACGACGTTGGCGGGCAAACCGTGCTGACCGCCGCTGACGGCGCCGCCGAGCGCGAGCAGGAGCGGCGAGAACATGATGGCGGATCGACGCATGACGGAACCTTATCGTTTGTTGCCCGAGCACTAGGACGCGCCATGAAGCGCCGCAAGCGCGGCGGTGCAACCGTTTCGGTCGCGGAGCATTCTTCCGCCGACGAAAGCGGGGAGAAAGACGATGCGGCTCGACGACGAACAGGAGAGCAGCAACTACGAGGTCCAGCGCGGCGGAGGTGGCGGCTTCGGCCTGCCCGGCGGCATGATGCTGGGCGGCGGCAAACTGGGCTGCGGTTCGCTGGCGATCATCATCGTGCTGGCGCTCGTGTTCGGCATCAACCCGCTGCAACTGCTCGGTGGTGGCGGCGGCATCGCGCCGGTGCAGCAGAGCGGCCCCGCGACCACCGGCGATCCCTCGCAGCTGACCGACAGCCAGCACCTCTCGCTGAAGGTCCTCGGCTCGACCGAGCGGCGGTGGACCGACATCTTCGCCAAGGAAGGCCAACGCTATACGCCGACGGTGCTGAGCTTCTACAGCCGCTCCGGCTCGTCCGGCTGCGGCGCCGCGCAATCGGCGATGGGGCCGTTCTACTGCCCGACCGACCACAAGGTGTATCTCGATACCGAGTTCTTCGACGAACTGCGCCAGCGTTTCGGCGCGCCGGGCGACTTCGCCCAGGCCTATGTGATCGCGCATGAGGTGGGCCATCACGTGCAGACGCTGGAGGGCATTTCCGATCGCGTCCGCCGCGCGCAGGCCAATGCCGGCGAGGCGCAGGGCAATGCGTTGCAGGTGAAGATGGAATTGCAGGCGGATTGCTATGCCGGCGTGTGGGCCAAGAACGACGTGAACCTGCTCGAGCCGGGCGATGTCGAGGAAGGCTTGCGCGCGGCGCAGGCGATCGGCGACGATACGCTGCAAAAGGCGGCGGGCCAGCGGCCAGTGCCCGAAAGCTTCACCCACGGCACCTCCGCCGAGCGGGTGGAGTGGCTGAAGCGCGGCCTCGACACCGGCGACCCCGCGCAGTGCGACACGTTCGCCGGCTCGGGCATCTAGCGCCGCATCGAACGAGACCGCGATGCAGGCGAACAAGGCCGTTGCATCGCGCTGGACGGGCGGCTAGAGGGAGCGGCCGGCGGCGAGGGGCTGTAGCTCAGATGGGAGAGCGCTGCAATCGCACTGCAGAGGTCAGGGGTTCGATTCCCCTCAGCTCCACCACCGCCGCCGGACCTTCAGCCTTGTCGCTGGTGCGATATCTGATCCTGTCAAACTCCCAACGGCGCGTTCAGGATGCGGAATAGCTGGTGGGCGCATCATCCTGTCAGCCCGATTCCCGGGTGGCAGGAGAAAGCCATGAAGATCAGGAACATCATCGCGGCGGCAGGCTTGGTGGTTGCGGCGCTGGGCACGTCGGGCGCGGCGCAGGCGCAGCCTTATCATGGCGAGGGTCGCCGGGGCGATTACAACCGCCCGGGCTGGCACGATAATGGCCGCCACCGTGGCTGGGAGAATCGCCGTGGCGGGAATGGCGGACGCCATTGCTGGACCGAGTGGCGCCATCATCACCGTGTTCGCGTCTGCCGCTGAACGATCGGGCCGCCGCCGCGACATTCCGCGGCGGCGGCTTAGCGGCGGCGGCGCTGGTTGAGCACCTCATAGGCCATCACCGCCGTGGCGACCGCCGCGTTCAGGCTGTCGGCGCGGCCCAGCATCGGCATCTTGACCAGCAGATCGCATTCGGCGGCATAGTCGGCGGGCAGACCCTGCGCCTCGTTGCCGACCAGCAGGAAGGTGGGCGCGGCATAGGCCGGCGCTTGATAATCCACATCCGTATCGAGGCTGAGCCCGACGAGCTGGCCCGGCCCGCGCCGCAGCCAGGCGATGAAGTCGGCCCACGACGCGACGGCGATGACCTGGGTGAAGGTGGCGCCCATCGACGCGCGCACCGCCTCGACCGAGAAGGGATCGACGGTATCGTCCACCAGGATCAGGCCGCCCGCCCCCACGGCGTCGCCGGTGCGCAGGATCGTGCCGAGATTGCCCGGATCGCGCAGCGATTGCGCCACCAGCCAGATCGGCGCGGACGCGCGGTCGATCGCGTCGAGCCGGCGGGTGAACTCGCGGAACACGCCCAGCACCGTTTGCGGATTATCCTTGCCGGACAATTTGTGCAGGATATCCCGGCTCGTCTCGATCGCCTCGCCGCCGCCGCCTTCCGTGGCGGCGATCAGCCGGCCGACCAGCGGATGCGCGGCGGATTCAGCGGCGTAGAAGATCGTTTCCGGCACATGCCCGGCATCCAGCGCCTCGGTGAGGATCCGCAGACCCTCGGCGAGGAAGCGGCCCTGTTCCCGCCGATGGCGCTTCTCGCGCAGCAGCCGCACGCTCTTCACGAGCGGGTTGGAGTAAGCGGTAATCTCGCGCGGCAACGTGTGTCTCCGGTCGGCGCTCAGTCCTCGCCGAACTTCGCCTCGACGAGTTCGACCAGCGCCACCACCGCGCGCTCGGCATCGGCGCCCTTCGCGCTGATGCGGATGCTGTCGCCCATCGCCGCGCCCAGCATCATCAGGCCCATGATCGACGTGCCGGCCACGCGCGATCCGTCCTTCTCCACCTCGATCTCGGCGGCCTGACCGCTGGCGAGGGTGACGAACTTGGCGCTGGCACGCGCATGCAGCCCGCGCCGGTTGGTGATCTGAACCTGCCGCTCGATCTCCGTCATGCGGCCGCCTCGCCCAGCACTTCGGACGCGACGGAGATATATTTGCGCCCGGCCTCGCGCGCCGCCGCCACCGCCGCCTTGACGTTCATCATCTTCCTCGCCCCCTCCAAGCGTATCAGCATCGGCAGGTTGATCCCCGCGATCACCTCCACCCGCCCCGGCTCCATCAGCGAGATCGCCAGGTTGGAGGGGGTGCCGCCGAACAGATCGGTCAGCACGATCACGCCCGATCCGCTTTCCACCGACCGCACGGCGCGGGCGATATCGGCGCGGCGCACCTCCATATCGTCTTCCGGACCGATGCAGATGGGCTCGATCGCCGCCTGCGGGCCGACGACATGCTCCATCGCGACGACGAACTCGGCCGCCAATCGGCCATGCGTCACGAGCACCAATCCGATCATCTATCCATCCGAATCTGTTTCCGGCACAGCGTCTCGCATGGCGGCATCCGCTCGCACCGTGCGCGAGTCGGGCGCCGCCGGCGCGAGGTCACGATGCAGGACCGTGGGCGAAAAACCGCTATCGCGCAACCGGGCGGCGACCCGCTGGCTAACGTGGACTGAACGATGTCGCCCGCCGGTGCAGCCGAACGCGATCGTGACATAGGACTTTCCCTCCGCGGCGTAGCGCGGGAGCAACAGCAGCATCAGATCCTCGATCCGCCCGACCGCCTCGGCATAGGCCGGGTCCGCCGCGATATAGTCGCCAACTGACGGATCGAAGCCGGTGAGCGGACGCAGCAGCGGATCCCAGTGCGGGTTGCGGAGGAAGCGCATGTCGAACAGCAGATCGGCCTCGCGCGGCACGCCGCGAGAGAAGCCGAACGACATTACCGTCAGCGTCGGCGCGGCGTCAGTTGCGGCGGCGAAGCGGCGGCGCAGTTCCTGCTGCAGCGCGTTCGTGGTCAGGGCCGTGGTGTCGACGACGTGATCGGCGGCGCGGCGGAGCGGCTCGACCATCTGCCGTTCGCGAAGGATACCGTCCGCGACCGACCGGTCGAGCGCGAGCGGGTGGCGGCGGCGCGTTTCGGAGAAGCGCCGCGCCAGTTCCGCGCCGGAGCAGTCGAGAAACAGCGTCTCGACTCCGTGCGCGCCATCGGCGCCGATCCGCGCCAGCACGGCCGCAGCATCGAAGCCGCGCGTCCGCGCATCGATGCCGACGGCGAGCGGCCGTTCGCTCATTCCACCCTGCGGCACCGCGAGCAGGCGATCGAGCAGCGGAACCGGCAGATTGTCCACCACCTCCCAGCCGAGATCCTCCAGCGTGCGCAACGCGGTCGACTTGCCGGCGCCGGACAGGCCGGTGACGATGAGGATGCGGTGCGCAGTCATGTCGGAGCGCGATCGTTGCCGCATAGCATGGCCAGCGCCTGCTCCACCTTGATCGGCGCGGATGCCTCGAACGGGGCGAACGCGAACAGCGGCACGGCGATGCCGGCGATGTGGCGCCAGCTTCGTTCGGGCATCCGCTCCGGCGGCTGGTCCAACGTGACGATCAGGGCGACGGGAACATCGGCCATGTGCGGCAGGGCGACGATGCCGATCCCGCGCACCTCGATCCGGCCGGCGATCGTCGGCGGGGGCGTGGCGATCAGCCGGCCGTCGATTGTGCGAAGGTCGGTATAGTCGTCCGCCACCAGCCGTGCGCCGCGATCGATCAGGCGCAGGGCCAGATCCGATTTGCCCGCCCCCGATGGACCGGCGAGCAGCACCGCATGCCACGCGCCATCCCGCTCGATCGCCACGGTGGAGGCGTGGATCGTCTCGCTCATCGTTCCGGCGCGACCGGCAGGCGGATCAGGAAGCGCGCGCCCGAACAATCATCGTCGCGGTCCTCCACGTCGATCGTGCCGTTATGCGCCTCGACGATCGCCTTGGCGATGGCGAGCCCCAGCCCGCTATGCCGGCCGAATGCCTCGCCTTCCGGGCGGATGCTGTGGAAGCGGTTGAAGATCGCCTCGCGCGCGGGCTGCGGCACGCCCGGCCCTTCATCGTCCACCCGTACCAGCACGCGATCGCCGTCGCGGGTGGCGGCGATCTGCACCAGGCCATCGGGTGGCGAGAAGGAGATGGCGTTGTCGACGAGATTCTCCACCACCCGGGTGAGCCGCGAGCCATCGCCCAGCACCACGGCGGTGCCGGCATGCGGCCGCGCGAAGGCCAAGCGGACGCCGTGATTCTCGCCCCGCGCCTCGCGCTGCGCGACAAGCCCCTCGATCATTGGCCCGAGATCGATCGTCTCGAACCGCGCGCGGGAGAGTTCGGCATCGAGGCGCGAGGCGTCGGCGATGTCGGTGATAAGGCGATCGAGCCGGCGCACATCGTCCCGGATCACGTCGAGCAGTTGCTGACGCAGGCCGGGATCGTCCACCCGGCCCATGCTCTCCACGGCCGAGCGCAGGGATGCCAGCGGGTTCTTCAGCTCGTGGGTAACATCGGCGGCGAACGCTTCCGTCGCGTCGATGCGCTGGCGCAACGCCATGCTCATGTCGGACAGAGCGCGCGCCAGCAGGCCGATCTCGTCGCGCCGGGATGGCAGGCGCGGCACCGTCACCTCGCGCGCGCGGCCCAGCCGCACGCGATGCGCCGCGCGCGCGAGCCGGCGGAGCGGCCGCACGATGGTGCGCGCCAGGAACAGGGATAGCAGCATCGAGACCGCCACGACCACGCCCAGCACCACGCCCAGGCGGAACCGCTCCGCCCGCACGATCCGCACGATGTCGCGGGCATTGTCGGTCGCCAGCAGCACCGCGCCGGGCATCCCGCGCAACGGAGTGGCGACCGAGATGAACGGCGTCCGTTCCGGCGCGCGGCGCAACTGCGGCACCGTCGTGCCTTGGCGTCGCGCGGCGACGGCTTCGGGCCAGGCGGTCAGGCGGTCGCGCGCCGGCTCGATCACCGTCTCCGGCCGGTCCGCCCCGACGACGGTATCGATCACCCGATCGAGGAAGCGGGCCATGCGCCGTTGCAGCGGCTCCTGCGCCGGGTCACGCAGCGTGTAGCTGGGAGGCGCGGCGGACCAGCTGTCGACCGGCAGCGCGGCATCGTTCGGATAGAGGCGGAAGCGCATCCCCGTCGCCGTGCCGAACTGCGCGAGCAGGGCCGCGCGATCGGGCGCGGCCGCGGTTTGCATCGTCTGCGCCACCAGCCGCGTCTCGATCACCGCCTGATCGATCCGCCAGTCGATCACCTGCGCGCGGTAGCTGTCCAGATAGAAGAAGCCGCCGGCCAGCATCGCCAGCGCGAAGATGTTGACCGCCAGGATACGGCTGGTGAGCGACCAGCGGCCGGACCAGGCGAGCGCAAGATCGCGCTCCTCGCTAAAGCGCGGCACGTCGAACGCCGGTCGACCGCTGCGATCCGCTCACGCCCGCTCCGCTCACGCGATATCCTCGGAAAAGCGGTAGCCGACGCCGTACAGCGTCTCGATCGCCTTGAAGCTGTCGTCCACCGCGCGGAACTTGCGCCGGAGCCGCTTGATGTGGCTGTCGATCGTACGATCGTCGACATAGACGTCGTCCTGATAGGCGGCATCCATCAGTTGATCGCGCGATTTGACGAAGCCGGGGCGTTGCGCCAGCGCATCCAGGATCAGGAATTCGGTGACGGTCAAGGTCACTTCGCGGCCATCCCAGGCGACCCGGTGGCGGGCCGGGTCCAGTTTCAGGCGGCCCCGGGTGATCGGCTCCGCCGCCGGCTCGGCCGGCAGCGCGTCGTCCGGCGTGGCGCGCGCCTCGGTGCGGCGCAGGATGGCGCGGATGCGGGCGATCAGCAGTCGCTGGGAAAAGGGCTTGGTGATGTAATCGTCGGCACCCATCGCCAGGCCCAGCGCCTCGTCCAGCTCATCGTCCTTGCTGGTCAGGAAGATGGCGGGCGCGGCGCTCCGCTCGCGGAAGCGGCGGAGCAGTTCCATGCCGTCCATCTTCGGCATCTTGATATCGAGCACCGCCAGATCGGGGGGATTCTCGGTCAGCGCCTTCAACGCGACTTCGCTGTCCGAATAGACGCGGACGACGAAGCCTTCCGACTGGAGCGCGATCGATACGGACGTGAGGATGTTGCGATCGTCGTCGACGAGCGCGATGGAAGCCGTCATCTGGGCCGCCGGGCCTCCCTGCAAAGCCCCGCTGCCTAGCGCAATCGCCGGGCCCCGGCAACAAAGCCGCGGCCAATGGCGGGATGGTCGCGGTCAGGCGAAATGGGTGACGGCCGATCCCAGCGCCGAATAGCGGCCTGCCAGCCGCGTATGTAAAAGCGGGCGGGCAATTATTGCCATAACAAGCGCTGGCATTTCACCGGCCGGCCGGTGCAATACCCCTCGGCGGGTGCCCGCGCAGCGATGCCAGCGCGATCAGGCTGACCGCGCCGGCGACGCCCAGATATACGCCGACCAGCGGCAGGCCGCCACGATCGGCCAGCGCCTGCGCGATGATCGGGGCGAGCGCGCCGCCCAATATGCCGCCCACGTTGAAAGCCATCGACGCGCCCGTATAGCGCACCTGCGCCGGAAACAGGCCCGGCAGCCACGCGCCAAGCGGACCATAGACGAAGCCCATCAGCAGCAGCGCCAGCGACAGGAACAGAAAGATCGCCACCAGCGATCCACCCGCCATCATCGGCGCGAGCAGGAAGCCGGCGAACACCGTGCCGACGCAGCCTGTCATCAGGATCCGCCGCGGATTACTGCGATCGGACAGCCAGCCGGCCAGCAGGATGCCGATCGCCATGAACAGGATCGCGCCGAGTTGCAGGCCGAGGAACACCTCCCGCGCGATGCCCAGCGTGGTGGTGCCGTAGCCGAGCGCGAAGGCCGTCGCGATGTAGAACATGGCGAAGCAGGCGACGACGGCGAAGGTGCCGGCGACCGTCTCGCGCAGATGGTGGCGCAGCACCTCGGCGAGCGGCACGCGCGGCGGCGGCGCCTCCGCCATCGCGGCGGCGAAGGCGGGCGTCTCGGTCAGCTTCAGGCGCACCCACAGACCGACGGCCACAAGGGCGGCGCTGAACAGGAAAGGCAATCGCCAGCCCCAGTCGCGGAACTGATCGGGGGTGAGCGCCACGCCCAGGATCAGGAACAGGCCGTTGGCAGCGATGAATCCGACCGGCGCGCCGAGTTGCGGGAACATGCCATAGCGCGCGCGCCAGCCTGGCGGCGCATTCTCAACCGCGAGCAGGGCCGCCCCGCCCCACTCCCCACCGAGGCCAAAGCCCTGGCCGAAGCGCAGCAGGCACAGCAGCAAAGGTGCCCACCAGCCGATCGCCTGATAGGTGGGCAAAAAGGCGATGGCGGTGGTGCAGCCACCCATCGTGAGCAGCGAGGCGACGAGCGTGGACTTGCGTCCGATCCGGTCGCCGAAATGGCCGAACACGCTGGCGCCCAGCGGCCGCGCGAGGAAAGCGAGGCCGAAGCTCGCATAGGCCGCCAGCAGCTGTGCCGAAGCCGAGGAGGCGGGAAAGAATAACGGGCCGAACACCAGCGACGCGGCGGTGGCGTAGATGTAGAAATCGTAGAATTCCACGGCGGTGCCGACGAGGCTGGCGGTCAGCACCCGGCGTTTGGAGGGCGGCGCCATCAGCCGCGCTTGATGGTGAACGGGCCGCCGCCCTGCACGTCGGGCATGATCTCGATCCGGTTGACGTTGAAGTGCGGCGGCAGCCCGACGATCCAGCTGACCGCCTCCGCCACGTCCTCGGCGGTCAGCGGCGTGGTGTTGGCGTAGACGGCGGCGGCCTTGTCGGCATCGCCGCCCATCCGCACCGTGCTGAACTCGGTGCCGGAGACGAGGCCGGGCTGCACGTCGCTCACCCGCACGCCGGTGCCCGCCAGATCGGCCTTCAGCCCCAAAGTGAACTGCTGGACGAAGGCCTTGGTCGCGCCGTAGATGTTGCCGCCGGGATAAGGATAATTGGCCGCCACGCTGCCGAGATTGACGATGTGGCCGCGACCGCGCGCCACCATGCCGGGCAGCAGCGCATGGGTCATCCGCATCAGCCCGCTGACGTTGGTGGCGACCATCCGGTCCCAATCGGCGATCAGGCTCGTTTGGGCCGGCGCGAGGCCGAGCGCGAGGCCGGCATTGTTCACCAGGATCGCGACGTCGCGCCAGCCGGCCGGCAGCGATCCCGGCAGCGCCGCGACGGCGGCCGCATCGGTCACGTCGAGCGGCACCGCCAGCACCGCATCGCCCAGTTCGGCCGCCAGCGCCTCCAGCCGGTCCGTCCGCCGGGCGGTGGCGATCACGCGCCGCCCCTCAGCCACGAAACGGCGGGCGATGGCGGCGCCGAAGCCGGAACTGGCGCCGGTGATGAGTGCGATATCGGTCAAGTCAGTCTCCGCCGGCGGCGAGGGATCGGTCAGCGCGGATGCTTGGCGTCCCACGCCTTCACCGCCGCCATCGTGTTGCCGACATGGCCCGCCGCGCTCAGCGCAGAATAAGCGTAGATGATCTTCCCATCGGGCGCGATCACGAAGGACGTGCGGTTCGACTTCGCCACCACCGGCAGCTTCACGTCATAATCGGCGATGATCTTCGGCGTGGCGGAAGCGACGGCGAACTTGTTGCGGCATTCCTCGACGGAAAAGCGGTTGAGCGTAGCGATGTCGTCGGCGGAGACGCCGATCACGATGGCGCCGAGCTTACGGAAGTCGTCCGTCGCCTCGGCGAACTCATGCGCTTCGACCGTGCAGCCGGAGGTGAAGGCGGCCGGATAGAAATAGAGCACGACCGGCCCCTTCTTCAGCGCCTGCGACAAAGTGAAGGGGAACGGCTTGCCCGCAAGCGTCGCCTGGGTGGAGAAATCGGGAGCCTTGGCGCCGACGGGCAGCGCCGCGCCTGCGGGAAGCGCGACGAGGGCGAAAGCGGCGGCAAGCGTGGCAATGATCGGCTTCACGGATGGTCTCCCGTTAGGATGGCGGCGAGTGATAGCGGCAAAAACGGCGCGCGGGAACCACAAGCAGGTCAGCCGACAGGGGCTTGGGAACCGCTTTGTCCGACTTGTCGTTGTGGTGCCAGAACAAACGTTGGAGAATGGATCAATGACGCATTCGGCTTTTACGCGCGCCAGCGCCGCGATCGTGGCGATGTTGGTCGCCGCCGCCCCGGCACATGCCGAGGGCAAGGCGGATCGCGCCCGCGCCGCCATCGCCGAGGCCAGCGGGAAGATCGACGCGGCCAACAAGGTGGGTGTCAGCGGCGAGGTGCCGCGCCTTCAGGCCCAGGCCCAGGCCGCGCTGCGCACCGCGAAGGAGGCGCTGGCGAGCGGGCACAAGGAGGAGGCGATCGCCGCGGCGAACCACGCCTCGCAGCTGGCCGATACCGCGATCGGCGAAACGCAGAAGAGCAAGGCGATGGCGAGCGAGGCCGAGCGCGCCAATGCGGATGCGGCAACCGCCGACGCCCAGCAGGCGGCGGCAGACGCGAATGCCCGCGCCGCCAATGCCGAGCAGGCGGCGACCGCGGCGGCGGCAGACGCGGCAGCCGCCCGCGCCGCGCCCCCGGCGG
>CAXTTS010000022.1:0-5341 GCA_964247265.1 uncultured Sphingomonadaceae bacterium
CCCCGCTGGAATGTGTCGCGATCGGCGCCTCCACCGGCGGGCCACACGCGCTGGCCGCCTTGTTCGCCGCGCTGCCCGCGACCATGACGGTGCCGATCCTCGTCACCCAGCATCTGCCGCCGGTATTCATGCCGCATTTCGCGCAGCAGCTGGCGGCCCTCTCGGCCCGGCGCACGCGGGTGGCGGCCGACGACATGGCGTTGCGCCCGGGCGAGATCCTGATCGCGCCGGGCGACAGCCATATGCGGCTGGTGCGGCGGCGTGACGGATTGCGCGTGCGGCTCGATCGCGCGGCGGCGGCATCGGGCTGCATGCCCTCGGTCGATCCGATGCTCGGCTCGCTCGCCGACGTGGCGGGATCGACGACGCTGGCGGTGATCCTGAGCGGGATGGGCAAGGACGGGCTGATCGGCGCCGGCCTGCTGGCGGCGAGCGGCGGCGAGATCATCGTGCAGGATGCGCCGACATCGGTGGTGTGGGGGATGCCCGGCACCGTCGCGCGCGCCGGGCTGGCGGCGGCGATCCTGCCGCCCGCCGCCATCGCCCGCCGCATCGCCGAGCGCAGCCGCCAGCGGGCCGGAACGATGGCATGGAGGTGAGCCCGGCATCGCTGCGGCTGTTCGCCGACCTGCTCCACGCGCGCACCGGACAGGAGCTTGCCGTCGGCCGCAGCTGGCGGGTGGAGACGGCGCTGCGGCCGTTGCTGAAGGAGCGCGGGATTGAATCGCTGGACCGGCTGGCGGTAGCGATCGCTTATTGCCGTTCGTCGCCGCTGGTCGATGCGGTGGTCGACGCGCTCATCAACAACGAGACCTATTTTCTGCGCGATCCGGCCGCGTTGCGCGGGCTGATGGGCGATGCGCTGGGCGGGATCGCCGATGCGCGCGCGGCGACCCGCCGGCTGCGCATCTGGTCCGCCGGCTGCTCGACCGGGCAGGAGGTCTATTCGCTGGCGATGCTGCTGGCGGCAGACGCGGAGCGGTGGGCCGGCTGGTCGATCGATCTGGTCGGCACGGATATCTCCGGCACCGCGATCGCCCGGGCGCAGGCCGCCAGCTATTCCCAGTTCGAGATCCAGCGCGGCCTGCCGGTGCGCGAGATGATGCGCTGGTTCGAACCCGACGAGGAACGCTGGCGGGTGCGGGAGGAGCTGCGCCGGCGCGCCCGCTTCCAGGTGGCCAATCTGCTCGACCCGGATCATCCGACGATGTGGGCCGATATCATCCTTTGCCGCAACGTGCTGCTCTATCTGGCGCCGGACAAGCGGCGGATCGTGTTCGAGCGGCTGGCGGCATCGCTACCCGACGATGGCTGCCTGATGCTGGGCGCCGGCGAGACCGTGCTCGGCCAGACCGAATTGTTCGAGCCGCATCCTGGCTGTCGCGGCGTCTATCGGCGGACCGGGCCTGTCGCCGGCGCGGCGCGCGTGCCCGGCCCGTGCGGCCGGATCGGGGCGTAAGCGCAGGGCGGGATTTGCGGGACGCGCCAAATTCTCCCATAGCCGCGCGATGACTGGCCAGAAACAGGTGTCGCTGGGCGCCCGCGACCTGATCGCGGTGGCCGTCATCAACCTCGTCTGGGGGCTCAACATCGTCGCGGTGAAGATGTCGGTGCTGGCGGTGCCGCCGCTGGCCGCAGGCGCGCTGCGGCTGCTGGTGGTGCTGGTGGTGTGCGGATCGTCGCTGCGCGTGGTGCCCGGCCGGATGCGCCTGCTGCTGACGCTGGGGCTGCTGAACGGCGCGCTGTTCCTGGTGGTCGTCAACCTGTCGCTGAAGGTGAGCGGCAATGTGAGCGCGCTGGCGATCGCCGGCCAGCTTGGCGTGCCCTTCTCGCTGATCCTCGGCGTGCTGTTCCTGAAGGAGCGGATCGCGTTGCCGCGGCTGATCGGCATCGCCTTGTCGTTCGGCGGCGTGGTGCTGCTGGTGTTCGATCCGGCGGTGGCGAACGAGGTGCCGGGGCTGCTGCTGACGACGCTGGGCACGCTGATCTTCGCCATCGGATCGCTAATCCAGCGGCGGCTGTCGGGCGTGTCGGTGCTGACGCTCCACGCCTGGATCGGGCTGATCGGATCGCTGGTGCTGTTTCCGCTGAGCGCGGTGCTGGAGCCGGGGGCGCTGGCGCGGCTGCCGGCGCTGCCGCTGGGGCAGTTCGGCTGGATCCTGTTTTCCGCGCTCGGTTCATCGGTGCTGGGGCAAGGCGGGATGGCGTGGCTGTTGCAGCGCCATCCGATCGCGACGGTGATGCCGCTGACGCTCGCCTCGCCGGTGATCGCGGTGCTGGCATCGTCGTGGATGTTCGGAACGGTCTTGACGCCGCTGATGATCGCGGGCGGTATCATCGCCATGACCGGCGTGGCCATCATCACCCTGCGCAGCACGCGCGCCGCCCCGGTGGTAGTCGCGGCGGTGGAGGCATGAGCGTGGCGCCGATCCTGTGCCCCTCGCCCAATTTCGACGAGCGGGCGCTGCCGGTGAGTATGGTCGTGCTGCATTATACGGGGATGCAGGACGCCGCCGCCGCGATCGGCTGGCTGACCAATCCGGCATCGAAGGTGTCGTCCCATTATGTCGTGGCGGAGGACGGGCAGGTGCTGCGGCTGGTGGCGGAGGACAAGCGCGCCTGGCATGCCGGCCGATCGCTGTGGCGCGGCATCACCGATGTCAATTCGGCGAGCATCGGCATCGAGATCGTCAATCCCGGCCACGAATGGGGCTATCGCCCGTTCCCCGAGGAACAGATGCAGGCGCTGCTGCCGCTGGTGGCGGAGATCGTCGCGCGGCATGGCATTACGCCCGCCAACGTGGTCGGCCATTCCGACATCGCGCCCGCGCGCAAGGAGGATCCGGGCGAACTGTTCGAGTGGGAGCGGCTCGCGCGGCTGCGGCTGGCGCTGGCGCGGCCGCGCAAGGGACTGGCCGATCCGCACTGGACGCCGGGCGGCTTCCTCCTCGCGATGGAACGCTTCGGCTATGACGTGGCGGACGGGCCGGCGGCGGTGCGCGCCTTCCAGCGCCGGTTCCGGCCCGAGACGGTGGATGGCATCGCCGACGGCGAATGTCGCGCAATCCTGCTCGCCTTGCTCTTGGATCGGGAGCGCGGTTCGGATAGGTAGCGCCGGTGTCAGAGGATCGGGCGGCCGCCGGTGCGTTAAGCACGGGAGGAAAGTCCGGGCTCCGAGAAGCAGCGGTGCCGGGTAACGCCCGGCGGGGGCGACCCCAGGGAAAGTGCCACAGAAAACAGACCGCCGTGTTTCGATACGGCAAGGGCGAAACGGTGCGGTAAGGGCGCACCGCGGCTCCGGCAACGGAGGCGGCACGGCAAACCCCACCGGGAGCAAGACCAAATAGGGACGGCGCACAGGCTGCTTCGCCTAGTCGTCCGGGTTGGTTGCTGGAGGCCGGCGGCGACGCCGGCCCTAGAGGAATGGTCGCCCATCCGGCTGCGAGGCCGGTGGACAGAACCCGGCTTACAGATCCTCTGACACCTTTCGCCGCTTCGGCGGTTCCCGTTTCGTCTCAACCCTATTAAGAGTGGCCGCTTATGGTTCGTTCATCGCGATCACAGGATTGGGGCTTTCCCCGCTGGCGTGGCTATGGCTCCGCCAGCGCGGCCACGCAGGTGCGGATGTGTGATCGGCACGGCTGCGACCAGCCGGGTGACCGGCGCGCGCCGAAATCGCCGAACAGCCCGGAACGCTGGTATTTCTGCGAGACTCATGCCGGCGAATATAATCGCAACTGGAATTATTTCGAAGGCCTCTCCGCCGAGGAGGCCGCCGCGCGCGAGGCGAGCGAGCGGCGCGACGCCGGCGGCTTCGCCGAATCCGCGCATCATGGCTGGGCCGGGCCGGGCGACGGCAGCCGTTCGCGCGACGAGATGCGCGCGCTGGATGCGCTGGGGCTGGAGGCCGATGCGGATTTCGATGCGATCAAGCTGGCATGGAAGCGGCTCGCCAAGGCGAGCCACCCAGATCTGAAGCCGGGCGATGCCGATGCGGCGAAGCGCTTCCAGACCGTCCAGGCGGCCTATGAGGTGCTGCGCGCGGCCGAGGAGCGGCGCACCGCCGCATGAAGCCGGTTCGCGCGAACTGGCGCACTGCGATCCTCGTCTGCCGCAAATGCAGCAAGAAGGTGGGCGGCGGCTTCGGCGCGAAGGGGCGCACGCCGCTGGTCAAGGCGCTGCGCGAGGAGGTTGGGATCGCCAAGGGGCGCAAGGCGACGGTCGGGCTGGTCGAGGTGGATTGCCTGAAGATCTGTCCGAAACATGCGGTGATGGTGGTGGACGCGGCGAACCCCGGCGCGTGGCTGGCGGTAAAGGCCGGCACGCCGATCGACGCGGTGGCGGAGCGGCTGGGGCTGGGTGGCGCCGGAGATACCTTTTCCCGAGGGCGGTCGGGGGACGGCGGGATCGTCTAGGTGGGGTTCCTGGGTGCAACCGAAACGTGTCTCGACTTCGCTCGACACAAGTGGACGGAACGTGTCTCGACTTCGCTCGACACAAGTGGACGTGTCTCGACTGCGCTCGACATATGGGGGCACGGAGCGGGTGGCTTACTGATCCAGCGAGTCGGGCAGGGGATCCTTGCCGGAGATGCGCTTGGCCAGCGCTTCCGCCTCCGCCAGCGGGAAGTGGCCGCCGATCTCGATGACGCCTCCGTCGATCGGCACGTCGACGGTCGGTTCGACCAGCGTCTTGCCGTCGAGCGCGATCGGCAGTGGCTTGCCGAGGCGGGCGGCGGTGAGCGCCAGAAGGCGCTGGCCGGCGGGGGGCGTGAAGGTGAGCATGATGCCGGCGGTGCCGTCCACATCGGGCATGGCGCGGGCATCGAGGATGTCGGCTTGCGCGAACGGCTCGCCGGCGATCGTGAAGGCGGCGGGCGCGGCCGCCGCCGGCACGGCGACCAGCAGCAGGGAGGCGATCAGCGCGCGCATCAGGCCTGATACCGCTCGGCGGTGGCGCGGATCAAGGCGATCATGTTGGGGATGCCCTGCGTGCGGTTGGAGCTGAGCTGGTTCTTCAGGTCGAACGGGGCGAGCGCGGCGGCCACGTCCATCGCGGCGATCTCGGCGGCGGGGCGATCCTGCACCGCGAGCAGCACGAGGGCGATGATGCCCTTGGTGATCGCGGCGTTCGAATCGGCGAGGAAGTGGAGCCGCGCGCCATCCGCCTGCATCGGATAGACCCAGACCGAGGCGGAACAGCCGCGCACCAGCGTGGCATCCGTCTTCAGCGCATCGGGCATCGGCTCCAGATCGCGGCCGAGATCGATCAGCATCCGGTAGCGATCGTCCGGTTCGAGCATGTCATATTCGTCAAGCGCATCGGCGATGGTGGTGGCTGT
>CAXTTS010000022.1:5351-23945 GCA_964247265.1 uncultured Sphingomonadaceae bacterium
GCACGCGCCGATAGAGCAGGCGGCGGCGGATTGGTACTCGGCTTTGCGGGCTAGAGATCGACGCCGGCCGCGATCGCCTCCAGCTTGCGGATGCGTTCGCGCAGGTCCGCCATTTCGATGCGGGCGGCGGGCGAGGGCGGGGTGGCGGCGGCGCGGTGGCCGTCCAGCTCGGCATGGCGGAACGCGAGCCAGCCGTTCCAGCCCTTCAGCGCCGCGTGGGAGAGGATGACGAGGGCGATCAGGCCGGCCCCCGCCATCGTCGTCCAGAAGATCGGTTCGCTCATCCCCAGGGCTCCTAATCGCGCGAGCGGAGGGCTTCGATCTGGCGATCGAGCGAGGCGCCGCGCTCGCCATCCGTGGCGATCCGCTCCAGCACGGCGACTCGTTCCTTCAGCGCGCGCAGTTCGTCGCGCATCCGGGCGGTATCCGGGTCGGCGATCGGCAGCTCGTCGCCGTGGCGATTCTTGCGGATGCCGTATTTGGCGCGGAAGATGCTGGCGACCGCGGTGATGGCGACGATCAGCACGACCATTTCGAACGGGTTCATCAGTCAGATCCCTCTGTTGACTGGCGTTGTGGACAAAGCCTGCGGGCGGCTCGCGATCTTTCGACGAACCGCATAGCGGCTTCGACAAGCGATCAGCGCAGCGCCTCGATCTCGCGCGCGAGCCGGCTGTTCTGGCTGGTGACGTGGGTTTCCACGTCGGCCAGGCGGCGATCGATGTCGCGGAAGCGCGAGCGCACGTCGCGGATCGACCGGCCGGGCTTGGCGCGCACGCCCTGCCAGAATTTTGTCTCCTCCGGATCGCTGGCGGCATACTCGCTCGGCTTGTCGCGGGCGACCCAGCCGGTGACGAAATAGGCGATCACCGTCCAGGGGAAGCCGCCCAGCAGGGTGAGCAGCACCGCGCCGACCCGCACCCAGGTGGGATCGATGCCGGTATAGTCGGCGATGCCGGCGCAGACGCCCATCAGCTTGCCGTTGCGCTTGTCGAGATAATATTTGGTGCGGCGATCGGACATGGAGGTTTCCTTTCCTGTTCAGGCGGCGCTCAACGGTCGGTGCCGGTGCGCCATTCGGGGGATTTCGGCGGGACGTTGCCGAGGCCGCCAGCATCGAGCGTGTCGGCGGCCACGATCCGTTCGATCGTGCGGAGCCTGTCGTCGAGCCGGCGGGCGAGATCGTGCAGCTCGTCGAGGAGGTTCTCGTCCTCCACGCTCAGGCCGCCGGCGCGCTTCCACTGGGTGACATAGTGGAACACCAGCCACGGCAGCCCGATGAAGAGCATGCCGCAGATGATGATCGGCAGGAACACATCCTCCATCTCAACCCTCCCGGCCGGCGACGCGGGCCTTCATCGCGGCGAGTTCCTCGTCGACCTTGTCCGACGAGCGGAGTTCGGCGATCTCCTCCTCCAGCGTCTTGGGCGCGGCGCCCATGCCGGCGGCGTCGGCGCGACCCTCGGCCAGATCGGCGCGGCGCTCGATGATCTCGAAGCGGGACGACACCTCGTCGATCCGGCCATTATAGAGTTCGCGCATCTTGGTGCGGTTGTTGGCGGTTTCGATGCGGGTGTTCAGGCTGTTCTGGCGGGCACGCGCCTCGCGCAGCTTGGCCTGCAGCTTGGCGATGTCGCCTTCGGAGGCGCGCAGCGATTCGTCGAGCACCTCGATCTCCTCGCCGAGCTGGGCGGCGAGATCGCCCGCTTTCTGCTTTTCGACCAACGCCGCCTTGGCGAGATCCTCGCGACCCTTGGAGAGCGCCAGCTCGGCCTTTTCGGTCCAGCTGGCCTGGACGTTCTCCAGCTTGCCGATCTGGCGGCGCATCTCCTTCTGGTCGGCGATGACGCGGGCGGCCGATGCGCGGACCTCGACCAGCGTCTCCTCCATTTCGAGGATTATCATGCGGATCATCTTCGCCGGGTCTTCCGCCTTGTCGAGCAGGTCGGTCACGTTGGCGGCGATGATGTCGCGGGTGCGGGAGAAGATTCCCATCATGTTACTCCTGATTACAAAAGGCGGCGATCAGCCGACGGGGAGGGCGGCAGTCTGGGTGGTATCATGCTTGGCCGGCGCGCCGTTGGCGAGGGCGCGGGCGGCATCCTCGTGCCGGGCCATTTCGAGCGGGCTGGCCGCCTCGCCGAAATAGGCCTGGAGCGTCACGGTCTGCGGGCGGCCACGAAAGCCGGCGGGCAGCGGCGGGTAGGCGATGCCGCTGGCGATGCGGACCACGGCGCGATCGACCGAGGCGTTGCCGCTGGGCTGGGCGATCCGCGCACCGGCGAAGCTGCCGTCGCGGTCGAACGACACATCCACCGCGGCGATCAGGTGATCGCGATGATCCAGCGCATGGGCCGGCAGCGTCAGCCTGGCGTTCAGCTGGGTGCCGACCGCGTCCTGCCAGTCGCTCACCGTCAGCGGCGCATTGGGTAGCGTAGTGGTCGGCGTCGATTCGGCGGCGCGGGCCGGCGCGACCGCACCGGCGATGCAGGTGGCGGAAAGAAGCAGCGCGCCGACCGAGGAAACGGCGAGGCGGCGGGCTTGGGCGATATCGAACTGGATCATGGCGGGCTTCCCTGTGTTGATGGCGTTTCCGTTTGATCGGGAACGTGGACAGCTTTGCACGGGGCGTGCCAATTCTCAGAAGTGGCGCAAATCTGCCGTTTCGTGGATCTTCGCAGTCAAGCGCCTATTTTGATCTTGCCGAACATTGGCGATTTGCGCCAATTCATCGGCATGGAGCGCGACAGCCAGTTCATCGGCCAATCCGGCGCCTTTCTCGACTCGGTCGAGCGGGCGAGCCGGGCGGCTGCGCTCAACCGGCCGGTGCTGGTGATCGGCGAGCGCGGCACCGGCAAGGAGCTGGTCGCCGAGCGGCTGCACCGGCTGAGCCCGCGCTGGGCCGGGGCGCTGGTGACGATGAACTGCGCGGCGCTGCCCGAGACGCTGATCGAGGCCGAACTGTTCGGCCACGAGGCGGGCGCCTTTACCGGCGCCACCCGCGCGCGCGCCGGCCGTTTCGAGGAGGCGGATGGCGGCACCCTGTTCCTCGACGAGCTGGCGACGCTTTCGGCCGGCGCGCAGGAGCGGCTGCTGCGCGCGACCGAATATGGCGAGGTCACGCGGATCGGATCGAGCAAGGCGATCCGGGTGGACGTGCGGATCGTCGCCGCGACCAACGAGCATCTGCCCTCGCTGGTGGAGCGTGGGCGGTTTCGCGCCGACCTGCTCGATCGACTGTGCTTCGAGGTCATCACCCTGCCGCCGCTGCGCGCACGGGACGGCGACGTGCCGGTGCTGGCGGATCATTTCGGCCGGCGTATGGCGGCAGAGCTGGAATGGATACGCTGGCCGGGCTTCGCGCCTGCCGCTGCCGAGGCGCTGGTCGCGCATGACTGGCCCGGCAACGTGCGCGAGCTGCGCAACGTGGTGGAGCGCGCCGTGTACCGCTGGGACGATCCCGAGCGGCCGATCGGCGCGATCGAGTTCGATCCGTTCGCCTCGCCCTGGCGGCCGAGGGGGGCGGCCGTCGCGGCGGTGCCGACGGTGGAAGGGGCGCCGGCCGCGCTGGCGCCTGCCCCGCTCGAATGCGACGATCTGCGCGCCGCCTGCCACGCGCATGAGCGAGCGCTGCTGGAGGCGGCGCTGGTGCGCTGCCGCTTCAACCAGCGGGCGACCGCGCTGGCGCTGAAGCTCAGCTACGATCAGCTGCGCCACGCGCTGCGGCGTCACGATCTGCTGGAGCGTGCCGGTTAGTCGCGAACGTCTCGCAACAAGGGATTTCGGGTCACATTTGCCGGCGAGAGGCGTTAGGGCCTGCGACGTCATTCCAGCAGGAGAACCAAGATGGCCTTCGAACTGCCGCCCTTGCCTTTCGACAAGTCCGCGCTTGAGCCGCATATGTCGGCCGAAACATTCGATTATCATCATGGCAAGCACCACAAGGCCTATGTCGACAAGACCAACGGCTGGATCGACGAGAAGGGCCTGACTGGCCTGTCGCTGGTCGAGGTCATCAAGAAGGCCAAGGATACCAGCGACAAGGGCCTGTTCAACAATTCCGCGCAGATCTGGAACCACACCTTCTTCTGGAACTGCCTGGCGCCGGCTGGCCAGAAACCGAGCGGCAAGCTGGCCGAGATGATCGAGCAGAGCTTCGGCGGCACCGACACGCTGCTCGAAAAGCTGGCGGCCGAGGCGGTCGGCCATTTCGCCAGCGGCTGGGCCTGGCTGGTGCTGGATGGCGGCGCGCTGAAGGTGACGTCCTACCACGATGCCGATACGCCGGTGGTGTATGACGTGAAGCCGCTGCTCACGCTCGACGTGTGGGAGCATGCCTATTACATCGACTATCGTAACGCCCGGCCGAAGTTCGCCGAGACGGTGCTCGGCAACATCATCAACTGGGATTTCGTCGCCCAGAACCTCGATGGCGAGGGCGTGAGCCGCGCGGACCAGAAGCAGGTCTGACCGCCTCACAGACGTAAAAAGGGTCCGCGCCTCCTCCCGGAGGCGCGGACCCTTTTTACGTTCAGGCGAGCCGGCCTAGTTGTTCCGCGTCAGCACGCGCGCGGTGAGGAAGGGCGAGAAGAGCTGGTTGATGACGTTGATGAGCTTGCTCGGCTGGTTGGCCGCCGCATTGGCGATGTAGATCACGTCCTTGTCGCGCATCGGGAAACGCTGGGCGAGGAAATAGCTGGCGGGCTTCATCAGGTTGAGCCGGTAGATCACCGGCACCTCGCCCGCCGCCACCTTGCTGTCCGGATAATAGCGGAACAGGAACACGGCGCTGGCATCGGCCTGATTGTCGTTCGGCCCGCCGATCCGCGCCACCGCCTCCGCCAGCGACAGCACCGGCGCATCGAACGACACCTGCGACACCTTGGTGGTGGCGCCGAACACGGTGAAACTGCGCGGGCGGCGGATCACCTCGATGCGATCACCCGCCAGCAGCAGCAGATCGTCCGGCGTGCCGGTGCGGATCTCGCTCAACCGCTGCTCGATCACGCGCTCCCGGCGGGTGAAGCGGACGATCGAATCGTCGCTGGTGCCGGCGATGGTGCCGGTGTTGCCGGCGCGGGTGGCCGGGCCGCCGGCGCTGGCGATCGCATCGAGCAGCCGTTCCCGCCCCAGCGTCAGCTCCAGCTTGCCGGGGCGGTTGACGTCGCCCGAGACATAGACGGTGTTGGCGACATTCTCCTTGATGCTCACCACCGCCTGCGGCGACTGCGATTTGCCGCGCAGGCTCTGCTCGATCATCGTCTGGATTTCGGAGGGCGTGCGGCCCGCCACCTGCAGCCGGCCGATATAGGGCAGCTTGATCGTGCCGTCGCGATCGACGGTGATGCCGGCGAACTGCTCGCCGCGCGCGGAGGCATCGAAATCGCCAACCGCGCTGCGCCCGGCGCCACCGCCGGAAAAGAGCGACGCGCCGACCTCGTAGATGCCGATCTGCAAAACGTCGCCGGGGCCGACCGTATCGTTCTGCCCCTCGGCGGCGAGCTGCGCCAGCGTGGCGGAGGCGGCCTGGATCGCATTGTCATAGCCGTGCAGCTCGGTCAGCACGTTGGCGTCGACATCGACGATGCGGAAGCCGATCGCATTCTCCTTGCTTTTCGCCCCGCCCGTCACCTGATGGGCGGTGGGGCCGCTGGAGGGCAAGGTGGCGCAGCCGGCCAGCCCGATCGACGCGACCGAGACCATGAAGGAAAGGCGAAGCCGCGCGGGGCCGGTGGTGAACATCGGAGACTACCTTGAACGGGCCGGCCCGGCGGAAAGCACCGGCGCAGCGGATAGGGGCCGGTGCGCGCAGCGCCGGATGCAATCGCGGATCATGGTCTAGCCGCTACCATCGCGCGCCGAAATATCCAGCGCGATCTGATCGGAAGCGCGACGAAAGGCCTTAGGCGGCGCGCGATTGCAGCCGGTGGTGCACCTCGCTCGCCTCGGCGATCGTATCGTAGAAGGTGAGGCTGCCGCCGTAGAGCACCGCACCGCGCTGGCAATATTGCTGAAGCGTGCCCGGATCGTGCGAGATCATCACCAGCGATCCGGTGTCGCGACGATGCAGCAGCGCCTCCTCGCAGCGCTGGCGGAAGCGTTCGTCGCCGGCGGCGGTAATCTCGTCCACCAGATAGCATTCGAAGTTGATCGCCAGCGACACGCCGAACGCCAGCCGCGCGCCCATGCCGGCCGAATAGCTGAAGACGGGCTGGTGGAAATAAGGCCCGAGCTGGGCGAACTCCTCGACATAGGCGCAGAGTGCATCGGGATCCTGGCCATAGATGCGCGCGATGAACCGCGCATTGTCGGCGCCGGTGAGGGCGGACTGGAAGCAGCTGGCATAGCCGATCGGCCACGACGTGCTCATCGTGCGGGTGATCTTGCCGCTCGTGGCGGTCTCCACCCCGGCGATCAGACGCATCAGCGTGGATTTGCCCGCGCCGTTGGCGCCGCATATGCCGAGGCTTTCACCGCGACGGATGGTGAACGACAGATCGCTGAAGACCTGCTTTTCGAACTTCCGAATGTGATAGGTCTTGGACACATTCTCGAAGACAATCATCGCCACGCCCCATACGCTTGAGCCACATACTCGCCTTCGCCGCGCATCACGGCTTTTCCGTGACGCACCGACGGCGCGGGCCGCCGGTACCCTCTTGAAGAGCGCGCATGAACCAATCCTTTCGCACTCGCCGCATCGCGATCGACGCGCGTATGCTGGGGCCCGGCGGCACCGGCGTTTCCACCTACGCCCGGTCGCTGCATGCCGCATTGCTCCAGATCGACTGCGCGCCGCTGCTGATCCGCGATCGTGGCCCTGGCGATGCGGCGGCGAGGCGCGCCCGCCTGCTGCGCGCGCTGCTGCCGGGGGTGCGCCGGCTTCGGGGCGGCGAGGGCATCGACGGCATCGCCGAGGCCTATGCCGGAGCGGAAATCTTCCGCGTCGCGCAGGTGCATTTCGATCTCTACGGCCGCCTGCTGCCGCTGCGCGTGCCCGGGCCGCCGGGCATCATGCACTGGAGCTATCCGGTGCCGCTGCGGCTGGTCGGCTGGAAGAACGTCTACACTGTTCACGATGCCATCCCGTTCGACCATCCCGGCCTCACCCCGATCAACGCGCGGCGCCATGCCCGGTTGCTTCGCGCGATCATGCGCCATGCGGCTGCGCTGGTGACGGTATCCGCCGACGCCAAGGCGCGGATCGTGGCGGCGACCGGCTGTGCGGAGGGGTTCGTCACCAATTGCTCGCAGCCGGTGATCCTGCCATCGACCGCGCCGCCGCCGCCCGATGGACATGCCAGCGGCGGCTATTTCCTGTTCTGCGGATCGATCGAACCGCGCAAGAATCTGGTGCGGCTGGCCGAGGCGCATCGCGCCAGCGGCACCGCGCTGCCGCTGCTGATCGTCGGGCCGGACGGCTGGCGGGCAGGCGAGGTGCTGGCGGCGATCGGATCGTCCGGCGGCGTGCGGCGGCTGCCCTATCAGGGGCGCGATGCGCTGATCGGGCTGATCGCCCACGCCCGCGCCCTGCTGTTCCCCACGCTGGCCGAGGGGTTCGGCCTGCCGGTGGCCGAGGCGATGGCGCTCGGCACGCCGGTGATGACCTCGGCGGGTGGCGCGCTGGCCGAGACGGCAGGGGGCGCTGCGATCACGGTCGATCCGGCCGACGTGGCGGCGATGGCGGGTGCGATCGCCTCGCTGGCGGGCGACGACGCGCTGGTGCGCGAACTGGCCCGGCGCGGTCGGGTGCGCGCGGCCGCCTTTTCGCTCGATCGTTTCGCCGCGCGGCTGGTTGCCTTCTACGACAGCCTCGGCTGACCGCTCGATTGCATCCACGCCGGGCCGCCTCTATCAGCCCCGGCTTCACCTCGGACCGGGACAGACATGCGGATCGGCATCGACGGCTATAATCTGGCGCTGCCGCACGGCACCGGCGTGGCCAGCTATGGCCGGGCGCTGGCGGAGGCGGTGCGGGCGCTCGGGCATAGCCCGGAAGGGGTGTTCGGCATCGACGTGGGCGATGATCCGGCGCTGCGCGAGATCCTGTTTTTCGATCGCCTCGCGCGCACCGACCGGGTCGTGCCGCCGCGCGGGATGCGTTGGGTCATCGATGCGCTGCGCAACCGGCGCGGCGCCAGCGCGTGCGAGGTGCCGGTCGCCGGCACGGTGGAGCAGGGCGCCTTCGCCGACCGGCTGCCGGCATTCGACCGCATCCACAGCAGCGCCGATCTGTTCGGCCGGGCGCATCGCCATTTCCGCCGCTCTGGCCGGTTCCTCGATCTGCGGATGGCCGATCCCCCGGCGATCATGCACTGGACCTACCCGGTGCCGATCACGCTGGCCGGCGCGCGCAACATCTATACGCTGCACGATCTGGTGCCGCTGCGGCTGCCGCACACCACGCTGGACAACAAGCCCTTCTATCATCGGCTGATCGCGCGATGCGTGGCGCAGGCCGATCATATCTGCACCGATTCCGAAGCGAGCCGGGCCGACATCCTCGGCCTGTTCGATGCCCCGCCGGACCGGGTGACGAACACTTATCTGGCGGCACCGACGCCCGGCGGCGCGCTGGCGGACGATCCGATGGAGGATGCGGCGGCGATCGCCGGGATGTTCGGCCTCGCCCATCGCACCTACTTCCTCTATTTCGGCGCGATCGAGCCGCGCAAGAATATCGGCAGGCTGATCCAGGCCTATCTGTCGCTCGGCACGGAGACGGGGCTGGTGCTGGTGGGCGGCCAGCGGGGCGGGGGCGACGACGCCGCGCTGCCAGGAGGCGATGCCGACGGGCCGCTGGCCGGCCGCATCACCCGCCTGAACTACCTGCCGCGCGCCATCCTGCTGCAGATGATCCGCGGCGCTCGCGCGGTCGTTTTCCCGTCGCTCTCCGAAGGGTTTGGCCTGCCGGTGCTGGAGGCGATGCAGCTTGGCACGCCGGTGCTCACCTCCGACCGGAGTTCGATGGCGGAAGTGGCCGGCGATGCGGCGCTGCTGGTCGATCCCTATTCCACCGCCTCGATCGCGGGGGGGCTGCGCACGCTCGACGCGGATCGCGATCTGCGTGCCCGGCTCGGCCAGGCCGGCAGGGTGCGGGCGGAGGCGTTCAGCGAAGCGCGGTTCCGCGAGCGCCTGCAACAGCTGTACGGGACCGTTGCCGCCGCTGCGCGTTGAGCCGGCGTGGCTACCGCTTGCGAAGCCGGTTTCGCGCGTTCAGGAGCGTCCGCCAAAGATGTTTGAGAGTAAGGAACAGGTCATGCACGCCGAAGCGCAGTCCGCGCCGCCGTCAGTCGATGCCGAGATGGTGACGCTCGATCCGTTCGCGTTCGCGGCGACATGGCGGAGCCGGATCGCGGGGCTGGGCGGGGACGAGGATGCGCCCGACGCCACCTATGCGTTCCACACCGCTTATGTGCACGGCAATCGCGATACGGCGGTGTTCACCGTGCGCTTCACCGGTCTGGTCGCATCGATGGGCACGCTCAGGCTCTCGGTGAACGGCCTGCCCAACCGGCAGGGCCTGGCCGCCTTCCTCGTCGCCACCATCGACATCCCGCTGCGCGAAATCGCCGCCGCGGGCGGCGAGGCGATGATCGCATTCAACGCCGAGCCGGGCAACGTCTATGCGGTGCTGGGCAACATCCCCGACGAAAGCGACGCCGCCGCCGGCGCGATCGACGTCACGCTTCGGCGTGGCAACCATGTGAACGAGCATGTCGAGCAACTGATCTCGGCGCGGCGCACGGTGTTCGGCCGCCCGCCGGTACGATCGGTCGCCCGGCTGATCTCGCCGGGTGCGGCAACGCTGGCCGATCCGGTGTCGCAGATGTGCACCGCCGCCCAGTTCGAGGAACCGGTCTATGGCGAATGGGTCGATCGCATGGGCCTGCGGATCACGCGCCACCGCAAGGAATGGGAATTCGTCTACATCCTGCAGGCGCTGCGCCATCACGACATGCTGCGCGAAGGAATGCGGGGGCTGGGATTCGGCGTGGGCACGGAGCCGCTGCCGGCGGTGATGGCGTCGCTCGGCTGCACGATCGTCGCGACGGATCTTCCGCCCGATCACCAGGACGCGGCGAACTGGAGCGCGAGCAACCAGCATGGCGCCGGCGTAGAAAATCTGCGTCGGCCGGACATCTGCCCGGACGAACTACTCTACCAGCGCGTCTCGTTCCGCCCGGTCGACATGACGGCGCCACCGGCCGATCTGGTCGACTTCGACTTCACCTGGTCGTCCTGCGCCTATGAGCATCTCGGCTCGATCCCGGCAGGGCTGCGCTTCGTCGAGGATTCGGTGATGTGCCTGAAGCCGGGCGGGATCGCGGTGCACACCACCGAGTTCAACCTCAGTTCCAACGACCGCACGGTGGACAAGGGCAGCACCGTGCTGTTCCGGCGCAAGGATCTGGAGCGGCTGGCGCTCACCCTGATCTCGCGCGGGCATGAGGTGTCGATGTTCAAGTACGATCAGGGCGAGACCCCGCTCGATCAGCATGTCGACGTGCCGCCCTATCGCAGCCACGATCATCTGAAGATCGCGCTGGGCGAGTTCGTGACGACCTCGTTCGGCATCATCGTGCGGCGCGGCCCGGCCGGCTAGGCAGCGACGGCGGCTAGGCAGCGACGGCGGACACAGAAAGGGGCCGCTCGCATCCGGCGAGCGGCCCCTTTCTTGTGCGCCCGGTCAGGCGGCGTGTTCGCGGACGCCGGCGACGATCAGCCAGCCGATCGCATAGGTGAGCAGCAGGCCGACGAAGATCGTGCCGACGATGCGCCACCGCTCAGGAAATTGCGACTTCACCGGCATGTTCGCATCGACGATGCGGACGACGTAGAGCTGTTGCTTCTGCGCCTGCTCGCGCGCCTTCTCGAAGCTGGCGGCCGCCGTTTCGTAGCGCTTGGCGGCGAACTCCTGGCGGATCCGAAGATCCTCGTAGCCGCCGAGATCCTGCGCGATCGTCGAATTGCCACCGCTCGCGCCGCTGCCCGCCAGCTTGCCCGATTGCGAGGCCACCTGCGCCGACAAGGCGCGCACGCGGCGGGCCAAAGCGACATATTGCGGGCTGTCCGGCCGGATCACGCCGGTCATCGCGGCAAGCTGCGCGCGCGCGACCGACAGATTTTGGTTGAGCGTGGAGACGAGGCCGATCTGCGCCTTGCCCGATCCCTCGGGATCGATGTCGCCGCGTGTCTGGCGGTAGCGGGTGATCGCCACCTGCGAGCGGGCGACGCCATCCTCGGCCTCGCGCAGCTGACGCGTCGCAAGCGCAAGCGAGTCATTGTAGCTGCGCACGTTCAGCGCGTTGACCCGCTGCTCACCGAGCGCCAGCAGCGTCTTGATGATGTCGTAGCTGTCCTGCGGGCGAAAGGCGCGGACGGTCAGGGCGGTGATGCCATCGTCGCTGCGATACTGCACCTTCACCTGCTGGCGATAATATTTCAGCAACTTCTCGGGCGTGACGGTATCGCCGCGCAGGCGGCTCAAGATGTCGGCCTCGGGCCGGCGGAACCGTTCGATCAGGTTGATCCGCGCCTGGAGCGTCCGCACGATATCGTGCGACGTCATGTAATCCGCCACGCTCATCGCCTCGGTCTGCGACTGGCTCGGCCCGGCGGCGGCGGACAGCACCTGGCCCAGGCCGGAGCCGACGACGGGCGTGGTCTCCGCCGCGCGCACCATGAAGTGCGCTTCGGACTGATATTGATCCGCCGCGAACAGGAAATAATAGCCCGCGACGAGCAGCGTCGGCAGCACCACGATCAGCAGGAACATGCGCTTGGCGCGGACCCACGCCATCGCGCGCTCCAGCGGCGACGGGCGATGGAGCCTCTCGTCCTCCAGCGCCGGAGTGATGATACCGTGCATGTTCATGGCCGGCCTTTCTGGCGTCGGATCGATGGGGAGAGGCAAGGGGGCTGGGGCATGGCGATCAATGCAGGTGGACGTGCTTGCGCACGATCTTCAGCGCGACCAGACCGAAATAGGTCAACACCATGCAGGCGCCGATGAGGTAGGGGATGCTGAAAAAGGTATCCTTGCCCGACCGGAAATAGCCGTAGCGGACCATCTCGAAGATGGGCGGCAGCGGAAACCATTGAAGCCAGCTACGGTAGGGCTCCGGTATCCACCCCACCTGGTAGAAGGCGCCCGAAAGCGGCATCATGATATAGGATACCGGGTGGACGAGGCGGGCGAGCACCCGGTTGTCGTGCGTGATCGAAACGATGATGAGCGAGGCGGCGAAGGCGAACCATGCTATGAACAGGCAGGCCAGCACCACATAGAGCGGGCGTTCCGGCGGCTCCGCCAAGCCCAGCGAAACCAGCAGCGCCATCAGGATGACGAGGCAGAGGAACACGCCCGCAAACTCCAGCAGCGCGCGCGCCACCATGATGTCCAGAACGGTAACCATCTTGTGATAAAGCAGCGGCATATTGGCTTCGAGCGCACCCTCCGCCCGGTTGAAGATGCCGCGGAAGATGATGAACACGCAATAGCCGAGCACGGCGAAAGGCAGCGGGCTCATGCCGCCGCCATATTCCGTGGTGTGCCCGGAATGGAGGATGGCGATCGCGCCGGCCAGCGTCAGCGGCTCGCCGATCATCCAGAGATAGCCGACATTCTCGCGCCCGTAGCGCGTGTGAAGCTCGCGCATCAGCAGCGCGCCGATCACGTTCCCCTGCGTGCGCAGGTTCTGGAAGAAGGACGGGCGGCGTCGCACGCCGGGTGAGAGCTGGGTGGCCATGTACGTCAAACTCTTTCGATCAGATCCAGCAGTACGGCGATATGATCGCTCCACCCGGGGGGCTTCCAGCTGAGCAGCCGTTCGAGCTGCTGCGACCGTTGCGCCGAATCGGCCTTAGCATAATCGCCCACCATCCGTATCCATGCGCGGCCATCGAGCGGATCGAGATAATCGGGCACGTCGCCGCCCGCCTCGCGCAGCGCGGGCAGATCGCTGCAGATCACCGGCACGCCGGCGCCCAGCGCCTCCGTCACCGGCATGCCGAAGCCCTCGGCGAAGGAGGGCAGCAGCAGCGCGCGCGCGCCGGCGAGCAGGGTGGCCATCGCCTTGTCGGGCAGGCCGGCATGTTCGTCGACATGGCCGCGCAGCGCCGGGCAGCGTTCGAGCATGTCGATAATCTGCTCATTCTCCCAGCCGCGCCGGCCGACGATCACCAGCCGGGGCACCGTGGCGCCGTTCGCCTCCTCCACCATGCGCCGCCAGATGTTGAGCAGCAGCAGGTGGTTCTTGCGCGGCTCGATCGTGGCGATGCAGATGAAATAGGGGGTGCGCCCCGCTTCCTCGCCGGCGATCGGCAGGGCGGCGGAGGGCGCCGGATGGGTGCCGAGATGCGCGACGTGGATCAGCGGATCGTGCCCGCTCCGTTCGAGATGCCGCCGGAGCGACAGGCGCGTCGCCTCCGAATTGGTGATGAGGCCGGCGGCGAGCGCCTCCAGCGTGGCCATGCGCGCAATGTGCAGCGCGGCGCCGTTCGGGCGGGCATATTCGGGATATTCGATCGGTATCAGATCATGCACCAGCCCGATCATCCGCGCTTCTCCCTCGCGGCGCAGGATGGCCGCGACCCGATCCCGCCGTTCGAGATGATGCGGCGAACCCTGGACATAGACGCGCGCACGCCCCTGCGGTCGAGGCACACGGTGCGGCCGCAGCGCGAGCAGCCACCGCGCCGCGCCCGCCCGCCTCACCCAGCGGCCGCGCACCGCATCGTCGTTCCACCGCGCCTCCGTCTCGTCGAGGAAGGCGAGCACGGCGCCGCGATCGAGCCGGCCGTAGATCCCGCACGGATGCAGCGCCGCAAAGGCGAGCCGCTCCGGTATGGCGGCGAGCAGGCCGCGCGCATAGGCCATCTCCACCCGGTCAACGCCGGTGGGCGTCGCGTGCAGCACGCGCGACAACAGCCGCGAGAGATCGAGCACGACCTCCGCTCCGGTGGCCCCCGCCTGGGCGTCACCTGCGAATATCCGGCCGGGAAACGGCTTCATCCCGCTACGATCCGCCCGGCGCCCGGCGGCGAGATCGAGAAATCGACATCGAGCAGCGCGCCTTCCTCGCCGCTGTGGCGCGGATCGGTGAGCCGCCGCACCGCGCCCTCGACCAGCAGCTCCAGCCCCTCGTCGCTGGAGAAGCCGCCGCGGATCAGGCAGCGATCGTAGAGCACGCGGCAGAAGGCATCCCAGATGGCGGCGTCCGGCACCGGCGGCGTCTGCCAGAAGGCGTCGAGCGACCCCTGATGGGTGATGCCGGCGATGTGGTAGACGGCCTGCCCCAGCACCGCCACCGGCACGCCCACGCCAAGCGCCAGCGTACCCGTGGTGCTGTTGACCGTGACGACGCCCCGCGCGCCCGCGACAATCTGGGCGATGTCGCCCTCCTCGATGAACAGCATGCGATCGGCGATGCCATGCTCGGCGGCGCGGGCGCGGGCGAGGCGGCGCCAGTTGATGAGGCCGTTGTCCAGCGGATGCTGTTTGATGACGAGCACCATGTCGCCCGGCGCGGAGCGGGCGAAGCTCTCGATCACATAGGCCATCGCCACCTTCATGTTGCCGAAGGGCGAATGGGTGCGGATCTGGTGATCGGAATTGAGCTGGAGCGGCAGCACGAAATAGGGCGTCTCGCGGATGCGATCGAGCACCTGCTGGGTGCGGATCCGCGCCTTCGTCTGCCCGGCCAGCCGGCGCAGCCATCCCATCCCCTCGATGATCGGCGAGATCGGGCGATGCGGCTGGTAATGAGGGAAGAACACCCGTTGCAGCACATTATGGGTGAAGTAAGCGAGCGCGTCGTCAGCCCGGCGGCGGAAGCTGGAGGCGACTGGCGGGTTCACCGGCAGCGGCGACAGGTCGCGCGCGGCGGCGAGATACCAGTCCGGATCGCGCGACAAGGTGGAGTTGCCGTTCACCCCGTCCATCTCCAGCGTCACCCAGTCCGGCCGGATATAGCCTTCCTCGAACACGTGGATGCGCAGGCGGCGAAGCACGGCAAGGCCATGCGCGGCGCGGTGCAGCGGGCGGCAATCGCCGAACAGCACCAGATCGGTGATCCGGTTGGATCGCACGAAGCTGTCGAAGAAATGCGGCCAGTTGGCGTTGTTGCCGCGATAGTCGGTCGCGGGGTCCACCCACGAACAACGATCGCCACCGCTGAAGTTGATGCGGTGGACGGCGTGCCCGCCGGCCGTCAGCGCTTCGGCCAGCATGGCGAAGAAAGGTCCGGGAGGGCCTTGCAGGAAAAGGAAAGTTTTCCGATTCAATGCCCGGTGCTTCATCACAGCCTTCCTATAGGACTGTACGCGCGCCGCAACCACCCCTGTAGGTGGCGCGCGCGCGTCAGCACGGATTGCCGTGGCCGGACCTGCCTTGCGAGACGATGAACGAGGATTTCGGGCGGGCAGGGCAGCCGCGTGACGGGATCGAGATAGCGTGGATACAGGATCAATGTCGCGGCGGTGAGTTCGTCGATCGTCAGCCGGCGCGTGCGGCGCGGCAGGGCGGGGCCGAGATCGCGGGTGAGGCCCCAGCCGGCGTAGAAGGGGCTGCCATGCACCGTCACGTCGCGGCCGCGCAGCAGCGCCTCATAGCCGGCGAGCGAGGTGAGCACATGGATGCCGTCCACCGCATCCAGCAGCGCCGGCATCGGCACGTCGCGCACCACGCGGTCGGCCAGCTGCAACGCCTCGGCATCCTCGATGCGGCCGGCGCGGTGGCCGGCATCCACATCCGGATGGGGCTTGAACAGGATATAGGCGCCCGGCTCCGCCGCGCGGGCGCGCGCCAGAAGATCGCGATTGCCCGCCACGCCGCCGCCGCCGAGCCGCACCGACAGATCATCCTCCACCTGCCCCGCCACCAGGATCACGCGGCGGCCGGGCGGCGCATCGGCGTGGAACGGCGTCCCCCCGCTCGAATATTTGCTGATGCCGGTGCGCACGATCGCCTCGGCCAGCCGCCGTGCGCGATCGAGCAGCGCGGCATCGAACGGATAGCCCGCCAGTAAGGTCTCCAGGTCGCTCGGCCGGCCCGGATCGTAATAGATGCCACGGCGATCCACCACGATCGAGAGCGGCGGGTGAAGGTTGCTGCCCAGGCCAACCGAGCGCACGAAGCCGTCCTCGACCCGGTAGAGCGGGATGCCGGCTGCTTCGGCCGACGGTGCAAGGCTCGGCGCCACGCGCGACGGCCAGGCGAGGATCGCGCCGCCGGACAGCGCCGCCAGGCGTACGGCGCGCGCTGCGGTGCGCGCGAACCGCAGCGGGTCGCTGCCGTTCCACAGCATCACGCCCAGCTCGCGCCGCTTCCACAGGGCGATGCCGGCGCCGACCGCGATCGCGCGGTTCGCATCGATCAGCAATCGCCATTCGGCGAGCCGCGCGACGGCGGCATGGGCGTCGCACGTCTCGCCGGTGAAGCAGTCGCGATAGCCGCACGCGTCGATCAGCGCCCGCCTGGCCAGCTGCTCCAGCGTCACGGCCGGTCCGGCCGGTATCCCGTCATGGTCGCGCGTCAGGCCATGCCCGGCATAGCGACCGGCGGTGGTGCATGTGGCGGCCACACCAGCGATCAACGCCAGCAGCACCAGTTCGTCATCGCCGGCCGCCTCGATCCTCGCCGCCTTGTCGAGCAGCGCCCAGGGATCGACCGGTTCGCGCAGCACCGGCATACCCGCGGCGCGCAACGATGCGGCGGCGCGGCCTGCCCAGCGCACCTCCGGCAGCAAGGCGACGAGCGCGGGTTCGTCTGTCAGGCGGAGCGCCACGGCCGCCGCCTGCTCCGGTGTCGCGACACGAACCACATGGCTGCCGGACGGAAGATCGGGCGCTGCCGCCCAGAAGCTGCCGCCGACCCGCGCCGCCCGTATCCGGTCGAGCAGCGCCGGCATGTCCGCACCACGATCCGCGCCGGGCGCGGCCATGCTGATGGCGGCCGTGGCCTCGGGCACGCCCGGGAAGGGGGGCGCGCGCAGGATCGGCGGCGAAGGCGTCATGCGGGGGTGGCGGTGTCGCTGCGGACCAGCCTTGTCGGCGGGCTGCTATTTCGTCTGTGCGGCGGCATGATGCGGTGCAGCATAGCGGAAATCCCCGGCGGGCGGTAGACCGTGTTACGTTGCCGGCTGTCTTGCCACCGGGGGGTCGGTCACAGGTCGCGGGGTCGCTTGCGGCCGACATCGCGCCACGGCTGCCCGATCAGCCGTTCCAGCACGTCGCGCGTCTTCCACAGCAAAGGCACGCGCCGCTCCGCGATGCCGGGCAGGCCGAGCAGATCGAGGCCGGTCCACGGCAGGAATGGATTGCGCCGGCCATAGGCCCAGATCTCGACGCGGGTCGAGGCGCGCGTCGCACGCTTGCGCGCGTGGAAGCCGAACGTGTCGGCGACGACCAGCGTGTTGGCCCGGACGGCGAAGCTCTGCGCCGGCGGCAGGCCGATGGCGGCAAGCTGCTCCTCGGCGATGCGGAAGGAGCCGCGGGCGGACAGATGATCGATCCCGCCCGGCGCGTTCAGGCTCGTCGCCTGCTCGAACGCCAGCCGCCCGGGAGTGAGCCGGTGCGATCCGGGCACATAGCGGAACGGCCCGTCCTCTTCCGCCACGTCGGTCAGGAACAGCCATGCCTTGACCGTCGGGTGGAAGGTATCGGCGTGCAGATCGGTCTGCGGATCGGGCGCGGCATCGTGGCGGCGCGCGAGGATCGTCTGCACGTAAGCGAGCGGCTCCGCATCGAAGCTGCCGGCATAGCGGATCGCCCCGCGCCACAGCGGATGGCGGAGCAGGGCGGCAGCCTGCGGCACGGCGGCGAGGAAGGCGGGATCGAGCGCGATGCGGCGGGTGATCGTATCGCCCTGCACCATCTCCCGCGCTGGCGCCGGATGCGCGAACACCGCGTCGCGCAGCGCGGCGAATGCGTCGGGCGGCAGGAAATCCCGCTTCAGCAGAAAGCCGTCGCGATCGAAGGCAGCACGGTCCGCGGGATCGAGCAGGCGCGCCAGCCGCCGCCGTCGCCGCTCCGCCATCGCGAAGGCCAGCTTCACCCGCGCGCCGTGCAGCCCCCGCGCATTGAGCCGGCGGGAGCCGATCAGCGGATTGTCCTTGAAGGACTTGGCGCCGGTGGCGAGTTGCGCGAGCCACCAGGGTGCCAGAAGATAACGCGCGATCGACATGCTCGCGAAATGGCTCCGGATCAGTGAAGGGCGCGGCTATCAGAAAGCGGGGGCCGCGTCGATTCTGTCCGAAGCTTGCCCGCATCCCGCCCGCAATTGCCGCACGGCCCGCCGATTTCGCCGCTCGACAGGCCGAGCGGCGGCGCGTTAAGGCGCCGGCCATGAGCGGTGACGGACATCCGGCGCGCGCGATGTGGGATGCGACTGCCGGATGAGGACGCTGTTGACCGTGGCCGATCGCACGGCCGTCTTGTTCCTCGGCGTGGCCGCCGGCGCGGCGATCGGCTACGCCTTTGGCAGCAGCCAGGTCGCGCCGCCCGCCATGCCCCTGCCCGTGGTGCCGACGACGCCCGAGACCGCACCGCCGCCGCCGACCGCGCCCGCCGCCGCGCCGACGCAGGCACCGG
>CAXTTS010000023.1:0-23289 GCA_964247265.1 uncultured Sphingomonadaceae bacterium
TCGCCCAACTGATCCAGAGCTTGCAAGGCGGAGCCGGTCACTTGACCGGCTCCGCCTTATTCTTGCCAAGACATCCCCGCCGGCGCATGTTGAGCGTGCCGGCGCCGGACATCCCGTTCCTGTTGGCCCGGAAGCATTGGGGGCCCGATGTCCGACGAAGCCGGCGCGTATGATCCGGCGATCCGCGCGCCCGACGGCATGGATGCGGACGCGCTGACCGGCCGCCTCGCCGCGCTGAACGCGGTCGGCGCGGCGATCCCGGGCTGGAGCGGCAGCGGCACGGCAGGCATGGCCTTGTCCGGCGGCGGCATCCGCAGCGCCACCTTGTCGCTGGGATTGTTGCAGGCGGTGGCGCGGCATCGCCTGCTGCCCCGCCTCGATTATGTTTCGACCGTTTCCGGCGGCGGCTATATCGGCAGCTTCTTCCGCAGCCTGTTCCTCCCCGCCTCGCTGCGCGGCGCCGACTGGCGCGATCCGGGCGCGGCGGTGCCGGACGGGGTGGCGGAACAGCATCGCTTTGCCACCGACGTGCTCACCAGCGAACCGGCCGATCGGGAGATACCGGGGCCGGACGGGCAGATGCTGCGCAACCCGATCTGGTGGCTGCGCCAGCATAGCCGCTATCTCGCACCAAACGGCCCGAGCGACTATGCGCAGGCGGCATCCTATCTGACGCGCAACTGGATCGCGATGCTCTATGTGTTCGCGATCGCGATCGCCGGCATTTCCACGCTCGTCACCCTGGCGCTGTACGCAATGTTCCGGCTGGCCCGCGTCGAGCCGCTGGTGGCGCGGCTCAGCCAGATGCGCCTGCCTGCCACGGCAGCGCCCGCCTGCCACGGCCCCTGCCCGCCGCCGCCGATGATGGACACGATCGTGCATCTAAGCCCCGGACTGCCGCTGGCGGGCATCGCCGCGGTCGCCGCGTTGAGCTGCGGCCTCGCTTATTGGATGACGGAGAGGATGCAGGCGAACCCGCAGCCCCTCGGCGCGCCGCAGAAGCGCGACGACCGCGCGGACAGCCGGCGCCGCTTCCTCGTCGTCGCGATACCCACCGCGCTGCTCGCGCTAGCGGCCGGGGCGACGGCGATCGCCTATGACATCGCCTTCTTTCCGCCGATGCGGCACACCGCCGGCTCCCCCGCGATCTGGATCATGGCCGGGGGCACCGCCTTCATCCTGCTCGGCGTGGCTATCGCGTTCGCCGCCTACGCCAAGGCCAGCCGCGCCTTCGCCAATCCCACCGCCGAAGTGCGCCGCCTGCTGACCGACTGGCTGACCCGTACCAGCCTCGTCGCCTTCGTCCTGCTCGCGGCGGGCATCGGTGACAGCCTGGCGCTGGCGTTGCGGGCGCGGGTGCCGGCGGTGATGCAGGGCGGGGTCGGCCCGCTCGTCACCACCATCCTGATCCCCGCCGCCGCCTTCACGATCAACCGGCTCTCCAGCCTGCTCGGCGGGCGCGCGAAGGGCGGCGGCATCGCCGGCTTCCTCGCCAGGCATATGGCCATCGCCCTGCTGATCACCGGCATCCTGCTCTACGGCGCGGTGGCCATCCTCGTCGATGCGGGCGTGCAGGCGCTGCTATGGAAAGGCGAGGCCTGGGGCGCGCTGGACGGGCGGCCCGCCGCCACGCTGGTGCTGGTGCTGGTGCTGCTCGTCGCGCTCACCGGCCGATCGGGCGGCTTCATCAACCTCTCGTCGCTGCACCAGCTCTACGCCGCGCGGTTGACGCGCGCCTATCTCGGCGCGTCCAATCTCGACCGGCTGGGCCTTCATGCGCGCACGATCAAGCAGGGCGACGGCGGCGACCATATCGAGCCGCGCGCCTTCTTCGCCACCGCCGCGACCGCGCCCATCCCGCTGATGCTGGCGACGCTGAACGAAACCATCGCGCCGCAATCGCAGCTGACCGAGCGCGACCGCAAGGGCGTTCCGTTCATGCTCACGCCCGGCGGGATCAGCGTCGATCGCGCGCCGCCGATCGACTGGCCCGCTTTGGCCGAGTCGGATGCGGAGGCGCTGTCGATGGGCCAGTGGTGCGCCATCTCCGGTGCCGCCGCCTCGGCCGGCATGGGGCGGCTGACGACGCTGGGCGGTGCCCTCACCTTCACCTTCGCCAATGTCCGGCTGGGCTATTGGTGGGATCATGGCGGGCGCATCGCGCGCTGCGTCGGCGATACGCTGGTGCAGCGGCTCGGCCGGCAGCTCGACACCTTCGTCTACCTGTTCGACGAGATGACCGCGCGCTATTCGCGCAACTGGCGCCGGGTCTATCTGTCCGATGGCGGCCATTTCGAGAATAGCGGCGCCTATGCCCTGCTCTACCGCCGGGTGGGCGTGATCCTGCTGTGCGATGGCGGCGCCGATCTGGCCTACAAGTTCGACGATCTCGAACAGCTCGTCCGCAAGGTGCGGCTCGATCTGCGCGGCGAGGTGGAGCCGGTCGACTGGGCGACGGTGGAGCAGATCGCCGGCGCCGCCGCCCCCTTCTTCCTCAACGCGCAGGGATCGGGCGGCTGGCACGAGCGGATCGACGATCCCGCGTCCTCGGGCGCTTTCGCTCTGCTGCTGCGCGCCACCTTTGCCGGCGAGGCGCAATCGAGCCTCATCGTCTGGCTGAAGCCGCGCCGCCTGCCGACGATGGCCGCCGACGTGGCGGCATACGCCCGCCTCAACCCGGACTTTCCCCAGCAATCGACCGGCGACCAGTTCTTCGACGAGGCGCAATGGGAAAGCTACCGCAAGCTGGGCTTCCAGATGACGGACGCGCTGCTGACCGCCGCCGGGCCGGACTTCCTCGACCGGCTGAGATCGGCGAGCGGACGATAATCGCGGTTGCGCGATACGGAAGGCTCGTCTAGTGGCAGCCGCCGTGGGCGTGTAGCTCAGTGGTAGAGCACTGTGTTGACATCGCAGGGGTCGCAAGTTCAATCCTTGCCACGCCCACCATTTACCAGATGTGCCGGATCGAGCGACAGGCGGTGCGACCTGCCGTGCGCGAGGCCGCAGCGGGCGCTAGGCTGTTGCCAAACCGGGTCCGTCTCCTCTTATAGGCTATGGCCGATACCGATAGACGATCCGCCCTGATGGGCTTCTCCACGCTTGCTACGGCACTGGCGCTTCGCCCGATCAGGGCATTTGCGGCACCGCATGGCAGCGCGTTCTCGACGGACGTGGTGCGGCGGCTGGCCGCCGCCCGCGCTGCGGCGCCCTATCGGCCGGTGCGCGCGGTAAAGGGCGCATCCGCGATCGACTTCGATGGCGCCGGCACGCTGCGCTATCGCGCCGATCGGGCGCTGCTCGGCGGCATCCGGCTGTTCCCGCTCACCGCCAATGCGCAGGCACCGATCACGCTGAATATCGTCGAGGATGGGCGCGCGACCTCCTTCTCCTTTTCGCCGGACCTGTTCGAGGCGAGCGCCGGCCACCCTGCCCTTGGTTTTGCCGGCTTCCGGGCCACGACGGCGGACGGCATGAGCGACTGGATCGCCTTTCTCGGCGCGTCTTATTTCCGCACCGCCGGCGCGCAGGATCAATATGGCCTCTCTGCGCGCGGCATCGCGATCGATACCGGGATCGCGGGGCAAGAGGAGTTTCCGGCGTTCACCGATTTCTGGATCGAGCGGCTGGGCGCGCAGCATTATCTGGTCCATGCCTTGCTCGATGGGCCGAGCGTGACCGGCGCGTTCCGCTTCGATTGCCGCCACGGGGCGGAAGGCGTGGTGCAGGAGGTGTCGTGCAGCCTGTTCTTCCGCCGCGATGTCGCCCGGCTGGCCATCGCGCCGTGTACCAGCATGTTCTGGTATGGCGAGGGCGACCGCACGCCCGCGACCGACTGGCGGCCTGAAATCCATGATTCGGACGGGCTGGCAATCCTGACCGGCGCCGGCGAGCGGATCTGGCGGCCGCTGGTCAACCCACCGCGCGAGAGCATCGACAGCTTCGCCGCCGCCAGCCCGCGCGGCTTCGGCCTGATCCAGCGCGATCGCGACTTCGCAAACTATCAGGATGACGGCGCCTTCTACGATCGCCGCCCGAACCTGTGGATCGAACCCAAGGGCGACTGGGGCGCGGGCGCCGTATCGCTGTTCGCCTTTCCGACGCGGGGCGAGACGGACGACAATGTCGTCGCATTCTGGACGCCGGCCACGGCGGTGAAGCGCGGCACGCGGCTGTCGTTCGACTATCGCATGACGTGGAACTCGCACGATCCCGCCGCCGATGCGCCTTCGCGCGCGATCGCCTGCCGGCTGGGCACGGCGGGGCGGCCCGGGCAGAAGGTGATCGCGGGCGGCCGCAAGGTCGTGGTCGATCTATCGGGCGATGACTTGCGCGGCCTCGATCGCGGCTCCGGCATCGTCCTGCAGGCGGATGTCGCGCACGGCCGGGTGCTGGACAAGGCTGCCTATCCGATAGTCGGCCAGCCCGGCCGCTGGCGCGCGATGATCGACGTTGCGGCGGACGCGCCCGGTCCGGCGAATCTGCGCCTGTTCCTGCGGCAGGGCGATCGCGCGCTGAGCGAGACGATCATCGTCCCGGTTTTCTGAGGCGCATGGCCGCCTTGCCCCCACATCTGCCGGCCGAAGCGCCGCTGGACATGCCGCGCCAGCGGTTCAGCCGCGCCGTCCCCGCCTCGATCGCACCCGGCACGGCGCCGAGCGACATGCTCGCCCGCCGGCTGCTGCTGCTGCTGGCGACGCTGGTGATGGGGCTTGCGGCGCTGGCGGGGGTGAAGCCGGCGCTGGCGCAGGATGGGCTGGGCGCGTTCGATTTCCTGCTGATGGCGCTGTTCTTCCCGCTGTTCGCGTGGATCGCGTTCGGCTTCACCGGATCGCTGATCGGCTTCGCCCTGCTGATGAGCGGGCGTTCCCCCGGCTACATCACCGCGCCTGAGCGGCCGGTGCCGGCGGTGGGCCGCACCGCCGTGCTGATGCCGGTGCATAATGAGGATGTCGCCGCCGTGTTCGGCCGGGTGGCGGCGATGCTGCGCTCGATCGCCGAGGCAGGCGGCGGCGCAACGACCGACTTCTTCGTGCTGAGCGATTCCGGGCTGGCCGGCGGCGTGGAGGAGGAGCGTTGCTGGGCCGCACTCGCCCCCGATGCTCCGCTGCCGCTATATTATCGGCGCCGCAGCCAGAATATCGCGGCGAAGCCCGGCAACATCGCTGAATGGGTGCAGCGTTTCGGCGGTGCCTACACCTACATGGTGGTGCTGGACGCCGACAGCCTGATGAGCGGTCTCACGATCGCCACGCTCGCCTCCGCGCTGGAGGCGCGGCCTTCGGTCGGGCTGATCCAGACGGTGCCGGCGGTGATCGCGGCACACACGCTGTTCCAGCATTGGATGCAGTTCGCCAGCCGGCTCTACGGGCCGATCTCGACAGCGGGTATGCTGTGGTGGTTCGGCGCGGAGGGCACCTTCTGGGGGCATAACGCCATCGTCCGCACCGCCGCCTTCGCCGAAAGCTGCGGCCTGCCCGAACTGCTCGGCCCCGCCCCGTTCGGCGGCCATGTGCTGAGCCACGACATGGTGGAGGCGGCGCTGCTGCGGCGGCGCGGCTGGGCCGTCCACATGGTGATGATCGGCGGCAGCTATGAGGAATATCCGCCGACGATGATCGACCACGCAATTCGCGACCGCCGCTGGGCGCAGGGCAACATCCAGCATATCCGGCTGCTCGGCTCGGCCGGCTTCCACTGGATCAGCCGGCTGCAACTGCTGGTCGGCGCATCGGCCTACATCACCTCGCCTTTGTGGCTGCTGCTGATCCTCAGCACGCTTGCGGCGCAACTGGGCGCGCGCGGCCATGATGTCGTGGTCGCGGGTTCGAGCATCGGGGTGCTGGCGCTCACCCTGCTGCTGCTGTTCGGGCCGAAGCTGATGGCGCTGGCATGGGTGTGCGCCGATCCCGCGCGGCGGCGCGGCTTCGGCGGTGGCCGATCGCTGGCGCGATCGGTCGCCGCGGAGGTGATCCTCTCCATCCTGTTCGCGCCGGCCGCGATGATGACGCAGACGATCGACGTGATCGGCATCCTGCGCGGGCGCCGCTCGCGCTGGGTGGCGCAGGACCGCGATCGCGACGGGATATCGCTGGAGGATGCGCTGAGGCGGTATCGCTGGCATGTCGTGGCGGGCGTGCTGGGGCTGCTGGTCACGCCGGCCGCACCGATCGCCGCCGCCTGGCTGCTTCCCGTCACGCTGGGCCTGCTGGTGTCGCCGTGGCTGGCGATGTGGACGGCACGCCGCAGCCTTGGCGCGCGGGCGCAGGCGGCCGGGCTGTTCTGCGTGCCCAGCGCGCCGAACGAACCCTATCTGCGCGAGGCGGCGGAGGGATAAGGGCGGTAGCGCGGACCGTCCGTCAGCCGGCCGGCCGATCCGATCATGCCGATCGTCACCACGTCGATGCCAAGATCGGCAGCCACCGCGTCGATCTGCGCGATCACCGCCCCAAGGGGCAGAGGCCATACGCCGGTCACCCCCAGCGTGTTCTGCGCAGTGGTGGCCGTGAGGGCGGTCATTGCGTGGCCGCCGGGCATTGTCACCATCTTGATGTCGGCCTGGATGCCGCGCTGCCACCCGAATCCGATCCGCTGACGATCAGCACGCGCGGTACGGCGCGCGCCGTCGCCACCGTCACGCCGCCGCCTTCACCGCCGCGCAGATCTCGTCCACCACCTGCTCGACGAGCCGGCGGTCCTCGCCCTCGGCCATCACCCGGATCAGCGGCTCGGTGCCGGACTTGCGGATCACCAGCCGGCCGGTGCGGTCCAGCTGCGCCTCCGCTCCGGCGATCGCCGCCTTCACCTTCTCCTGCTCCAGCGGTGCGCCGCCGGCGAACCGGACGTTCTTGAGGATCTGCGGCAGCGGATCGAACATGTGGAGCAATTCGCTGGCGCGCCGACCGGATTCCACCAGTTCGGCCAGCACCTGCAACGCCGCCACCAGCCCGTCGCCGGTCGTCGCGTGGTCGGAGAGGATGATGTGGCCCGATTGCTCGCCGCCGACATTATAGCCCTGCCCGCGCATCGCCTCCACGACGTAGCGGTCGCCCACCGCAGTGCGATTGAGGCCGAGCCCCTGCCCTTCCAGGAACCGCTCCAGCCCCAGATTGGACATGACCGTCGCGACGATGCCGCCGCCGCGCAGCAGCCCGCGCCGGTGCCACGATGCGCCGATCAGCGCCATCAGCTGGTCGCCGTCGACGATGCGGCCTTTCTCGTCGACCACGATCAGCCGGTCCGCATCGCCATCCAGCGCGATGCCGATGTCGGCGCGCACCTCGATCACCTTGGCCTGCAGGGCAGCCGGGTCGGTCGAGCCGATCTTGTCGTTGATGTTGGTGCCGTCCGGGCTCACGCCGAGCGAGATCACCTCGCCGCCCAGTTCCCACAAGGCGGCGGGGGCGACCTGATAGGCGGCGCCGTTCGCGCAATCGATCACGATGCGCAGGCCATCCAGCGTCAGATGCTCCGGAAAGCTGGATTTCACCGCATGGATGTAGCGGCCGCGCGCATCCTCCACCCGGCGGGCGCGGCCGATCTGCTCGGCCGGCACCGTCGTCGGGCCGGAATCGATCAGCGCCTCGATCGCCTGCTCGTCCGCGTCGGAGAGCTTGTAGCCGTCCGGGCCGAACAGCTTGATGCCGTTATCGACATAGGGATTGTGGCTGGCGGAGATCATCACGCCCAGATCGGCGCGCATCGATCGCGAGAGAAGCGCGACGGCCGGCGTGGGCATCGGCCCCACCAGCGTCACGTCCATGCCGACCGAGGTGAAGCCGGCGACCAGCGCCGATTCCATCATATAGCCGGACAGCCGCGTATCCTTGCCGATCACCACGCGGTGACGGTGCTGCCCCCGCGCGAAATGCGCGCCGGCGGCCTGCCCCACCCGCATCGCCATGCCGGCCGTCATAGGGCTTTCGTTGGTGCGCCCGCGTATGCCGTCGGTGCCGAAATATTTGCGTGCCATGTCGATGTCCGCCTGAGTGTCCGCCAAGCCTAGCCCGGTCGCGTCAAGATAGTTTAAACGACGGGTGCGCTCCAGTTAACCCGCCGTCATGTCCGCCATCGCCTGCCGGTGTCACAGCGTCTCGCGGTTCACCGCCGTGGAGGAAGCGGGGGCGCCGATCGACGCCGCTTCGCCGATCATGCGTTCGCCGGCCAGCGCGTGATCCGTGTCCTTCACGTCCATGTGCATCGCCCGCTTGAGCCACGGCGACAGCGCGAGCACCAGCACGCCGATCCCCACGCCTACCCAGCCGATCTTGGAGAAGATGTTGGCATAGGTGTCCAGCTGCGCACGCGGATCGACCACCACGCCGCCGACGGTGGCGCCCGACGTGGCCTTGGCGATCAGCCCCGCCAGCGTGTGCGCCAGCGCCGACGACATGAACCACACGCCCATCATCAGCCCGACGACGCGCGGCACCGACAGCTTGGTAATCATCGACAGGCCGACCGGCGACAGGCAGATCTCGCCCGTGGTGTGGAGCAGATAGGCGAGCGCCAGCCAGATCAGCGGCACGCGGAAATCCGGCCCGGCGAAGTGGGTGATGCCCAGCACCAGCACCAGAAAGCCCAGCCCCACCTGCACCAGCCCCAGCCCGAACTTCACCGGCGTGGAAGGCTCCAGCCGGTTGCGACCGAGCCACGTCCACAATGCGGCGAAGACAGGCGCGAAGATCACGATGAAGGCGGGGTTGAAGAAGTTCGTCTGTGCCGCGTTCATCGCGAAGCCGCCCACCACATGCAGATCGGTGTTGCGATCGGCGTAGAGGGTCATCGAGCTGCCGGCCTGCTCGAACAAGGTCCAGAACAGTACGGAGAAGATCGTGAGCACCAGCGCCACGATCATCCGCGATCGTTCGACCCCGCGCAGCGCCGTCACCGACCACAGGATCATGCCGGCGAAGATCAGCGGCGCGCCGATGGTGAGCGCGGTGGTGACGATCTCGTCCCGCTGGACGAGGAACCAGGCCGGCAGCAGCAGGATGAAGCCGATGACGTAGATCAGCCATTCCAGGTTGAGCGGCCCCGCCATCTTGCGCTTCAGCGCGGCAGGGACCGGCGGCTCGGCATGGCCCATCAGATATTTCTGGCCCAGCAGGAAGGTCAGCAGCCCGGCCAGCATGCCGAAGCCGGCCAGGCCGAACCCCCAGCTCCAGCCATATCTCACCGCCAGCCAGCCGCACAATATGGTGGAGAGCAGCGAGCCGATATTGATCCCCATGTAGAAGATCGTGAAGGCGCCGTCCCGCCGGGGATCCTCCCGCGCATAGAGCGCGCCGACGATGGTGGATATGTTCGCTTTCAGAAAACCGACGCCGACGATGATGAGCGACAGCGAGAAGAACAGGATCTGCACATAGAACGGCTCCTGCACCGTCCGGCTCTTATAGTCGGCCGCCGGCACCGCATCGGGAAGGCCGGCTTGCGCGCCGCCGTCGATCTTCAGCCCCGCTCCGGAGAATTCCAGCGGCAACCGCGCGCCGGTCGGCGTGAGCAGGCTCAGCCGGCGATCGTCGCCGCGCCCCTCGGCCGCCACTTCGTAGCTGTGGCCGCCGAAATCGACGAATTGCTTCGACCCCGATCCCTCGAACGCCATGCCGAAATGGCCCGCCACCAGCAGCAGCGCGCCGATCGTCACCGCCTTGCGCGATCCCAGCCAGCGATCCGCCACCAGCCCGCCCAGCACCGGCGCGAGATACACCAGCGAAGCATAAGCGGCGTAAAGCCCCTGCGCATCCTCGTCCCCGAACAGGAAATGCTGAGTGAGGTACAGCACCAGCAGCGCGCGCATGCCGTAGAAGGAGAAACGCTCCCACATCTCGGTGAGGAACAGGATGGCAAGGCCGCGCGGGTGGCCGAACAGTTCGCGCGGCGCCTCCCCGCTCGCAGAAATGGTGGCCATGAGGCGGGACGCTCCGAATTGCTGTGGCCGGCGGCGCCGGCTCCTGTTGCGCGGCAGACTAACGGCTTGGCGGTGGCTGTGAAGGAGATTGTTGCGTATCCCGCCCGCTGCTAATCGCCGAACCCATGTTCAACGATCTCAGCTCCCCGGCCGCCTTTCTCGCCAGCCGCCGCTCGGGCAAGCCGCGCGACATGATCGCGCCCGGCCCCGATGCGGCGCAACTGCGCACGATCCTCGAGGCGGCGATCCGCGTGCCCGATCATGGCAAGCTAGCCCCCTGGCGCTTCGTGACGATCGCCGCCGACCGCCGCGATGCGTTCGCCGCGATGCTGCGCGACGCCTATCTCGCCGAAAAGCCGGATGCGGGGCGGCTTGAGCTGGAGGCGATCGACCAGTTCGCGCATCAGGCGCCCACGCTGATCGTCGCGATCTCCAAGCCCGCTCATGCCAGCCACATACCGCCGTGGGAGCAGGAACTTTCCACCGGCGCCGCCTGCATGAACCTGCTTCATGCGGCCCATGCGCTGGGCTTCGTCGGCGGGTGGCTGACCGGCTGGGCCAGCTATTCGCGGGCCGTGCGCAAGGCCTTCGATGCCGAGGATGGCCGCGTGGCGGGCTTCATCTTCATCGGCACGCCGGCGCGCGCGCTGGAGGAGCGCCCTCGGCCGGACTATGACGCGGTGATCTCCGCCTGGTGAGGCTTGACGCGCCCTGCTGTCTTAGCACAGTATGACAGTGATGATTGGTTCGGACCGCCCCGTCTATCTGCGCCTGCGCGACATGATCGTTGCCGCGATATTGGAGGGCCGGTTTCGCGATGGCGATCCGCTGCCCTCCGTGCGCAGCTTCGCGGCCAGCCATGGCGCCAATCCGCTGACGGTCGCGAAGGCCTATCAGAGCTTTCAGGACGATGGGCTGGTGACGGTGCGGCGCGGGATCGGCATGTTCGTCGCCGACGGCGCCACCGCGCGGCTCCGCCACAGCGAGCGCGAGGTGTTCCTCGACAGCTACTGGCCGGAGATACGGGCGCACATCCGGCGCCTCGGTCTGGATCCCGCCGACCTGCTGGAGACGGTGGCGGCGGAGTAGAGCCAGCCGGCTGGGGTCCACGCGCGCTGCTGCCGATCGTTCGCGATGAAGCGCGCCCGCCTAAGGCAGCGCCGCGCCGCGATCTCCTGCTTGCACCGCGGATGGCAGGCGCTACGCAGCCGGAGAGATGTCGACGGATACCCGCACCCTGCCGTTCGGCGATCATGCCATCGCTGCGGCCGCCCGCCTCGTCCTGGCCGGCCAGCCGGTTGCGGTTGCCACCGAGACGGTCTACGGCCTCGCCGCCGACGCGACGGACGGCCAAGCGGTCGCGCGCATCTATGCGGCCAAGGGGCGGCCTGCCTTCAATCCCCTGATCGTCCATGTCTTCTCCGCGCACGAGGCAACGGCGATCGCCCGGTTCGATGCCGCCGCGCAGGCGCTGGCCGCCGCCTTCTGGCCCGGGCCGCTCACACTGGTGTTGCCGCTGCTCGGCACCGCGACCATCGCGCCGATCGTCTGCGCCGGGCTGGATACGGTCGCGTTGCGGGTGCCGGCGCATCCGGCGATCCGCGCGCTGCTCGCCGCGTGCGGGCGACCGCTTGCCGCGCCGTCCGCCAATGCCAGCGGCACGATCAGCCCGACCACCGCCGGGCATGTCATTCACTCACTTGGCGGCCGCGTCCCGCTGATCGTCGATGCCGGGGCGACGGCGCATGGCCTGGAGTCGACGATCGTGAAGGTGGAGGAGAAACGGCTGGTGTTGCTGCGCCCCGGCCCGATCGCGCCGGACGCGCTGGCGGAGGCCGCCGGGCTTCCAATCGTCGGCCATGAAGACGATGCGATCGTCGCGCCCGGCCAACTTGCCAGCCACTACGCCCCCCGCCGGCCGCTTCGGCTGAACGCAACGCAGGCCGAGGCAGACGAATGGCTGATCGGCTTCGGCGCGGTCGGCGGTGACGCGACGCTATCCGCCTCGGGCGACCTGATCGAAGCAGCCGCCCGCCTGTTCGCGGCTCTGCACGAGGCGGACGCCGCCGATCGTTCGCGCATCGCAGTCGCGCCGATACCCACAACCGGGCTGGGCGCCGCGATCAACGATCGCCTGCAAAGAGCCGCCGCGCCGCGTTGAAAGCGGCGCGACTGCCGAAGCACTGACCGACTCAGACCGTCGCGGCACCCTTCAACCGCGCGGCATAGCTCTTGCGCAGTTTTTGCAGCTTGGGCGGGATCGTGGCGATGCAATAGGGATTGCTCTGGCCGTCACCCTGCCAATATTCCTGGTGATAATCCTCGGCGGGATACCAGGTGGACAGCGGCTCGACCGAAGTCACGATCGGTCGCGGGCTCGCCTCTGCCGCGCGACGGATGCCGTCATGCGCCGCCGCCTCCTGTTCCGGCGAGTGCGGGAAGATGGCGGAGCGATATTGCGTGCCGACGTCATTGCCCTGCCGGTTGAGCGTGGTCGCGTCATGCGTGTGGAAGAAGATGTCGAGCAGTTCGTCATAGCCGACGACATCGGGATCGAACGTCAGCCGGATCGCCTCGGCATGGCCGGTCTTGCCGCTGCATACCTGCTTGTAGGTCGGATCGGCCACCGTGCCGCCAATGTAGCCGCTTTCGACCCTGAAGACGCCCTCGATATCGTTGAACACCGCTTCGGTGCACCAGAAGCAGCCGCCTGCGAGTGTCGCGATTTCCTGTGCCATGCTCGTCTCCTTGTCAGGTCCACGAGATAAGGCGCGCGCCGGCCCTTTCAATCACGGGAGGAGCGTGGCGCGATACAGCGGAGGAACGCGCGCGTGGCTCGCCTGCTCATAGACGTAGCCGGCACCCAGCAGCGTGGCTTCGCCATAGGCAGGCCCGATGAACGAGAGGCCGACGGGCAGCCCGCCGACGAGACCCATCGGCACCGTGAGATGGGGGTAGCCGGCGACCGCTGGCAGCTGGCTCGCGCTCGGCCCGTCATATTGATCGCCGTAGACCGGATCGCTGGGCCATGCCGGGCCATAGCTCGGCTCGACGATCATCGCGGCGTCGGCGGATTTCAGCACGGCGTCGATCCCGTCGGCACCCGCCTGCCGCAACGAATCGGCGCGTGCTTGCAGATAGACCGGATCGGCCAGACCTTTCGTCTTGGCCGCAGCCGCGAACGTCTCCTGCCCGAAATAGGGCATCTCGCGGCTGACTTGCGCTTCGTTGAAGGCGATCAGCTGATCGAGCGAGCGCGTCGTGACCTCGGCGGGCGTGGTCGCGAGGTAGGCCTCCAAGTCCGCCTTCAGTTCGGTTTGCAGGACGAGCGTTTCGGCCGCGCCCAATCCGCCGCGTTTGGGGGCTGCGGTCTCGATCAGAACCGCGCCTTTCGCCCGCAGCATGGCGAGTGCGCCCTCGAACCGCGCCTTCAGAGCGGGCGACATGTCCGGCCGCAGCACGGCGATCCGCACACCTTGCAGCGATGCTTGTGGCAGCGCTGCCGCGTAATCGCGCTCATGGGCCGCCGCATCGCGCGTCGTCGGATCGGCGGGGTCCGCGCCGATCATCGCGGACAGCAGCAGCGCCACGTCGGTCACGCTGCGTGCCATCGGCCCCGGTGTGTCCTGGCTGTGGCTAATCGGAACGATGTGCGTCCGGCTGACAAGGCCGATCGTGGGCTTGAGCCCGACGATGCCGTTCATCGAGGCGGGGCAGACCACCGAGCCATCCGTCTCCGTGCCCAGCGCGGCGGCGGCAAAGCTGGCGGCGACACCCGCGCCCGATCCGCTGGACGATCCGCAGGCGGTGCGATCGAGCGCATAGGGATTGCGCACCAGCCCGCCCACCGCGCTCCACCCGCTCATCGCGTGGTCGGAGCGGATGTTCGCCCATTCGGACAGGTTGGTCTTGCCCAGGATCACAACGCCGGCACGGCGCAGCAGCGCGACCACGGGCGCATCCCGTCGGGTCCGGTTGTTCTGCAACGCCAGGCTGCCGGCGGTGGTGGCGGTGCCATCCGCCGTTTCGATATTGTCCTTGATGAGGATCGGCACGCCATCGAGCGGACCGATGACCTTGCCGGCACGCCGCCTCGCATCGCTCGCTTTCGCCTCCGCGAGGGCTTGCGGGTTCAGCGCGATGACGGCGTGCAGGGCCGGCCCGTGCCTGTCCAGCGCGGCGATGCGCGCCAGATAGGCACGGGTGATCGCCGCGCTTCGCACGCCATGCGCCATCATCGCGGACAATTGCCCGATCGAAGCCTCCTCCACCTTCAGGCCGGCGATCGCCGGCGCGGCGGCGATGGCAACGGCAAGGCAGAAGATGAGCCGCTTCATGGCCGACCCGCCCGAACGATCAGGACAGCGCCCGCGCCGAGGCGAATTTGCCGTCGACCCAGATCAGCGGATCGATCGTCGGGTGGTTATAGACGGCGCTGACCTCCCCGATGAACAGGGTGTGCGTCGCCACTTCCAGCGTCAGCGTCGTGCGACATTCGATGCTGGCCACCGCGTCCGGCAGCATCGGCAGCCCCTGGGGCGAGGGAACCCAGCCGCCTTCCTCGAAACGCGCCAGCCCCTTCTTCTGACCGCTGAACACACCCACCAGCGCGGCATGGCGTTCGGCCAGCAGGTTGACGCAGAACCGTCGGTCCTCGCCCAGCACGGGCGAGATGCTGGCGTTGCGATTGACCGCCACGAGGATCGTCGGCGGGTCGGCCGTCACCGAGGTGACGGCCGTTGCGGCCATCCCCGCCCATCCATCGCCGGTGCCGGCAGTGACGATCGCGATCGTCGTCGCCAGGCGCCGCATGGCAAGCTTAAACTCAGCGTCTACCGCGTCGGCCATTTCACGTCCCGTTCCAAGCGCCGCGACTGGCGGCTTCACGGTCACGAATGAACGATCGGCCGCTCGCGGACAAGTGGCGGCTCGGTCGCTTGAGCGCCGCCGCCGCGGCGTAAGTTGCCTGGCGGCGCTCCGAGGCGTAAGGGGATGACGCCCGATGGCAGGAGGAAAACCCTCCGCCGGAAGGTGGAACGGTGATCGTGGCCTCCGCCCGATCCGCAGGAGAGTGACATGACCTTGACGAAACTGGCGGCGCTGCGGCGTCGCTCCGCCCGGCTCGCCGCCGGGCTGGTGCTGGCGGCCGGTTGCAGCGCCGGCGCTTACGCCTCCTCCCAGATCCAGGTGCAGGGTGCGGCCGGATACGGCCTCACCACCGAAAGCAGGTTGATGCGCTTCGGCGACCTGGATCTCTCCAGCGCCGAGGGCCGCGCCAAATTGAACACGCGGCTGAAGGTGGCGGCCGGGACGGTGTGCGGCAAGCGCTCGCTCTGGACGGTCTCTCCGCCGGCCGACTATACCCGCTGCTACGATCGCGCGGTGAGCGATGCGCAAGACCAACTCGGCAACCGGGTGGCAGCGGGCGAAACCAGCATCCGCGTCGCCGCCAACTGAGGCGATCGGGAGGTGCGGGATGGGTGGATCGAGCCCCCATCCCGCATCCGTCCCAACCGGCTAACACTATTTGGCCTTCGCGGCGGTTGCCTCGATCTCGATCAGGAAGTTGGGGCCGGCAAGCGCCGCCACCTGCACGGTCGAGCGGGCGACCGTATTCGGGTTATCGGGCGTGCCGAAGAACATCTTGTAGCCATCGTTGAAGCCGGCAAAGTCCATCTTGCCGTTCATCTTGGGATCGGCGGCGACGAACACCGTCAGCTTGATGATATCCGACATCGCATAGCCCTGCGCCGCCAGGATGCCCTTGATCTTGGTGAAGATGCTGATCGTCTGCGTTTTCGTATCGCCGAAGTCCGCCATCGTCATCGTGGCCGGCGGCTTGGTCGGATCGATCGGCGAGGCGAGCTGCCCCGAAAGATAAAGCATCTCGGTGCCGCCAGGCACGGTGACGCCCTGCAGGATCAATCCGGGCGGCGTATTGGCATGACGAACGATCGCGGCGGGCTTGGCCGGCGCCGCATGCACAGCCGGTGACAGCAGAAGGGCGAGCGGCAAGGCGGCGAGAAGAAGGCTCTTGCGGATCATGGCAGTCTCTCCGAGGTTCTGGGTAACGGAGCAGGCGACCACCTGCCCCGTCCCTGGGTCTTAAAACGAGAAGTTCACGCGCGCATAATAATAGCCGCCGTTGATGCCATACGGGCTGAAGCTGAGCGGTGAGTCATAGACGGCGCCACCATCGACGATCGTGCCGTCCGACAGAACCTGGATCTTCGGCGGCTTCTTGTCGAACAGGTTGTTCGCGCCGGCACTCAGCTCGATCCAGTCGGTCAGTTTGTAGTTCACCTCGATATCGGTGATCGCGGCCGTCTTGATGTTCTGACGATAGTAGGTGCCGCCATCCGGGCTCTGATCCTGCGAGCTCTTGCCGTAGAGCGTCTCGCGCAACGTGGCCGAAAATTTGCCGAGCGTGTAGAATGCCGATCCGATCACCTTCACGCGCGGCGAGGCGCGTTCGATATTGCTGATCGTGGTCTGGTCGAACAAGGCGATCGGGCCGGTGACGCCGGCGGTGTCCGTCAGGGTCGGGCCGGTGCCGAGCTTGGTGATCTTCGTCTGGTTATAGTCGGCGGAAAGCGTCCAGTTGACCGTGCCATAATCGCCGAAATCGCTGGCATAGCTGGCGGTGGCGTCGATGCCGCGCGTGCGGGTGCTGGCGCCGTTGGCGAACAAGCTCACGCCCGTCTGCGTGACGGTGTTGTCCAGGACGTTGCCGTTGGCGATCACCGCATCGCGCACCAGCGTGAAGTTGCGCGCGCCGCCGCTGCTGTAGATCGATCCGGTGCCGAGGATGCGGTCGCGGATCTTGATCTGGTACGCATCGACGGTGAGCGTGACGCGGGAGGCCGGGCGGATCACGGCGCCGGCGCTGAAGTTGGTCGATTTCTCCGGCTTCAGATTGTCGAAGCCAAGCAGCTTGGCCGCCGCCGAGTTCGCCGGGAGCTGCACGAAGGCCGTCGTCGGCCCCACATTGGTCGCCGAATAGAAGCTCTCGGCCAGCGTCGGTGCGCGGAAGCCGGTCGATACGGTGCCACGCAGCGCGAACGCTTCGGAGAAGTCGTAGCGGCCGGTGCCCTTGAAGATCACCTTGTTGCCGAAATCGGAATAATGTTCGTAGCGGGCGGCGCCGTCCACCTTCAGATGCTCGATCGGCGTCGCGGCGATATCGATGTAAAGCGCTTCGTCGTCACGCGTGTTCGTCCCGGCATCGGACGGGCGGAACCCCGGATAGGACGACGCGCCCGCCTTGTAATAGGATGACGGATCGCCGGCGGTGATCGTATATTTGTTCCAGCGATACTCGGCGCCGAACGCCAGGTTGAGCGGCCCCGCCATGCCGATGTCGAACTCGCGGCTGAAATCGGCGTTCGATGTCCACTCGACTGACTTGAAGCCGCCGTCGCGGAAGTCGATCGGGCTGGTGTGGGTATCGATGAACAGATCCGGGTTCACCGTGTCCAGCGTCGAGATCTGGTTCTTGTCCGATCCGTAAGTGGTACTCAGATCGAAGTGGAAGCCTGCCAGTTCGCCCTTCACGCCCGCCGTTCCGGAATAATCGTCCTCGCGGATGCCCTCTCGCGGATTGAACCCGCTCGGCGCGAAGATCAGCGCGCCCGGCGTGATCAACGTCGCGGTGGTGCCCAGGGCCGGACCCGCGACCACGCGCGTCGGCGGGCGCAAATTCTCATATGCGCTTGCGATCCGCTTGCTGTACGATCCGAAGCTGTAGACCTGCACGTCGCCGAAATCATAGCCGGCATTATATTGCGCGTTCGTCAGATGAGACCGCGCGTCTCCGTTGATCCGGTTGACATAAGGAAGGCCGGGGATCGTCGCATTGGCGGCGCTGATCGCCGAACTGAGCGTCGGATTGGCGTTGTAGCTGGCCAGCAGATTACCCTGCTGATCGGTCACTCGCGAGTCCAGGCCGCCGACCTGGCTGAAATCATGGTAGCGGTGGAACAGCGTGATGTTGGCGAAACCGCCCTCGCCGATCTTTGTCGCGAGATGCACGCTGCCGGACGCCGTCTTGCCGTCCGCCTTGTAATATTGGCCGGCCGTCACGTTGCCGCTGACGCCCTCGTCGTCGTCCTTGAGGATGATGTTGATGACCCCGGCGATCGCGTCGGAGCCATATTGGGCGGCGGCGCCATCTTCCAGAACCTCGATACGCTTGATCGACTCCGGGGATATCAGATCGAGGTCGGGCGATGCCGCACCCTGATAGGGACCGCCGAGGACGGCGAGATTGGCGGTGCCATGCCGTCGCTTGCCGTTCACCAGAACGAGCGTGTGGTTGGGGCTCAGCCCCCGCAGCCGGGCCGACAGCGTCAGGTTGGCGGTGTCGCCACCGAAGGACTGGGCGGTGAACGACGGCACCAACTGGGTCAGCACCTGATTGAGGTTCGGCTGGCCGACATGCTGCAGCATCTCCGCGCCCAGCACCTTGATCGGCGTCGCGCTTTCGGCGGCGGTGATGCCGGTCGCGCGGGTGCCGGTCACGATGATCTCGCTGGCATCCGGCTCGGCGCTCGCCGTGACCGGGCTGGGATCGACCTGCATTTCGGCGGCGCGAGCCGCATGGCTGCCGACGAGGCAGGCCACGGCAAGTGCACCGTGAGAAATCATTTTGTTGTTAATCATATGGCCCCCTTATGTTGTTACCTTAGAGGAGCCTCTCCCAATCAGTTTATTGTATTGGATCGAACATGGCATCGACCTTGCCAGTAGTCATGCGCCGGGATGATCGTGTTTGTGGCGTTTATGACCTGAAGGGCGGCGCAAGAACCGAGTCGTTCTACGCCGCCGCCCGTTGCGATTGCGGCTCGGCCAGCGCTTGCGCACGGAGGCGATCGGATAGAGCCGCCACGGCCTTGTGGGCGGACTGGATGCCGCCTTCCTGCCAACCGGGCGTCTGGCTCAAGGCGGCACTGGCAAAGTAGACGCGCCCGTCCGGAGTGTTAAGCAGGCGAAACTCGGGCGTATCGATATGACCTTCCTGCCGGCCATTCGCACTTCCCGCATCCCAATCCGGCCACGGGCCGAGACTATACGGGATCTTGCTCCAGTTGACGGCAACGCCGTTCACCAGATCGGCGCCATGACCCGGATGCAATTTATCGACCACGGAGCGGGCGAACGCGATCTGCTCGGGTATCGACTTCTTCTGGAAATCGGCCGAGCGGGCGCCGGAACTATAGCAAGCGAGCAACATGCCCCGCGGCGTGTGCAACCCGGCGGACGGATACCAGATCAGCGATGTCGGACCGCCGACGAACGAGATCCCGCCGTAAATCTGCTCCTTCTCCCAGAACCTCGGGCTTTCGAAGGCGACCTTGGTGGAATTGTCATAGACGACCGAGGCAATCGCCTTCGCATAGTTCTTCGAGAAATTATTGTCGATCTTTGCCAGCACCTTGAACGGTATGGTACAGACCATGTAATCGGCCTTCACGCTCGTCGCGGTGCCGCTCGCCTTGTCGATGTACGCAACCTCTACGCCCTTGGCGGTCTGGCGGATCTGCCTTACCTCCGCGTTTCGGATCGCCGGGCGCCGCAGGTTGCGATCGAAGCCGGCGTGGATCCGGTCCATGCCGCCGACCGGCTCGAACATCGTCGCCTGCATGTACAGATTGTCTTCGAACAAGGTGAGCGGCAATTGTTCGTTCGCCAGCAATTGCTCCAGCGGCAAGGCGCTGGACGGGGAGGCGAAGGTGATGCCGGCACCGGGCGCCTGGCCGAAGCCGGAGCGTTCCGTCCCCTTGAACGCCATCTGATCGTCGAGATCACCGTAGAACTTCAGGAACGGGAGCAGCTTGGCCTTGTCCGCCGCAGTGATCGCCTGGTCGAGCGCGCCCTGGTTCAACGCCTTACCGAGAAGTTCGGCAATGTGGCCGCGCATGTCGTTGACAGCGGTCCGCATCCGCAACTTGCTGCCATTATCGCCCATCACATAAGCGGAGCGGCTGGAGTTGACCTCTACTTCCAGCGGCACGTTGAACCGGTCTGCATAGCCCATCAGGCCGGTGTGGAAACTGGGGATACGGGCCGGGCCGGCATTGAAATAGATGCCGTCGGAGAAACGCGCGGTCTGGGTCGCCTCGCCCTCCATCTCGATCGCGTCGCCATCGCGCACCGTCCAGGCGCGTCCGCCGACCCGCCCGCGTGCCTCCAGCAAGGTCACGAGGAAGCCGGCCTGTTCGAGTTCGTAGGCGCTCACCAGCCCGGAGATCCCGGCACCCAACACGACGACATGCTTGCCCTTGCCAGTGCCCGGCGGCAGCGAAAAGCCGCTGTCGGCGCGTGCCTCGCTCATCAGCCCAAGCATCTGCATCGCGGAGAAAGTCGCGCCCAGGCCACCGGCCAGGCCAATACGGTGGAGGATGTTCCTACGAGTAATCATCGGCGCCCCTTTGATGCGAACCGCCCTCCCAGGCGGTTCAATCGACGCGCGGCCAATCATGCTGGCTGCATCGTCCGGGCCACACAGACATCTTCCCCTTTTGGTCGATCCGACTTTGTGATGGTGATGAGGAAGCGGACCGATCTTCGGCCTGGCAATCATCAGCAAACAAATGGTCATGGATCGTTAACGCCATTCAGGCGATTATCCCGGCGTAACGCAACCGGAATCTCGGCCGCTGCTGCCACATCATCTGGGGTATTTGACGTATTGCGGGTTAAAAAGTCGAACAGCTCAGCGCAGTGACTTGCCCATGCGAATCAAGGGCACGGCTATGGTGCCGACCACATTCGACACTTGCTCGATCTCGTCGTAGCCGCTGGCGCGATACAGCGGCAGGCCAGCCATCGTCGCCATCAGTTCCATGCGGGCAAAGCCCTCCGCGCCGGCGGCGGCCTCGCACAAGCGCAGGATCATCCGCCCGACGCCGCGCCGCGTAAAGGCCGGGTGCGTGTACATCGCGCGCGTCCGCGCGGCATCAATCGCGGGATCGAGCAAGGCATCGTCGCGCAACCCGGCGGAATGATCGCCGCCATATAAAGTGGCGCGGCGGCTCCAACCGCCGCATCCGGCGAGACTGCCGGCCTCCTCCACCACGAAATAGGTGCGATCGCGGACGAGCAGCGAGTCGAGACCCATCACCGCGCGGCTGGCGACCACCTGATCCGGCGAGAGGAACGACGACTGCAAAGTGTCGATGGCCAATGCCATCAACTCGCGCATCGCTGGGATGTCGGCCTCCTCGGCCACGCGGCTGGTCAGCATCTCGCGTCTCCCGCTTGGTGGAGCCGCCGGGCGGCCCTTGGTGGACAGGGCTGGATTCGAACCAGCGTACGCTTGCACGGGCAGATTTACAGTCTGCTGCCTTTAACCACTCGGCCACCTGTCCAGAGGGAGCCACGCCGAAGCGAGGCGGCTCAATGGCGAATGGCCGCTTGCCTGTCAACGCCCGGCATGGATAAGGCGCCTGCCATGCGCAAAGGCCACAGACCATCCGCCCCGGCATCCAACCGACCCCGCTTCTGGGGCCGCCACGCGGTCCTTGCCGCGCTGGCTAATCCGAACCGTGAGGTGCGGCGGATGTGGGGCACGCGCGAGGCGCTGATGCCGCTCGATCTGCCGTCGGTGCTGCCCGTCACCTTTGCCGACGTGGCCGATCTCGGCCGGCTGGTGCCGCACGACGCGCCGCACCAGGGCATGGTGATCGAGGTGGACCCTTTGCCCGACATGTGGCTGGGCGACCTGATTGATCTGGGGCGTGATGATCGCCGCCCGTTGCTGGTGCTGGACCAGGTGACCGATCCCCACAATGTCGGCGCGGTACTGCGATCGGCGGCCGCGTTCGATGCGTTGGGGCTGGTGACGCAGGATCGCCACGCTCCGCCCGAATCGGGTGCGCTCGCCCGCTCCGCCTCCGGCGCGCTGGAGCTGGTGCCGTGGGTGCGGGTGGTGAACCTGTCCCGCGCGCTCGACGAGATCGGCGAGGCTGGCTTCTGGCGGATCGGGCTGACCGGCACCGCCCCGCGCACGCTGGGCGCGACCTTGGGCGAGACCCGCCCGGCGCTGGTATTGGGCGCGGAGGGCGAAGGGATGCGGGCCAACACCGAGGCGCATTGCGACGAGTTGGCCAAACTGCCGATCAGCCCCAAGGTGGAAAGCCTCAACGTCTCCAACGCGGCCGCGATCGCGCTTTATGCCGCATCGGTGCGGTAAGGACGCGCCTGAGCGCCGACCGGACAAGCCATAGGCGCGCGCACCGTCGCGTTTCTGGCCTGCTTTCTAATACAGGATGCCCGCTGTAGGCGAGCGGTGCGTCGGTTCGCTCATCCGCGCTTCTTCGTCCGCAGCGTCGGATCGGCGGCGGCGGGATTGTCGGGCCAGGGGTGGCGGGGGTAGCGGCCGCGCATCTCCTTGGCCACCGCCGCCCAGCTGCCGGACCAGAAGCCGGGCAGATCCTGCGTCGTCTGGATCGGGCGGCCCGCCGGCGAGGTGAGGCGCAGCACCAGCGGCACGCGGCCCCCTGCCACCATCGGGTGCGTCGGGAGGCCGAACAGCGCCTGTGGCCGCAACTCCACCGCGGGGCCGCCCTCCGCCGCATAGTCGATGGCGTGGCTGCTGCCCGCCGGCGAGACGAAGCGCGCCGGCGCCAGCCGATCGAGCGCCTGCCGCCCGTCCCAGCCGAGCATCCCGTCAGAGCACCCGGATCGACTTCGCCAAGACGGCGGCGGCCGGCGAGCAGGGGTGGCAACCAGATGGCGATCGTGTCCAACAGCTCGGCATCGGACAGGTCCGGCAGCGGGGCGCCGTGAGCGGTGGCGAAGGCGGCGCGGGCGCGGGTCTCGCGCGTGGCATCGGGCCACGGCATCAAGGCCAGCCCACCCGCCTCCACCCCGGCGAGCAGCGCCGCGACGATCGCCGCCGGATCGGGCCGATCGTCCGGCCCGCCGGAAAGACGGACGGCGCCCAGCCGCCGCTCGCGCCGGGCGACCACGCCGCCGGTCGCGGCATCGAACACCACGCTGCGCAGCGCCGTGATCCGGTCCGCCAGCAGCCGCTGGACCAGCGGCGGATCGATCGGCGCGGCGGAGAGGATGCGCGCGCGCGCCGCCACCCCTTGCGTCTCGGCCACCGTCAGCCACTCCGCCCGCGCCAGCGGGGAGGCGGGATCGAGGCGGAAGCCGCGGCCGCCGACCGAGATCCAGTCCTCCCCGCCGGCATCGCGCCGCCGCGCCACCCGATCGGGGAAAGCGAGCGCCACGCAGCCGGCGATCGCCTCCCCGTCCCCCTCGCCTCCTGCCCCGCCGACCAGACCGCGCCAGCGCCGCGCCAGACCCCGCGCGCCCTCGGCCCGCTTGCCGCGTTCCGATCGCCAGCGCCGCAGCCGGCTTTCCAGATC
>CAXTTS010000024.1:0-23211 GCA_964247265.1 uncultured Sphingomonadaceae bacterium
GTGTAGAGCATCACCAGCGCGAAGGTGGCGATCGCGACCGACAGCAGCAGCTTGCGCCGCCGCCGCAGCGTGGTGAAGAAGGCGCGCAGATCCAGCCGGTCCGCCGGCGCCTCCGCCGTCTCCAGCGGGATTGGCACCAGACCGCGAGACGGCCCGCCGCGATAGAGTTCCACAGGATTGTTCACGATCGCCCTCCCGGCCTGTTCCCTGGGACCACGCCCATCCGCCCGTCAGCGATGCAACGTGACGCCGACCGACGCCCCGAAGCTGTTGAAATCGCGCGCGCCGATGCCGGCCGATGTCTGCCGGCGATAGTTCAGCGTCAGCGCGGCCGAGACGATGCGGTTGACAAGGTAGCGCGCGCCCACCTGCGCCTCGTGATAATCGTCGCGCCGATCGAAGCCGCGAAACGACTGGCGGATGTAGCTGGTATCGGCCGACAGGATCAGCTGGCGCAGCAGCTCATAATCCACCCCGGCGGACAATGTGGTCTGGAGGCCGCCGGCCGAGCCTTCGAACGGGCTGCGCTCAATGCTGCGCGCACCCTTCAGCGAGACCGAGACAAGCGTCGTCGGGCTCCAGTTGAGCGCGACATTATAATCCAGCCCCGAAATGTTCGAGAAAAGCGGGTCGGCGAAATTCTCGTGCAGATAGCCGATGCCGAACGACCCGTTGAACAGATTGCCCAGCCCCAGCTCGACACCGACGAGCAGATTATAGCCGCGCGAATTGCGGTTCAGCATATCGAACTTCGGATAATCGCTATGTTCGATCTCGCCGCGCACGAAGGCGGCGATCGAGGGGCCGATCGCATAAGCGACACGGGCATGGGCGCCATAGTTGCGGAAGTCGCGATAGTCCTGATCCAGCGCGACCCCGGCGACCTTGACCGCATTATAGTCGTAGCGCGAGAGGTCGCCGCCGATCTCCAGCCCGAACAGGCCGACGTCGCGTGACAATGTGCCGCTGGCCTGCGCCAGATCATAGGTGATCGGCTTGCCGCCGATGAACAGATCGCCCGAGGAGCCGCGCGGCTCCAGCAGCCGGGAATAGCCGGCGGTCAGGGCCGCATGGGTGCCCGCGGCGATCTCGCTCGCGGCAGTGGCGGTCAGGCTATACTGCTCGCTATTCTCCGTCTCGATGCTGGCATAGCGCCGCGCCGTGGCGGTCGCCTCCAGCGAGACCGGGTGCAGCGGCGAATTCGACTGGATCAGGATGCGCGGGCGGATCTGGGCATAGGCGTCGTCTCGCTTGGGCGACGCGACGCGGTACACATTGTCGTCATAGACCACGCCCGCCGCGACCTCGGGAAACAAGGTGAAGCCGCCGCCGAGCGCGATCCCCACCGGATCAAATTCCGGCCGCGCTCGCCCGTTGACCGTATCGATTGGCACCGTCACGGGCCGCTGCTGGGCAAAGGCGGGGCCCGTCCAGGCGAAGGCGCCCCAGGTGACGGCGATCAGCATCGGCGCGGGCAGTCCGGCCACCCGCCTCGGAAACGACCAGCCGTTCAGCATGCGCCCGCCATCGCGAACACGGCGCGCGGCGTGCGCAGCAGGATCTTGAGATCGCCGTAGAGCGACCATTGCTCGACATAGGCGACGTCCAGCATCACCCGCTCCGAAAAGCTGATCTCGCTGCGGCCGCTCACCTGCCACAGGCCGGTCAGCCCCGGCGGCACCGCGAGATAATGGCCGGCGCCGGGGCCGTAGCGGACGAGTTCCGGCTGCGTGATCGGGCGCGGCCCGACGAAGCTCATCTCGCCGCGAATGATGTTGATGAGCTGCGGCAGCTCGTCCAGGCTGGTCGCGCGGATGAAGCGGCCGAACGGTATGATCCGCGGATCGTCGCGCAGCTTGCGGTGCGTTTCCCATTCGCGCGCGGCCACCGGGTTCGATTCGAGTAGTTCGCGCAGCATCGTCGCGGCGTCCGGGCGCATCGACCGCAATTTCAGGCAGCGGAACGGCTTGCCGCCACGCCCCACCCGCTCATGCGCGAAGAAGGGCCGGCCGAAGCTGACGCAGACCACCATCATCATCAGCAAAAGCAGCGCCGGCAGCAAGAAGGCGAGCAGCGCCACCGCCAGCAGCTTGTCCAGCGTCAGCTTGATGCACCACTCCAGGCGGCGCATCGCCCAAGGCGACACCTCCGGCGCGCAGCGAAGCTCCGCATCATCGTCAAGCCCTTCCTCGATCGCCGCCATCAGACTCATGGCCGATCCTCCATCAAGCATCTGGGCATGATGATACCCATCTATCTTGCACTGCACAATGATAGAACGAGCAAGTGCAAGATGAGTAGGTTTTTTCTTAAGTAATCCTCTATGTCGGATCGTGATTAACCAGAGATTTTACTTTAGTCGACTTTGGATGTTTCCATGTCCGTTTTGGTTGGGTGTTTACACCCGGCGCAGGCATGTCGTCGAAAGGCGGCCGAGCGCAGACAGCCACGCTAAGGAAAGGCGATAGTGAATTCGAGAAAGCGACATGCAAGTCCGCGATCAGCCGGGCGACATCCATTTGCCTTTGGTGCGGCCGGTCAGGTGGAACCAGCGGCAGCGATCGCAGCGATAGGGCCGGAGCGTCACTTCGGCCTGTTGCGCCGCCAGAATCGCATCCGCTGCGGATGCGAAGCGGCGCTTGCGCCGGCAGATGCGGAGCCTGGTCTGCATTGTCAGGCCGCGGCGACCCCGGCCACGGCAGGCCGCCGCTGCCATGCCGCTGCCGCCAGCGCCGCCAGCGTCAGCGCAGCGACCGCCCACGGCGCGTGTCCGAGCGTGCCGTCGATCCCTTCCGCGATCGGGTTGGGCCGACCGCTGACCCGCTCGACGATCCACGCCGTCGCCGCAATCCCGGTCAGCCCCGCGCCGATCGTGCGGATCGGCGCATAGGCCGGCGTGCGGGCGAGCAGCAGCAAGGCGGGCATCACGCAGGCGACGACGGCCAACTGCACCAGTTCGATACCCAGGTTGAAGCCTAGGATCGATTGCGCCTTGGCGAGCGGCTCCAGCCCGAAATTCGCGATGATCGTCGCAAAGGCCAGGCCGTGGACCAGCCCGAAGCTGCCGGCGATCAGCGCCTCGCGCCCGGCGAACAGCGGCCGCCACGCATGGATCGCCGAGACGAGGATCGAGATCGCGATACCTACCTCCACCGGGCGCGCGGGCAGCTGCCAGCCGAAGAAGGCGCCGCCGATCAGCGTCAGCGAATGGCCGATGGTAAAGGCGGTGACGACGGCGAGCAGCCGGCGCACGGTGTGGCGGATGCCGGCATAGCCGCCCCAGCGCCGGCCCGCCGCGATCAGCGGCGCGGGCAGGATCAGCGCGATCAGGAACAGCAGGTGATCGTGCCCTTCGGCGATATGGTGCATCCCCAGCCGCATCGCGGCGGCAAAGCCGCGCCACGCGCTGCCCGGCCCGCGATCCACCCGCATCGCGAAGGTGGGGGATTGCAGGCCGCCGATCATCTCGGGCTCGCTGGAAAGCGTGCCGGTGGCGAAATCGCTGCGCGCGAACACCAGCACGAAATGGTTCGGCACCCGGTCGATGACCGCATCGTAGCGCAGGTCGAACAAGCGCGGCGAAGCGCCCGGCGGCGGCGTGAAGCGCAGGTTCGCCTGCAGGTCCGCCTGCGTCGGATCGTCGGATATAGCCAGCCGCTCGATCGTGACGGCAAAGGGACGGCCGCCGGGCGCCGAGACCCGGATATGGCGACGGAGATACTCGCGCAGCACGGCCCTAGGCGGCCGGGCCGGATCGACGCGGATGCCGGAGGCGAGTTGCAGTTCGTTCAGCGGTATCAGTATCTCGGCGGCGGTGGCGCCGCTGGCGAAATCGAGGCTGACGACCGAATTGGCCATCAGATGCGCCTGCGCCGGCGCACCGCCGAAGCAAGCCGCGAGGCAAAGCAACAGGAGCAGACGCACCGCGCGCATCAATGGTCCAGCCACACGACGCCGGGGTTGCGATCGAAACTGTGCGGGTTGATCGTCAGCGCCCGCTTGCGCGCCTCGTCTGCCTTCGCCGCCTGTCCGGCCAGCGCATAGGCCTCGGTCGCGACGATCCACGGCTCGGCCGCCGTCCAGCCCGAGCCAAGGACCGGCTCGATGACACGGATCGCATCCAGCGGACGGTGGTTCGCCATCCACGCCCAGGCGAGGCCAGTCGCGCTGTCGGCGAACGGCCGGTTGGCGAAATTGCGCTGCGCGATCGCCAGCGCCCGCCGCGGATCGCCGAACGCCAGTTCGTGATCGAGCGCGTGGCCATAGGCGGCCTCGGGCAACAGCGCCAGCCGCCGCGTCCACCGCTCGCTCGCCTGCGCCGCCCAAGCCTGCGATGCCGCGAGATCGGCCTGCGCGCGGTAGAGGCCGGCAACGGCGTCATAGGCTTCGGGCATGTCGGTGCGGCGCGCTATGGCCTGGTACAGCGCCATCGCGCGCTTCGTATCGCCCTTCAGCGCCAGCATCGTCGCGAGATGCTCCTGGATCTGCCAGTAGCCGGGGAAGATCGCGTCGGCGCGGACGAAATGCGCCGCCGCATCGTCCCACTGGCCCTGCGCAAAGGCGATGCTGCCCCGGTTCATCTCCAGAAACGCGCGGGATTGTTGGAGCGGGCCGTGGATGCCGCCCTCCGCCTCGTCCAGATAGGCGTTCGCTTTGGCCGGATCGCCCATCCGCGCCCAATAATTCGCCAGGCGAAAAGCGGTGCCCACCGTCACCATCGCAGCATGCGCCTTGTCGTACAACTCCAGCGCCCGTGGATAATCGCCACGATAGAAAGCGAGGTCGCCGCGCAGGCCGAGCACGCTGGCGACGGTGCCGTCATCCTTTATCACATAGGCATCGACCCGCCGCAGATCGGGCTCGACGGCGGCGAGGCGGTGAACCGTGAAGCTCCATGTCGCACGCTCCAGCGCCGGGCCGATGCGCGGATCGATCGCCATCGCCTTGTCGTACCAGCGGCCGGCCTCGGCATAATCGGTGAAGTCGTTGGTCAGCCGTGCGCGCGCGAGCAGCACGTTGCCCACTGCGGCGACCGCCATCCAGTCGCGCGGCTGGGCGGCGGCGGCGGCGGCGGTCGATCGCGCCAGCGCGGCGTTCAGATCGGCGAGCGACTGGGCGTAATCGACCGGCACGCCCTGCTGATCCGCCGCCGCCTGCCGCGCGGTGACGGCGCGTTCGGGGTTACGGTATCTGGTGATGCCGTCACCCGCGCGCTCGCTGCCGATCCAGGCGATCGCGCCGCTGATCGCCGCCAGCACGAGCAGCAGCAGGCCGTACCGTAACGCAAGTCGCCTCACCGCGTCCCCCCAGTCGATCGGTCGGGCGCCGGCACCGGCAAGCAGACGAACGCGATCCACCGCCGCTATGGACCGCCATCCGGCAAGGTCAAAATGACAAATCGTCGCGGCGGAGTTTGTCGGCCGCTCAGCGGGCGCCGCGATCGATCAACACGTTCATGCGCGCGCTGGCGACCGGCTTGGCGCGATCTTCCTGCCAGGCCAGCGCATCGATGTTGGCCACCCGATTGCCGAGCCGCGTGACCAAGCCGATCGCGCGGGTCTCCACCATGGCCGCGCCGCGCCGGAAATCGACGGTGACGGTGACGGGCTTGAGGCGCGGCGCCTGTTCCTCCGCCAGCAGCGCGCGCAGCGCCACGATCGCCGCGATCTCCAGCAGGCCGGCCAGCGCGCCGCCGTGGACGAAGCCGGGGCGGCCGAGCAGGTGATCGCCGGCCGGCATCACGACATGACGTTCCCCGCCATTGTCCTCGATCCTGAGCTCTAACGCTTCGGCATAAGGCGGCAGCTTCATGCCGCGTGCCGCCCGCCGAGGAACATGAAGGTGCCGGCGACATGGGCGATCGGATCGGCAGGATCGCCATCATGCGCCTGCCCTCGCACGAACGCGACGTGGCGCGTGATGCGATAGCATTCGCTGCGGCCGTACACGGTGCGTCCCGGCCGGGCCGAGCGGAGATAATCCACCCGCAGATCGAGCGTGGCATTGGGGACGAAGCGATCCTGCCGTATCCAGATCGCCACCCCGGCGGCCATGTCCATCATCGCGACGATCGGACCGGAGGCCAATATGCCGCTCGCCTCGTCCATGACGAGGCGGGGATCATGATCGATCGCCAATTCAATCCAGTCCGGCCCGTGCGCGACATACCGGAGGCCGATAAAGCCGTTATGACCGACCGGCGCGAATGCGCTGAGGAGCGCGACCGGATCGAAGCCACTCATCGTGCGGATCAGTAGCAGGGGCCATCGCGCCCGCAAGAGCGAGCGTCTCGACTATCCGCGACGGCGTTCGGGGCCGGTATAATCCGCGCCGGAGCCTGCGACCCGCCGGTCATAGGCCTTCAGCTGGCGGCCGAGCCAGGCGAGGTCGATATTCTCGGCATCCGCCACGGCCTGCAACGAGCCGAGTTCCAGATAACGCTGCTTCAGTTGCGCCACGGGCACGTCCGGCGCGATCGGCGCCCTGCTCCAGAAACCCATCATCGTCTCTCCATGCGGTGATAACGACTATCGGGCCCATAAGTTTATCGGGGGTTAAGCCGCCGATCAGTGCGGGCGGGCGTGGCGGCGGCGGGCGATCGCATCGGCCGCATGGGAAAAGGCCTCGAGCTGATCGAACCAGTAGACCGACTCGTCGCCCTTCCCGGCGCGATAGCGATCGGCATAGACGTTGGCGACCGTCCGCAGCCAGCGGATGATCCGCGCCCGCTCGCGGCTCTCGGCGGACTGGACGGCGAGGCCGGCGGCCTGCTCGGCGGCGGCACAGGCGGCCGCGATCACCGCCTCGGGACAGTCGAGCCGGGCGAGCTCCTCGCGCACGCTGGCTGCAACGCTCCGCACCTCGGCGGCGACATTTTCCTGTGGCGTGTCGTTCGGCTTCATCAATGGCTCCATGTGCCGTGGCTGACGCCCATCTTGATCGCACACGGTTAAGCCGACCTTACGGCGCATGGTTTCGAAAAACCTATCGACCAGGGCCAATAATGCAGGGAGCCTTCGACCGGTGAAAGCAGCTGCCCAATCGATGCTGCGCAACAGCATCGATTGTCGATGAGCCATGATTGGCAGGACGCTTCAAGCCGGGTAAATTGTCGTGCTGCGGTCGGTTAACAAGTCCCCAAGAGACTTCGCAGGAGAGAGATGCGTCGGTGAAATACCGGCATCGAAGCCGACCGCAGCACCAGACCTCGCCAGATTGCGATAAATGCAATTCATCACGCTAAAATTGCAATTGCACTCATCGCTGCTGCAGCGCACAAAGATCGGGCCTTTCAGGCATCCTCTCCTAAAACTTCAGGGCTGGCCTTAACGGGCCGGCCCCTTTTTTTGTCATGTGTCACGGAACGGACATGGAGCCAACGCGTCGATAGCGGGTGATCCTTACCGAAAGGCAGACGGTGGCTCCTTACAGACGTTCGTCCCTGGTCAGCCAATATCGCCAGCACCGGCAGGATGTTTCGGCCCGGCAACCGGCTGTTATGGCGGATAGTGCGCGATCGGATACGCTGTCGATGCGCGATTCGCAGGTCATGGCGGGTCTGATCCGGGCGATGCCGCTTGCCGCCGGTCTTTGGCTTGGCCTGGCGGGCATGGTGAGGCTGATCTTCTGAATGGCCGCCGCGCGGTCAGCGGGCAATCTAACGTGGCTCGAATCCATTTGAAACGTTCGATCCAGATGATCGGATGGCCGCTATGTTGTGCGCCACGGATTGCTGACATCGATATCTGTTGCTCGACCGGTGCCGTGGTCCGAACCCGGCGTCGCGGTACGACATGCAAGCCCGGCTCCAGCAGGGTGATCGCGCCCTAACCCGATTATGTCGCGATCTCGCGGTAAGGGCGGGCGAGATGAGCCCCGACTGTCGCGCCCGCCGGCGTACAAGCCTGCTCAGTAATCCTTCGACACGCGCACGTTCGCGCTCGTCCGGCCCAGCGTGGAGATGCTCGAGAGCAGCGACAGCCAGCGCGTGATCTGGAACTCCGCACGGGTGGCGGAATAGCCCTGGCCGTCGGTGATGACCTCCACATAGGTGCGCCGCCCGATATATTTGCCCGCCGCCACCGATGTGCGCTGCCCAGTCGTCACGTCGGCGGGCAGGATGCGCAGGCGGTCGAGCCCGGCCGCACGGCGCACGGCGTTGATCGGGTTCAGCCCGGTGCCGCCGCCGCGCAGCGACGTGACGGCCGCCGCCAGTTGCAGCGCCTCGGGCGCGGACAGGTTGGTGATCGACGTGCCGAACAGCAGGCGGGAGAGCAGTTCGTCCTCCGGCAGGGCCGGCACGCTGGTGAAGTCGATCTCCGGCTTCAATCCGGTGCCCGATACGCGAATCGTCGCGTTCAGCCCCTGGATGTTAGCCTGCGCGACGATATCGAGCACCGGATCGGGTGGCGCCTCGCCCAGGAAGCGGATCGTGCCGCGATCGAGATCGAAGCGGCGACCGGCGAACTCATAGCCGCCGCGCATCAGGTCGGCCCGCCCGGTCAGCGCCGGATTGTCGACGCTGCCCTTGATTCGCAGGTCGGTGCGCCAATCGCTGTCCAGCCCCAAGCCCGTCACCGCCACCCGGTTGCGGGCGGTGGCGTGCAGGTCGAGCGTCCAGGGCACCGGCGGGGCCTCCTCCTCGCCTTCGTCGGCAGGGCGGTTGATCTCGGTCGCGGGCAGGCGCGGGATCGCCGCCGCCGCCGCCTGCCCCAGCCGGTAGCGTGCCTTCTCCAGCATGACGTCGCCGGCGATCGTCCCGCCCGCACCATCGGAGCGGATCGTCAGCGGGCCGGTGACGGTGGCGCCGATATCGTCCCGGTCGAGCAGCACCGCCTGCCGCGCGTCGATCGCGATATCCATGCCGAAACCACGCGCAGCGGCCAGGTCGAAGGCGGCCCGGCCGCTCACCGTGCCGCCCTTGGGGGTGGCGCCGGCATAGCGATCGATCACCAGCCGCGATCCGTCGAACCGGCCGGTCGCCTGCAACCCCGTCACCACCGTGCCGGTGACGGCGCTTTCCAGCCGCGCGCCGGTGGTCCGCAGCGACCCCCGGATCGCCGGATCGTTCAGCCGCCCGCCTACGTCGGCGCCGATCGCGACCGGGCCCGAAAGATCGATCGTCTCCACCCCGGTCAGCCGCCACAATATGTCGGCCGGCCCGTCATAGCGCAGCTGGGCGAACAGCGGCGCACTGCCCAGCCGGTCGGCCAGATCGCCGCCCGTCGTCAGCGGCGCGATGCGCGCCTGCCCGCGCCCGATCGTGCGCCCCCCGCTCGCCACCACCGCCCGCGCCACCGCCGCATCGGGCGAAAGCACCGCGGCGATGCCGAGATCGACCGGCTTGGACGAGAGCACCAGCCCCGATCGCGTCAGCCCCCGCACGATGATGTCGGCCCGTCCGGTCGGGGCCGCCGTGCCCGCCGCCAGCCGGTAGGAGAGCTTGCCGCTCGCCTCGCCGCCAAGCCCCAGCCCCGGCGTGGCGATGTCGAGCACCGCCAGCGGCATCCGCTCCAGCCCGGCATCCAGCTCCGTGCCCGCATTGCCGAACCGGCCGGAAAGGGTGGCGGTGCCGCCGGCGAACGCCAATGTCGTCGGCGCCAGCCGCCAGCCGACCCCCTCGCGGGTGATCGCCGCCGGGGTGGTCAGCCGGATCGGCCGGCGATCCACCGTCCCCTGCCCGACGAGGCGCACCCGGTTTGGCGCGAGATCGGCCTCCGTCACCAGATCGAAGGCGCGGCCGCGGGACCCGGCGATCGATGCCCGCACCTTGCCGTTGCCGCCGACCAGATCGGCGCTGGCGGCCAGCCGCGCGATCGTCAGCCCGCCGCGCCGCACGCCCTGCCCGCTCACGCTGCCCTTCACCGAGGTGCCCGCCGGATCGAGGCGTATCGTGCCCTCCATCGTGCCCTGCCGCACCGTGATCGCCGGCGGGCCGGGGAAACTCGCCCCGCTCGCGCGGAGTTTCACGCCGATCACCTGCACGGCGGCGTCGCCGGGTCCGCTCGGCGCGAAGTTCAGCGTGCCGTCCAGCCCGCCGCCCGCAACCGCGAGTTGTCCGGTGAACCCGCCGGGGTCGGAGCGCAGATTGCCCCTGGCGCCGCTATTCGCCACGTTCAGCGCCGCCACCGCCACCACCGCAGGCTGGTTCGCCGGCAGCAGGATCGCGCCCCGGCTGGTGAACGGCCCCAGCGTCGATTGCCCGCGCGCCTGATAATCGAACCCGGCGAGGCTCGGCAGCAGGTTCAGCGTCACCCCCGCCAGCCCCAGCGCGTCGGCCGGCCGATCGAGCGCCAGATCGACCTTCGGCTTACTGATGTCGCCGTCCAGCCTGATCTTCAGCGGCCCATAGGTGCCCTGCGAGCCGGCCCCCTCGAAGAAGAACGTGCCGTCGCGCCGCCGGATGCCGTTGCCGGCGATCCGCACGGTCGGCCCGGTCAGCACCAGCCCGCGCAGCGCCAGCACGCCATCGGTGCCGCGCACCAGCCCGGTGTCGATCATCGGCAGCCCGCCCGCCAGCGACCGCAGGAAGGCGTTGTCGAAACGCCGCACCCACGCGCGGGCCCGCCCGGACACGGTGGTGCCATGCCCACCGGGGCCGGGCAGCACCTTCAGTTCGGTCAGCACGTCGACCAGCCCGATGCCGGGGATCAGATAGCGGGTGAGCCCGCCCGACAGGCTGACCGTATAGTCGCCGGTCACCAGATCGAGCAGCAGCGCGAGCTTGCCGCTGATCTTGTCCGAACTCAGCGCCAGCCCCTCGCCCGTGACATGGCCGGGCGTGACCTTCAGCGTGCCGTCGATCGCGAGGTTGGCGAGGATGCCGCCGGCTACCGTGCCGACACCCGTCACCCGCCGCGCCGTCAGCCGCACCGGCAGCGTCACCGGGCTGCGCGAGAAACGCCCGCGCCCCTGCGCCCGCACCTCCTCGAAGCCGGTGTCGTCGAACTGCACCTGATCCGCCGTCAGCGCATAATCGAAAGCCGCGGTGGCGAACGGCCCTTCCAGCGTTGTCCGCAGCCCGATCGCCCTGCCGGTCATGTTGGGGAACAAGGCGGGCGGTTTCAGCAGATGGGCGTTGATCCGCAAGCCGTCGAACGCGCTGTTCGCCAGATCGATCACACCCGCCAGATCCAGCGACAGCGCGGCGGATCGCAGCGACAAAGTGGAATCCAGCCGCCGGTCCGCCAGCTTCGCCGCCCCGGTGACGAGGATGCGCGGGCTCGACAAGCGTTGCAGCTTGCCCTGCAGGATCGGCGCGGGGGCGAGCAGGCCGGACAGCGCATAGGTGCCCGCATTGGCCTCCAGCGCCAGATCGGCGATGCGGTGCGCGGAAACGTCCAGCCGCGCCTTGCCGCGCCAGGCGGACCAGCTGCCGTCGCCGCCGATCGTCAGCGCCATCGGCCGCCGGGTGCCGACCAGCGCACCCACCAGCCCGCCGGCCGGCGCGCTCAGCCGCGTTTCCAGATCGAAGCGATCGCGATCGGGCGCGGCATCGAGCAGCAGGCGCAGGCGGTCGCCGGCATTCGTCGCCACGGCGAGATCGATCATCGCCCGGCCGCGATGCACGTCGCCCTTGCCGACGATGCGGCCGGTGCGCCGCTGGCCGGTGACGGCCGGCTCGATCCGGAGGGTCCGCACGTCCAGCCGGGCGATGCGGATGTCGAAGCCGGGCAGGATCGGCCCACTTTCGCCCGTATCGCGCAGCGCCGGCACATGATGCAGGATCGCCAGATCGGTGGCGAGCCGATCGATATCCAGCCGGTTCGCCAGCCATGCCGTCGGATGCCAGTCCAGCGCGAGTTCGGGTATCTCCAGGAACACGCCTTGCGGATCGGACAGGCGCACGTCGCGCAGCCGGGTCTCGCCCCAGATCGATCCGTCGATGCGGCCGATGTGGATGCGCAGCCCGCTGCGCGGCGCCAGCGCGGCGATCCTGTCGGAGAGGAAGCGGTGGCCCGGATCGGTATCGATCGCCAGCAGCGCCAGCGCAGCCATGCCGATCAGCGCGAGCAGCAGCCCGCCCAGCCAGCGCAGCGGCCGCCACGCCGGCCGCCGGCGCGCCTGCGGCTTCGCGACGGGTGGCGCCGCCACCTCGGCAAGACCTTCGTCCATCAGAAGGCCTGACCCAGCGATACGTAGACCGCGATCCGCGAATCGCCCGGCCGCCGATCGAGCGGCGTGCCGACATCCACGCGGATCGGCCCGAAGCTGGTATAATAACGCGCGCCGAGCCCCGCGCCGTAGCGCAGGCCGGTGAAGCGCGGCAGCGCCTGCGTGTAGAGGTTGCCGCCATCCAGGAACGGCACGATGCCGAAATCGCCGAACCGCACCCGCGCCTCGATCGCGAACTCGGCCAGGCTGCGGCCGCCGACCGGATCGTTGTTCGCATCGCGCGGGCCGATCGCCTGATAGCCATAGCCGCGCACCGATCCGCCGCCGCCCGAATAGAAGCGGCGCGATGGCGCGATGCGATCGCGGCTGGCGCCGGCGATCGTGCCCAGCCGGACACGGCCGGCGAGGCTGGTGAAGCCGGTTATCGGCAGATAGGCGCTGCCGTCTATCTGGGTGCGCGCATAAGTGAAGGCGCCGTTCTGCAACGATGCCTCGGGCGAGAAGCGGGCGGACAGGCGATAGCCGCGCGTCGGGTTCAGCAGATCGTCCGATCCGTCATAGGCGAGGCTCGTCGGTATGGCGGCGATGAAGAAGGTGCGGCGGCGCGGAATGGCGGTGAGGCCGATCACGTCGCGCTCGTCCGACGCGGTCAGTTCGCCGCCCAGCGACCAGGTCCATTTCTTCTGCCAGATGATGTTCGTCTGCCGCTCGATCCCGCCGCCGACCGTAAAGGTCTTGGCGTCATAGGCGTCGCGATTGGTGTGGCTGGCGACCACCTGCGCGGTCAACACGCGATCGCGCGCGCCATAATTGCTGCGGCGGAGCGACGCGCCGAGCGACTGTTCCTGCGTGCCCGCCACGCCGCGGAAGGTGACGGCGCCTTCCGGCTGGATCAGGTTGCGATGCTGCCAGCTGAGTTCGGTGCGCACGCCCTCCCCCGTGCCGTAGCCGAGTTCGCCCGCCACGGTGCGGCGCGGCGCCCGCTCCAGCTGGACCGCGATGTCCACCACGCCGGGCGTCTGCGCCGGAACCGGCGTCAGCCGCACGGAGGAGACGAGGCTGGTCTGGATCAGCGCGCGGCGGAAATCCTCGATCCGGGCGGCGTCATAGGGGTCGCCCGGATGGAAGCGGGCGATCTCGGCCAGGTGCTTGGCGGTGAACAGCGGCTTGCCGCGCACGGTGATCGCGCCGAACCGCTGGGCACCGTCGGTCGTCACGTTCAGCGTCAGCGTGGCGGTGTGGCTGTCATGATCCACCACCAGCTTCGTCTCGGCCAGCTTGGCGAAGGCGAAGCCTTCGCGTCCCAGCGCGACGCGCAGGCCGGTTTCCGCCGCCGTGACCTTGTCGGCATTGACGATGTCGTGCGGCGCGATCGGATAGGCCCGGCGCAGCGCCGCCGCCTTGTCGCCCGCCGCCGCGAGCCCATCGAGATCGACGGCGGCGAAGCGGTAGACCGGCCCCGGCTCCGCCGCCAGCGTCACCCGGATCGGCCCGTTCGCGACAGGCGCCTCCACCCGGGCCGTGACGACCGCATCATAATAGCCATAGGCGCGCAGCAGATCGCGCAGCGCATCCTCATCCTCGCGCGCGCGGCGATCGACCTGCGCGACGTTGGCGGGCTTGCCCTCTCCCGTCGCCAGCGCGGAAATCTGGTCGAAGCGCTGGCGCAGCGCGGCGGGCTCCACCCCTTCCAGCCCCTCCGTGCCCTCGATCGTGAAGCGATAGCGCCGCGTCGCATCGGATTCGAAACTGACGGTGGGGGTTGCTGTGCCACCCTCCACCGCGTCCGGCACCGCCAGATCGGGCCAGTCCACCCCCAGGCCCGGCATCGGCTGCATCGGCGAGGTGGGATCGAGCGCGGCGGCCGGCGGCGGCAGGGCGGCGGCATCGGATACCGGCACCCCCTGCGCCGCCACAGCCGCCGGCGCACAGAGAAGAACCAGCGCGACCGAACCGGGCCGGCGCGCGAACACGGAATACATGCGCGCGAAACTAGCGCCCGCAGCGCCTGCCCGCCAGCACCGAAACGCCCGGCGCGGTGCCGCCTAGTCCCGTCGCCCGCGCCACGCCGCCCCGCTCATTGCAGCGGGCCGGCAAAGGCGTCGTCCGCAAGGCCGGCGATCACCCGCTCCACCTGCCGCCACTGGCAGAAATGGAGGACGTTGCCGAGATCGCGGCTATGCAGCGCCCGCGAGGCCGCCTCGTCCTGCGCATAACGGCCGTAACGGGCGATCAGTTCGTCGGCATGATCGAGGCTCGCGCGATCGGCGACGAATAATGGTTGCGGCATCACGGTCCTTCCATGCGGAGCCGCGGGTTCGTTCAACAACCGTGCCACGACGAGGAATTGCGGAAATCCGCCGGTTCCCCCAGCGCCCACACCGCGCCTCGTCCCAAGGGGAGACAGCAGGGTCATGCGCGTCCCGTTCCAGGACAGGCTGGTGCGAAGCGCCTCCCGGTGGCAAGAGCGGCCCGTGCCCAGATCCTCCACTCCGCAGCCACGCGCCGCCGGCGCCTTCATCGCCTTGTCCGTCATCGCCGGTGCGGTGTTCGGCGTCATCCTCGGGCAACCCTCCGCCGGGGTCGTCGGCGGCGCAGTGCTGGGCGTGGCCATCGCGATCGTGCAATGGCTTGGCGACCGGCGCCGCTGACGACGCGGGCGATCAGCCGCGCATGGCGCTGGCAGCGCGCTCGGCGGTCGTCGGGTAGCCGCAATCTTCCGGAATGCAGAGCCACTGCTCGCCCGCACGCTCCTCGATCCACGGCGTGATCGGCCGGACCGGATGGTCCGCAGCGTGGCGGCGAACCGCATCGAGCGAAGCGAGGTTGGCGAGCTTTTCCAGATTGCGCCGGGTCGGAAAGATGATGTGGTGGCGTCCGGCAGCCGCGTCCGCGAGAAGCGCCCGCGCGGTGCCCCACACCGCCGCCACGCTCTCGCCCCCATCCGGCCGCGCGATCGCGCCGGCGGGCGCCTCGGCGACGAAGAACAGCGTGTCGAAGTTGCGCGTCGGATGCAGATCGGGCTGCCAGCGGGCGAACGGCACCAGCACGGCCGGATCGATCGCCAGCCCCTCGTCCGAGAGCAGAGATGCGAACGCAGCGCCACCGGCAAGGCCGGACCGCAGCCGCGCGATCCCCTCGGCATCCGGCATGGGCGTCAACCCCACCGCGATACCGACCTCCTCAATTGTCTCGCGGATCGCCGCGATCCGCGCCGCCATCTCGACCGGATCGGCGTTCCCCGCCAGTTCGGCCGCGAACGCCTTATCGCCGGGATCGACCCTGCCGCCGGGAAACACCATCGCGCCCGCCGCAAAAGCCATGCCGCCGCCGCGCTCGATCATCAGCAGCTCCGGCTCGCCGCCGGTCGCCCGCAGCAGCACCAGCGTCGCCGCCGGGATCACGTTCACGATCGTCATGGCTCGGCTGTGGCAGCTTCGCAGGCCACGGCATAGCCCGTGACGAACAGCCGCACCGCCTCGGGGAGATAATCATGCGGCGGCGATGTCGGCGCGACCGTCGCACCGCAGAACAGCGCCTGCGTCTGTGCCGCGTGCAGGATCAGCCCCATGAACAGATGTGCCGCCATCGCCGGATCGACGATCCGCGCGCGCCCTGCGGTCGTCCATCCGGCGAACAGTCGCGCCAGCCATTCGACCCGCGGCAGATGGGCGTTGTCGTATATCTGCACGGCGAAGGCCGCGTTGCGCAGCGACTCCGCCATCACGATCCGCATCAGCCCGATCACGCCGGGGGCGGTCAGGTCGCACTGGATCGATGCCGCCACGAACGCCAGCGTCTCGGCGGGGCTTGCGCCGCAAGCCGCTATGGCGTCCAGCCGCTCGATGCCTTCGAACCGCTCGTCCCCAACGATCGCGCCGAGCAAGCCGGCCTTGTTCTCGAACAGTTCGTAAAGCGTAGACAGCGATCCGCCCGAACGGCGCACAATCTCGCTGAGTGTCACAGCATCGTAGCCACGTTCGAGGAAAAGCGATCGGGCAGCCTCCAGCATCGCTTCGCGGCGACGCTGGCGCCGTTGTTCACCACGGGGAGGCGGAACGGCGACGCTCATCTGCACTCCACTTTATTGCACCGCACAAAATTCATTGACGCCAAGTGTAGCGAGTCTTACACTTACGATCAAGCCAGCCTCGTTTCCCCCAAACGGGCGGCAAAGGATGATCGTGCCATGTCTCGTTACCGGATCCCGCTTGGTCTCCTGCTCGTCGGCACGGCGCTCGCCGGCTGCGGCAAGAAGGCGGAACCCGCGCCGCCGCCGCCCGAGGTCGAGATCCTCACCCTCGCCGGCCAGCAGGTCGCCAACGTGATCGAGCTGCCCGGCCGGGTGCAGGCGGTCCGCACGGCGGAGGTGCGCGCGCGGGTGGACGGGATCGTCGAGCGGCGGCTTTATGAGGAAGGCACCGATGTTCGCGCCGGGCAGGCCTTGTTCCGGATCGATCCACGGCAGAACAAGGCGGCCTTCGATGCCGCCACCGCCGCCCTGGCGCGCGCGCGGGCCGGCGCCACCAACGCCGGTCAGGTGGTCGGCCGCTACACCACGCTCGTGCCGGATCAGGCGATCAGCAAGCAGGAATATGATGCCGCCGTCGCCAGTCAGCGTCAGGCGCAGGCCGATGCCGCCAGCGCCCGCGCGCAGGTCGATCGCGCGAGGCTCGACCTCGCTTACACCACCGTCACCGCCCCCATCTCCGGCCGCGCCGGACGCGCGCAGGTGACGGAGGGCGCCCTGGTCAGCGCCACGCAGGCCACGCTGATGACGACGGTCGAGCAGCTTAATCCGGTCTACGTCAATTTCTCGCAATCGCGCGGCGAGCTTCTGAAGCTCCGGCGCGACATGGCGAGCGGCGCGGTGCGCGCACCCGCGCTCGATCGGGTCCGGGTCACGCTCGTGCTGGAGGATGGCACGCATTACGGCATCGCCGGCCATCTCGACTTCCTCGACATGTCGGTGGACGAGAATACCGGCACCGTCTCGATCCGCGCCGAATTCCCCAACCCGCAGCGGGTGCTGCTGCCCGGCCAGTTCGTCCGCGCCCGGATCGAGGGTGGCGTGACCACTCAAGGCCTCACCGTGCCGCAACGCGCGGTGCAGATCGGCCCGCAGGGCTCCAGCGTGATGGTGGTCGGCAAGAACAATATCGCCGCCGCCCGCCCAGTGCGAACCGGCGAGCTGCAGGGCGGCAACTGGGTGATCCGCAGCGGCCTCAATCCCGGCGACAAGGTGATCGTCAACGGCTTGCAGAAGGTGCGGCCGGGCGCCCCGGTGCGGATCGCGCCGCCGCGCCCGCCCGCGGCTCGAACCGCCGGCCAGGCAGGCTGACGCCATGATCGCCCGCTTCTTCATCGATCGCCCGGTGTTCGCCTGGGTGATCGCCCTGGGCATCGCGCTGGCCGGCCTGATGGCCCTGCGCGCGCTGCCGATCGAGAACTACCCGACCGTCGCGCCCCCCTCGCTGACGATCGCCGTCACCTATCCCGGCGCCGACGCGCAGACGCTGGAGCAGAACGCCACCCAGATCATCGAGCAGGAGCTGAACGGGGTCGAGGGCTTCCTCTACATGGCCTCGACCAGCGAATCGAACGGTACCGCCACGATCACGCTTACCTTCAAAGCCGGCACCGATCTCGATGTCGCGCAGACGGAGGTGCAGAACCGGCTGACCCGCGTGGAGCAGCGCCTGCCGGAGGAAGTTCGCCGGCAGGGCATCGTCGTCAACAAGGCGTCCAGCGGCTTCCTGATGATCGTCGCGCTGACCTCAAAGAGCGGCACGATGTCCGCGCTGGAACTCGGCAACGTCGCCAGCACGCAGATATTGGACGAACTACGCCGGGTGAACGGCGTCGGCGACCTGCGCCTGTTCGGTTCCGAATATGCGATGCGGGTCTGGCTCGATCCGGACAAGCTCGCCAATTTCAAGCTTTCCGCCGCCGAGGCGCTTGCCGCCGTGCAGGAACAGAACAGCCAAACGGCCGGCGGCCAGCTCGGCGATCAGCCAATCGCCAAGGGCGCGGAGCTGAACGCCACCATCGTCACGCAGAACCGCTTTACCAATCCCGAGCAGTTCGAGAACATCATCCTGCGCGCCAACCCCGATGGCTCCACGATCCGCCTGGCCGATGTCGGCCGGGTGGAGCTCGGCGCGCAAAGCTACGTCACCGGCAACGAACTCAACGGCCGTCCGATGGCCGGCATCGCGGTGCAGACCGTGCCCGGCGCAAACGCGCTGGCGACGACGAAGGGCGTGCGCGCCCAGCTGGAGGCGTTGCAGAAGACGCTGCCGGCCGATGTCACCTGGTCGACGCCCTATCAGTCGGCGCCGTTCATCACCGCCTCGGTCGACGAGGTGGTGAAGACGCTGGTGGAGGCGATGATCCTCGTCTTCATCGTCATGTTCCTGTTCCTGCAGAACTGGCGCTCCACCGTGATCCCCACGCTCGTCGTGCCGGTCGCGCTCGCCGGCGCGTGTCTCGGGCTGTGGCTGTTCGGCTTTTCGATCAACGTGCTCAGCCTGTTCGGCATGGTGCTGGCGATCGGCATCCTCGTCGACGACGCGATCGTCGTGATCGAGAATGTCGAGCGGATCATGGCCGAGGAGCATCTCGCCCCGCGCGAGGCGACGATCAAGGCGATGGACCAGATCACCGGCGCGATCATCGGCATCACTTTGGTGCTGATCGCGGTGTTCGTGCCGATGGCGTTCTTCCCCGGCTCCACCGGCGGCATCTACCGTCAATTCTCGATCACGCTTGTCGTGTCGATCGCTTTCTCGGCGCTGCTGGCGCTCACCCTCACCCCCGCTTTGTGCGCCACCCTGCTGAAGCCGCACGATCCGGATGCGGCGCCTGGCCGCTTCGCCTTCGCGAGCCGTTTCTTCGGCGGATTCAACCGGTGGTTCGGTCGCACCACGGATGGCTACCAACGGCGGGTGGGCGGTATGCTCCGCCGGCCGGTGCGCTGGCTCGTGGTATTCCTGCTGCTCGTCGGCCTCACTGGCTTCCTCTTCACCCGCGTGCCCGGCGGCTTTTTGCCGACGGAGGATCAGGGCTACATCATCTCGGTCGTGCAGGCGCCGCCCGGCGCTACCCTCGCCCGGACGAACGAGGCGCTGGCGAAGATGCGCAACTTCTACGCCGCCCAGCCGCAGGTGGAATCCACGGTGCTGGTGCGCGGCTTCAGCTTCTTCGGCCAGGGCCAGAATGCCGCGATGATGTTCGTGCCGATGCATCCGTGGGACGAGCGCAAGGGCCGCGACAATTCGGCCGGAACGCTGGCCGGCAAGGCGATGGGCGTGCTCGGCGCGATTCCGGAGGCGATGATTTTCACCCTGTCGCCGCCGCCGATCCAGGAACTCGGCAATGCCAGCGGCTTTACCTTCAAGCTCCAGGATCGGGAGAGCAAGGGCAACGCCGCGCTGATGGCCGCGCGAAACCAGCTGCTCGGCATGGCCGGCAAGAGCCCGGTGCTGGCGGGCGTGCGGCCGGAAGGCATGGAGGATGCGCCGCAGCTTCGCGTGCTGATCGATCGGGTGCGCGCCCGCGCGCTCGGCCTCGCCATCGCCGACGTGAACGCCACTCTCTCGATTGCCTTCGGCTCGGCCTATGCCAACGACTTCAACCGCGACGGCCGCGTACTGCGCGTGCTGCTCCAGGCCGATGCGCCGTTCCGCATGACGCCTGACGACGTGCTGAACCTGCGGGTGCGCAACGCCACCGGCGAAATGGTGCCGTTCAGCGCCTTCACCCAGGCGACATGGACATCCGGTCCGCCCCAGTTGCAGCGGTATAACGGCTATGCCGCCGCCACCATCTCCGGCACGCCGGCGCCCGGCCATTCCACCGGCGAGGCGCTCAAGGCGATGGAGGCGCTCGCCGCCAAGCTGCCCGCCGGCTTCACCTATGAGTGGACCGGCACCGCTTTCGAGGAGAAGCAGGCGGGCGGCCAGGTCGCCGGGCTGCTCGGCCTGTCGCTGATCGTCGTCTTCCTGCTGCTCGCCGCCTTGTACGAAAGCTGGACGGTGCCGATCGCGGTGCTGCTGGTCGTGCCGCTCGGCGTGCTCGGCGCGGTGCTGTTCACGATGTTGCGCGGGCTGTCGGCCGATGTCTATTTCAACGTGGGCCTCATCACCATTATCGGGCTGGCCGCCAAGAACGCGATCCTGATCGTGGAATTCGCGATCGAGCGCGAGGCGGAAGGCGAAAGCGTGATGGATGCGACGATGGACGCGGTGAAGCTGCGGCTGCGGCCGATCATCATGACGTCGATGGCGTTCATCCTCGGCATGGTGCCGCTGTTCCTCGCCACCGGCGCTGGCGCCGCCAGCCGGCGCGCGGTCGGCACGGGCGTGATGGGCGGGATGATCGCCGCCACCCTGTTCGGCATCTTCTTCATCCCGGTCTTCTACATCGCGGTGCGCCGCTGGCTGACGCGCAAGCAACCCCATGCCGCAGGCCATGCCGATGCGCCGCACGATGGCGCGCCCGAAGGCGGGCAGGAGCCGGCCCATGCATAAGTCTGTCCCCGCTTTGCTCGCCGCGACGGCGCTTGCCGGCTGTTCGCTCGCGCCGCCGCATGTCCGCGGGCCGCTGCCCACCGCGCCGGTCTATCAGGCGGAATATCAGCCGGAGGTCGGTTCGCGATCGGCCCGGTCGATCCCGTGGCGCGACTTCTTCACCGATCCGCGATTGCAGGCGATCATCGTCATCGCGCTCCGGAACAACCGCGATCTGCGCGTCTCGGTGGCGCGCATCGCGGAGGCGCGCGGGCAGTATCGCATCCAGGGCGCCGATCGCCTGCCCACCATCGCCGCCGACGGCAGCGTCACCCGCAGCCGCATCGGCCTGAACGCGCTGGGCGCGACGGGCGGCGTCGGCACCGGCGCCGGAACGGGCGTCGGCACCGGCGTGGGGGTGGGCACCGGTGCCGGCACCACCGGCCCCAACAGCATCACCTATAATCGCTATGCGGTGAACGTCGGCGTCTCCTCGTTCGAGCTGGATTTCTGGGGCCGCGTCGCCAACCTCACGGAGGCGGCGCGGGCGAACTACCTCTCCACCGTCGCCGCCGAGCGTGCCTTCCGCCTGTCGCTGATCCGCGATGTCGCAACCAGCTATCTGGAGGCGCGCGAATATATCGAGCGCATCGACCTTGCCGAGCGCACGCTGAAAAGCCGCCGCGAGGGGCTGCGCATCGCCAAGCTGCGGCTCGATGCCGGCGTCACCTCAGCGCTCGATTACCGCCAGGCGGAAACCTTGCTGACGCAGGCGGAAACCGCGCTGGCCGCGCTGAAACTGCAACTCGCGCAGACGCGCGATGCGGTCGCGGTGCTGATCGGCCAGCCGATCCCGTTCGAAATTCTGCCGCCTGCCTTTTCCACCGCCAACCAGCCGATCTCGCGCGACATCGCGCCCGGCCTGCCGTCCGAACTGCTCGACAACCGGCCCGATATCGTCGCCGCCGAGGAGCAGCTGCGCGCCGCGCGGGCCAGTATCGGCGCCGCCCGGGCCGCCTTCTTCCCGTCGATCAGCCTCACCGGCAGCGCCGGCTTCGCCTCGACGGCGTTGAGCGACCTGTTCAAGTCAGGCGGCTTCCTGTGGAGCGTCGGGCCGGCGGTCGATCTGCCGATCTTCGACTGGGGCCGGCGCAAGGGCAATCTGGATGTCGCCCGCGCGCAAGGCGATATCGCCGTCGCCAACTACGAAAAGGCAATCCAGGTCGCCTTTCAGGAGGTCGCCGATGCGCTGGCCGGGCGCCGCTACCTTTCCGAGCAGGTCGCGGCGCAGGAACGCGCGGCGGTCGCCCAGCGCCAGCTCGCCAGCCTCGCCCGCTCGCGCTACCGCAACGGCGTGGCCAATTACATCGAGGTGCTCGATGCCGAGCGCAACCTGTTCGACGCGGAACAGGCGCTCATCAGCGCCCGCCGCGCGGAGCTGCAAAGCCTCGTCAGCCTCTATATCGCGCTGGGCGGCGGCCTGGACGATAATGGTTCCGGCGCGCCGCCGCCCGTCGGCTGATCGCGGCCGCCGGGATCAGCCGACGGCCGCTGCCCTGCTCAACGCGGTGCGCGCTTGCCGCTCTTCATCTTCTTCGTCGTGGTCTGGCTGGTCGTGGAGGTGGTTGTCGTCGCCGACGGATCGCTGCTCGTCATCGGATCGGCCATCGGGTTCGTCGTGGCGGTCGGGCTGTCGATCGGTGAGCCGATGCGGGTGCCGGCATTGCTGCCGGACGGGCTCATCGCATCGTCGGGCGCGGTGGTGCGGTCGCCGGACGGACCCATCGTCGGATCCTGTGAGCCGCCGCTTACCGCCGGGTTGGGGCCGACCTGCGCGAATGCGACACCGGGTATGGCAATGGCGATCGCGGCAATGATCTTGAGATTACGCATAGTTCGCTCTCCTGGAAGGTGACGCGATAACCAGCGGGCGGGCGATTGGATGCGGCGCGCGGTTCAGCCGTCGCCGCATTGCGCGCGGTGGAGCAGCTTCTGGTCCGCCAGCACCAGCGCCATCATCGCCTCCACCACCGGCGCGGCGCGTATGCCGACGCACGGATCGTGGCGGCCCTTGGTGCGGATCTCCGCCGCAGCACCGCTGCGATCGATCGTCGGCACCGGCGTCAGGATCGAGGATGTCGGCTTCAGCGCGACCCGCACGATCACCGGCTGCCCCGTCGCGATGCCGCCGGCGATCCCGCCGGCATGATTGGCCGCGAAGATCGGGCCGTCATTGCCCGGGCGCATCGGATCGGCATTCGTCTCGCCGGTCAGCCGCGCGGCGGCGAAGCCATCGCCGATCTCCACGCCCTTCACGGCATTGATGCTCATGCACGCCGCCGCCAGTTCGCTGTCGAGCTTGGCATAAAGCGGCGCGCCCCACCCTGCCGGCACGCCCTCCGCCACGCACTCCACGATCGCGCCCACCGACGATCCCGCCTTGCGCGCGCCATCAACGGCCGCCTCCCAGCGGGCGGCGGCGGCGGCATCGGGGCAGAAGAACGGGTTGCGGTCGATCTCGCCGTCGTCGAATGCGGCGCGGTCGATCGGATCGCCGCCCAGCTCCACCAGATAGCCGCGGATGCGC
>CAXTTS010000025.1:0-20280 GCA_964247265.1 uncultured Sphingomonadaceae bacterium
CCGGCCGATCGGTGACGAGCGCATCGGCCTGCGGCCGCGCCTCGTCGGCGAACGGCGCGGTGACGCTGACCGCCTCGGCCGAGTGGACCTGATGCAGCGTGACGAGGGCCGCGCCGGGCGCGACCGCCGCCACCGCCAGCCGGCGGTTCTCCGCAATGGCCTCGCGATCATCGTCCGACCCCAGCCCGACGTTCAGCCCGGCATGGATGCCGCCGGAGACTCCGCCCTGCCGGCCCAGAAAGCCGTGACGGGTGCCGGCGAGGGCTGTGGCGGTGATCGGGGTGACGGGCATGGTGCGCCGTGTAGCGAGGTAGGCGGCGGGGCGGAAGCGTGCGCGGGCGGGCGGGCTGATCGGGAGCGCCTGATGCGGATGTCGGATGCTGGTGGTTAGCTGCCGTTCCGTTTGAACCATCCTCGGAGAAGCGGCCGTCTCTCCTCCGCTCGCGCCCGGTGTTCCGCCGCTGCCCGTTCTTGGAAGTCCGAACGACCATAACCAACGGCCCAACGGTAGAGCGAGACAAGCATGATGGCGAACGTGCCAGTCGCGCCAAGAGCAAGAACGGTGAGCGGCGCTGAACTGTCGCGCGAAAAGCCGAGAGCATCCAGAACGCTGATCACTCCGATGCTCACGAGCAACGGAATGCCCCAGACGAAGCGTTGCCCGAAGGCGAAAACGGGATTGTATTTCCGGCTCGCCCAGTCTCGATCCATCCAACCAATCAGGGCACGGAACATCAGGCGATCCCCTTCCGTGGTTGTCCTACAGGATGCTGGCGATGTCCGCTATTGGGCGCTAGCGGCCTCTGCACGCGCTTCCCTACGGACCCATCTTCGTGGCATGCTCATGGCGTGACCCGTCCGCTCGCTCTTTCCACCGTCGCATAGTCAGTTCTAGGCAGGGAGGTGATTTTCACCCCCTCATAGCGTGGCTTTCATGGCTTTCGTTGGAAACGTCCGACGATTCGTTCATCTTCGGCGCCGTTTTCGCCGCGCCAGCCATTGCCACGCACCGCGCTTTGCCCGCCTCAGAACCCGGCAGGCTCCGGCCAGCCCGGCGCGACGATCGCCAGCGCCTTGAACAGGGTGCCCATCTGATCGGCGTCGGCCAGGCGGGCGCGGGCGGTGGCGATTTCGTCGGCGCGGGTGGGGGAGGCCTTGGCCAGCATGTCGGCGCGGGTGGACAGGCCGAGCGCCTCCAGCCAGTCGCCCTGGTCGGCGGGGCCGTGGGTGCGCGCGCCCTCCCCGCGCGCGGCCTCGGCCAGAGCGGAGAAATCGACATGGGCGGTCAGGTCGCTGGTGCCGGGGCGGACGAACGGATCGGCATAAGCGTGGGCGTGGACCGCCTGCAGCGTGTTGCCGGCGGCATGTTCGGCATAGCCATAGTCGATCAGGATCGCCGCGCCGCCTTGGCGCACGATACGGGCGGCGAGCGTGCGGACGATGGCGACGGCGGCGGGCGCGGTCTCGATGATGCTGCCGGGCGGGGCGGCGCGCAGCCGATCGGGGATCGCGGCATCGAACGGCACGGTGCCGGGCACGGCGATGAAGCCGGTGCCGTCATGCGCGACCATCCGCTCCCGCCAGCCCGAGGCGGTGGCGACGAGCTGGCGGATCGGCAGCGCATCGAAGAATTCGTTGGCGACGAGCAGGAGCGGGCGATCCGGCGGCACGGTTGCGATGTCGTCGTGCCAGCAGGCGTGGGGCAGCCGCTCCGCCTGTCGGGCGCGCAGGGCCGGGCTGGTCTCGACCAGGTGGACGGGGGGCGCGAAGCCGGCGGGGCGCATCGCGCGCAGGGCATCGGCGGCGAGCGTGCCGCGGCCGGGGCCGAGTTCGGCATAGAGGCTGTCGGGCCGGCCGGCGCGATTCCACAGATCGGCGAGCCACAGGCCGGTGAGTTCGCCGAACATCTGGCTGATCTCCGGCGCGGTGATGAAATCGCCTTGCGAGCCGAGCGGATCGCGCGCCGCATAATAAGCGGCGTTCGCCTCCGCCATGAACACGGCAATCGGGATCGGGCCGGTGGCGGCGATCAGCCGTTCGAGGCGGGCGGAGATGTCGGGCATCGGAACCGCGTCAGGCGACGCTCTCCGTGCCGGCGATCGGCTCCACCCGGATGCGGCGGCTCTTGGCGGTGGCGATCAGATAGAGGCCGCCGATCAGCATCGGCACGGTGAGGGTCTGGCCCATCGTGAGGCCCCAGCTGAGATGCTCAAGGCCGGCATCCGGCTCCCGGAACCATTCCATCGAGAAGCGGCAGAGGCCGTAGCCAACGAGGAAGGTGCCGACGAGCTTGCCGGGCTGGTAGCGCGCATCCGTCTTCCAGAACATGAACCACAGCACGGCGAACAGCAGGATGCCTTCGAGTCCGGCCTCGTAGAGCTGGCTCGGGTGGCGGGGGATGTCGCCGGCGCGGGGGAAGATCACCGCCCATGGCACGTCGGTCGGGCGGCCCCACAGCTCGCCGTTGACGAAGTTGGCGAGGCGGCCGAAGAAAAGGCCGAACGGCACGCAGCAGGCGACATAATCGTGGATGCGCAGCCAGTTGAGGTGGTTCTTGCGGGCCAGCAGGACGATCCCGCAGGTGACGCCGATCACGCCGCCGTGGAACGACATGCCGCCTTCCCACAATTTCAGCACGTCGATCGGGTGGCGCCAGATCTGCGGCTGGTAGAACAGCACATAAGCGAGCCGCCCGCCGATCAGGATGCCGAGCGTGGCGTAGAACACCATGTCGTCGGCATGGCGGCGGGCCATCGGCGCACCGGGACGATCGATCAGCTTGAGCAGATACCACCAGCCGATCAGGATGCCGGAGATATAGGCCAGCGAATACCAGCGGATCTGCAGGATGCCGAGATCGAGCGCCACCGGCGAAAGGCCGAGGCTGTCGAAACGCAGGGCTTCGCTGGCGGCGGCGACGAGGGGGATGAGCAAGGGCTTGTTCCGATCGGATTTTGGTCCTCATACTGGCAGCGAAGCGGAACGAAAAGAGCGAGAGGACGGGCGATGCCCAGCGAGATCGATCGGAGCTTCGCCGCCGTGATGGCGGGGCTGACCGGCCCCGGCGGGCCGATCGCGGTGGCCACGGACGTGGACGGGTTGGTCACGGCGCCGGGTCTGCCGGCGACGCTGGGCGATTTCTTCCGCACCTTTTGTGCGCAGCATGGCCGGGCCGAGGCAATAGTCGCCGGCGGCGAGCGGCTGAGCTTCGCCGCGATCGATGCGCTGTCCGAACGGGTGGCGGTGGCGCTGGTGGGGCATTGGCGGATCGCGCCGGGCGACCGCGTAGCGATCGCGATGCGGAACTGCCCGGCGTGGATCCTGGCCTATATGGCGATCGCCAAGGCCGGCGGGATCGCCACGCTGCTGAACGGCTGGTGGACGGCGGAGGAACTGGGCCACGGCATCTCGTTGACCACGCCGGCGCTGGTGATCGCCGATGGCGAGCGGGCCGCGCGGATAAAGGCGGCCGGGTGGGACGGCGCGGTGGTGACGCTGCCGATCCTCGCGCCGATCGAGGAGGCGCTGGCGCCGTTATTGGCTCCGCTGTCGTCGGGCGCGGCCCCCGCATCGCTGCCCGCGATCGATCCGCGCGACGATGCGACGATCCTGTTCACCTCCGGCTCCACCGGCCGGCCCAAGGGGGCGGTGGCGACGCACCGCGCGGTGACGACGGCGACCTATACGTTCATGAGCATCACGGCGGGCGTGCTCTACCGCTTTCACGGCGGCGACCGGGCGAATCTGCCGAGCGAGCCGGCGGTGCTGGTGGCGGTGCCGCTGTTCCATGTGACGGGCGAGGTGCCGGTGATGCTCAACAGCTTCGCGCTCGGCCGCCGGATAGTGCTGATGGGACGATGGGATGCGGGCGAGGCGCTGCGCCTGATCGAACGGGAGCGGGTGAGCTATTTCGTCGGCGTGCCGACGATGAGCCTGGAGATGATGCAGCATCCCGACCACGCCGCCTTCGATACGTCGAGCCTGCTCGATATCGTGGCGGGCGGGGCGGCGCGGCCGGCGGCGCATGTGGCGCGGCTGAAGGCGGCGTTCCCGGCGAGCAACCCGATGATGGGCTATGGTCTGACCGAGACGTGCGCGGTGGGATGCTGCAACCTGCGCGGCAATTATCTGGCGAAGCCGGGATCGACCGGGCCGGCGCAGGCGCCGTTCGTGCAGGTGGCGATCCTGGGCGCGGACGGGCAGGCGATGCCGGCGGGTGCCGTCGGCGAGATCGGCATCCGCACCGCCGCCAACATGCGTGGCTATTGGAACGATCCGGCGGCGACGGCGGCAGCCTTCGCGCCATCCGGCCATCTGCTGACCGGCGATCTCGGCTATCTGGACGAGGACGGCTATCTGTTCATCGTCGACCGGGCGAAGGACATCATCATCCGCGGCGGCGAGAATATCAGCGCGCAGGAGGTGGAGCAGGCGCTCTACGATCATCCCGGCGTGGCGGAGGCGTGCGTGTTCGCCTTGCCCGACGAGCGGCTGGGCGAGGTGCCGGCGGCGGTGGTGCATCTGCGCGAGGGCACGGTGCTGGAGGCCGACGCGCTGCGTGACCGTGCCGGCGAGCGGCTGGCGACGTTCAAGCTGCCGGCGCGCATCTGGTTCAGCGCAGCGCCGCTGCCGAAGCTGGGCACCGGCAAGGTGGACAAGGCGGCGGTGAAGGCGGCCTATGGCGGGGCGGTGGCGGTGGCGTAAGCACGGCGCGCGGCTGGCACTCCGCCGCGCGCCATCCTATGCAGCGGAGATGATCGATCCCCTCCCGTTCGCATGGCGATAAGCCGCAGGAGCCTGCTGATCGGCGGCGGGGCGGGGGCCGGGCTGGTGGTGGCGTGGGGGCTGTGGCCGCGCAGCTACCGGCCGAACCTGGTGGCTGCGCCCGGCGAGACGATCGTCAACGCCTTCCTGAAGATCGGGACCGACGGGCATGTCGCCATCGTCGTGCCGCAGGCCGAGATGGGGCAGGGCGTGTGGACCGCGCTGCCGCAGATCCTGGCGGACGAACTGGGGGCGGACTGGCGGACGGTATCGGTGGAGCCCGCGCCGATCAGCCCGCTCTACGCCAACACCTTGCTGATCGGCGAAGCGGCGGAGGACGCGATGCCGGCCGTGCTGAAGGGCATCGGCGGCTGGGCGGCGCGCACCTATGCGACGCGCAGCGCGCTGATGATGACCGGCGGCTCGACATCGATCCGTGGCTTCGAGGCGCGGTTTCGCGAGGCGGGGGCGATGGCGCGGGCGCTGCTGTGCATGGCGGCGGGCAGGCGCTGGGATGCGGACTGGCAGGCGTGCGACACGGAAGCGGGCTTCGTCACGCGCGGCGAGGACCGGCTGCGCTTCGCCGAACTGGCGGCGGAGGCGGCGACGCTGACCCCGCCCGCCGACGTGCCGCTGCGGCCGATCGGGGCGGGCAACATCGCCGGCCGCAACATGCCCCGGCTGGACCTGCCGGCCAAGGTGGATGGCTCCGCCCGCTTCGCCGCAGACGTGCGGCTGCCCGATCTGGTCTACGCCTCGGTGCGGCACGGGCCGATCGGCAGCGGCGATCTGGCCGGAGTGGACAAGGCGGCGGCCGGCCGGGTGCCGGGCGTGATCGGCGTGGTGGAGCAGCCGTGCTGGGCGGCGGCGGTGGCGACCAACTGGTGGGCGGCGGAGCGCGGCGCGGCGGCGATGGCGCCGCGTTTCGCCAAGGGGTCGGCACCGCCGGACAGCGCATCGATCGCGGGCGCGCTGGACGGCGCGATGGAGCGAGGCGAAGGCCGCCGCTTCGCCGCCCACGGCGATCTGGCGGAGGCGCTCGGCGGCGGCGGCGGGCTGAAGGTGGAGTATGCGGTGGGCTTTGCCGGCCATGCCGCGATCGAGCCGATCACCGCCACCGCGCGGATTACGGGCGACCGGCTGGAACTGTGGATGCCGACACAGGCGCCCGGACTGGCGCGCGCGGCGGCGGCCAAGGCGGTCGGCTTTTCCGAGGCGCAGGTGACGGTGTACCCTATGCTGATCGGCGGCGGCTTCGGCCGCAAGATCGAGCATGATGCCGGCGTGCAGGCGGCGATTGCGGCGCAGGCGATGAAGCGGCCGGTGCAGGTCAACTGGTCTCGCGCGGAGGACACGATGTTCGATCCGATGCGGCCGCCGGCCCGCGCGCGGATGACGGCGGCGCTGGGCGCCGGCGGGCGGATCAAGGGCTGGCAGGCGGAGATCGCCGCTCCGGCGACGATGGCGGCGATGCTGGGTCGGCTGATGCCCGTCGCGGGTAGTGGCAGCGGCCCCGAGCGCGCGGCGGTGGAAGGGGCCGAGCCGCCTTATGCAGTGGGCGCGCTGGCAGTGGATCACTTCCCCGCCGACATCGGGGTGCCGACCGGCATCTGGCGATCAGTCGCGCACAGCTACACCGCCTTCTTCACCGAATGCTTCATGGATGAGCTGGCGCGCAAGGCAGGTATCGAGCCGCTGTCGTTCCGCATCCAGTCGCTCGGCGGGCACCCCCGGCTGGCCGCCTGCCTCACGACGGTGACGGCGCTGGGCGGCTGGGACGGCGGATCGCCGGGATCGGGGCAGGGGATCGCGGCGCACAGCGGCTTCGGCAGCCATGTCGCGATGCTGGCGGAGGCGCATGTCGGCACGGGGCAGCGCATCGTGGTGGATCGCATCGTGGCGGTGGTGGATTGCGGCCGGATCATCAACCCCGAGATCGTGCGGCAGCAGATCGAGGGCGGGATCGTGTGGGGCATGGCGGCGGCGCTGGGTGCGACGACAGGCTATACCGCCGGACGCACCGACGCGCGCAACTTCGATGCGCTGGGCCTGCCGCTGCTGGCCGACATGCCGGACATCCGGATCGAACTGATCCACAGCGATGCGCCGCCCGGCGGGGTGGGGGAGATCGCGGTACCGCCGGTGGCGCCGGCGATCGCCAATGCGCTGTTCGCCGGAACCGGACGGCGGCTCCGCACGCTTCCACTGGTGGCGGGCGGCCGCTAAGGAGCGGCGCTCCGCCACTTCCCCTCCGCAAAGGCGCCCCATTGACCCTGCCTGCCGCCCACCCGCCTCTGCCGTCGCGCCGGATCGGAATATTGATCGTCAATCTCGGCACCCCCGACAAGCCGAATGCCTGGGCGGTGCGGCGCTATCTGAGCGAGTTCCTGTCCGACCGCCGGGTGGTGGAGATATCGCCGTTGCTGTGGCAGCCGATCCTGCAGGGGCCGATCCTGACGACGCGGCCGTTCAAATCCGCCCACGCCTACAAGCAGGTGTGGCGCAAGGACGGATCGCCGCTCGCCGCGATCACGCGGGAGCAGGCGCGCGCGCTTTCCAGCGTGTTCCCGCGCGAGGTGATCGTGGATCATGCTATGCGCTACGGGCGGCCGGCAATCGCCGATCGGCTGGAGGCACTGCGCGCGCAAGGGTGCGACCGCATCCTGATTGCCCCGCTTTATCCGCAATATTGCGCGGCCACCACGGCGACGGCGAACGATGCCGCCTTTGCCGCGCTGGCGACGATGCGCTGGCAGCCGGCGATCCGCACGCTGCCGCCCTACCATGACGACCCGACCTATATCGCCGCGCTGGTGGAATCGATCGAGGCGTCGCTGGCCGGGCTGGGCTTCGTGCCCGATGCGATCGTCGCAAGCTTTCACGGCATGCCGGAGCGCACGCTGGCGGCGGGGGATCCCTATCATTGCCACTGCCAGAAGACGGCGCGGCTGCTGGCGGAGGCGCTGGGCCGCGAGGTGACGATCGCCTTCCAGTCCCGCTTCGGCCCGGCCAAGTGGCTGGGGCCGGCGACCGATGTGACCCTGCGGGATATGGCGGCCAAGGGCGTGCGCCGCGTGGCGGTGGTGGCGCCGGGTTTCTCCGCCGATTGCCTGGAGACGCTAGAGGAAATGGCGATCCGCGGGCGCGAGACCTTCCTGGCCGCGGGGGGCAGCGATTTCGCCTATCTGCCCTGTCTGAACGACAGCCCTGGTGGTATCGAGATGCTGCGCATTGTGCTTGCACGCGAGCTTCAGGGATGGCTATCCTGACGTTAACAAGATGTAAAAATGGTGGGAGAGAAGACATGGCACGTGTGGCGATCGTGACAGGTGGAACCCGTGGCATCGGCGAGGCGGTGAGCATCGCGCTACGCGACGCGGGCGTGACCGTGGCGGCGAATTACGCCGGCAATGTCGATCGCGCACAAGCCTTTACGGAGCGAACGGGCATCAAGGCCTTTCAATGGGACGTGGCCGATTATGAAGCGTGCGCCGCCGGCGTGGAGGCGGTGGAGGCCGAACTCGGTCCAGTCGATATCGTCGTGAACAATGCCGGCATCACCCGCGACGGCGTGCTCGCCAAGATGACGTCGAGCGACTGGAAGGATGTGATCGACACGAATCTGGGTGGCTGCTTCAACATGGTGAAGCCCACCTTCCCCGCCATGATGAAGCGCGGCTGGGGCCGGATCGTCAACATCGGATCGGTCAACGGCCAGTCGGGCCAATATGGACAGGTAAACTATGCCGCCGCCAAGTCGGGCATCCACGGCTTCACCAAGGCGCTGGCGCAGGAAGGCGCGAAGAAGGGCGTGACGGTGAACGCGATCGCGCCCGGCTATATCGATACCGACATGGTGGCGGCGGTGCCGGCCGAGGTGCTGAGCAAGATCGTGGCGAAGATACCGATAGGACGTCTGGGCCAGGCGGACGAGATCGCCCGCGCCGTGGTGTTCCTGTGCGCCGAGGATGGCGGCTTCGTCACCGGTTCCACCTTGTCGGTGAATGGCGGCCAGCACATGTATTGAGCCGTTCGGCCGCGGGCGGAGGGGCCGCATGGCGGGGCCGGTGAAACGATCGGTGATGATCGCGGGTCACGCTACCTCGATCAGTCTGGAGCCGATATTCTGGGACGCGCTGGCGGTGGCCGCCCATGAGGAGGCGGTGCCGCTGAACGCGATCGTGGCGCGCATCGATGCCGGGCGGATCGAGGCGGCGCGGGCCTCCGCCGCCGAACCTGCCAATCTGGCGAGTGCTGTGCGCGTGTGGCTGTTCGCGCGCTGCCAGCGTGCTTGCGCCGAGCGGAGCGCGGCTCAGCCGCAACGCTCCTGATCAGAACATTCCCCTTTACCGACGCTCTCCTAAAGCCCGTTGACTCTGCGAACGCTTCTCAATAGCTGAGCAGCGTGCGCTATAACGCGTCGCAAGATCGCCTGAAGGGGGGCTGAATGCCAGATTTCGACCGGGACGACGCTGCCGCGTCGCCGACTTTCCTTGCGCTGGCCTGCGTCGGCCTGATCGCCTCCGCCAGCCCGGCCTATGCCCAGAGCGCACCGGCCGCCGAAGCGGAAGGCCCGAAGCTCGGTGGCATGACCGTCACCGATACGGCCATCGTCGATGACGACTACAAGCCCGAGTTCAAGGAAAGCCCCAAGCAGGTGGCGCCGCTGCTCGATACGCCGCGCTCGGTCGTGGTGGTCGACAAGCAGGTCATCAAGGATACCGGATCGGCCACGCTCGTCGAGGCGCTGCGCACCGTTCCCGGCATCACCTTCGGCGCGGCCGAGGGTGGCAATCCGATCGGCGACCGGCCGTTCATCCGCGGCTTTGACAGCCAGGGATCGACCTTCCTCGACGGCGTGCGCGACATCGGCGCGCAGAGCCGCGAGGTGTTCGCGGTCGAGCAGATCCAGGTGGTGCGCGGGTCGGACAGCACGCTGGGCGGGCGTAGCGGCGCGGGCGGATCGATCAACATCGTATCGAAGATGCCGGAGAAGGAGACGTTCGTCGCCGCATCCGGCAGCTACGGCACCGACGACTACAAGCGCATCACCGGCGACGTGAACTACCGCCTGAACGACATGGTGGCGGTGCGGATCAATGGCATGTGGCACGATCAGGACGTGGCCGGGCGCGACGCCTTGTTCCAGAAAAGGTGGGGCATCGCACCCTCAGTCACCATCGGCGTGGACAGCCCGACGCGGCTGACCCTGATGTATTATCACCTGGATACTGACGAGCTGCCGGACAGCGGCTTCCCCTACGCCACCATCGCCAGCGCGGCGACGACGAACGCGCCGGCCGGGTTCAGCTATTCCGAACCGGCGATCGGCAACTTCACCACGGCGAGCGGCGTGACCGGCCGGATCAGTCCCAAGAACTTCTACGGGTTGGTCGACCGCGATTTCCGCAAAACCAACGTGGACCAGTTCACCGTCCGCGCGCAGCATGATTTCGGCGGCGTCACCCTGCGCAACACGTCGCGCTACAGCGACACCAAGCAAGCCTATATCTACACCCAGCCGGATGACAGCCAGGGCGACGTGACCGGCCTGCCGAATGGCGGCCGCAATGTCTCCACTGGCGCGATCTTCAACCCGTACACAGCCGGCGGGCGCGTGTGGCGGCGGGCGAACACCCGCTTCGGCGAGACGGAGTCGGTCATCAACCAGACTGATCTCTACGGGAAGTTCTCGACCGGATCGATCGAGCACAGCTTTGCCGTGGGCGGCGAGCTTTCCTATGAGCGGGCGCAGCGCGGCGCCTATGTGGTCAATGCCGGCACCAGCAACGCGGTCGGCCGCTGCACCGTGGCGCCGGGCACCGCGCCCTATAATTGCACCGACCTGTTCAACCCGAACCCGGACGATCCGTGGGTCAATTATGTCGCCGGATCGACGACCCAGACCACACCGATCGTGCGCGGCGGGCTGGATACGCAGACGATCAACAAGGCCAGCACGCGCGGCCTCTATGCGTTCGACAGCATCACGATCGTGCCGCAGCTGATCGTCAATCTGGGCATACGCTACGACGATTTCCGCTCCTCCACGGCATTGCCGGTGGTGCTGGGCAACCGGCCGCAGGTGAAGCGGACGGACAGGCTCTGGAATTATCAGGCCGGCGCGATCTTCAAGCCGACCGAGAATACCAGCCTCTACGCGACCTATTCCACCGCCGCGACGCCGCCGAACAGCCTGATCGGCGAGGGGCAGGAGGGGAACGCCTTGCCGACCGTGACGGGTGCTACTCCGGCGGCGGTGGCGGCGGCTCTGGCCGCGGCGCAGGCGCAGGCGAACGACCTGCTGAAGGTGGAGAAGACCAAATCCTATGAAGTGGGCGCCAAGGCCGATCTGTTCGACAGCCGCCTGTCGCTGACCGCCGCCGCCTTCCGTACCGAGACCAAGAATGCCCGCGTCACCAGCGATCAGAATACCGTCGCCTTCGTCGGCGAGCGACGGATCAAGGGCGTGGAACTGGGCTTCAACGGCAACATCACCGAGGCGTGGAACATCTTCGGCGGCTATACCTATCTCGATGCGAAGATTGTCGATGGCGGATCGACGATCCTGACGGCGGCGGCGGTGGGCGCGCAGGCCGCCAAGACTGTATCGGTCGCACCGGTGAACACCGGCCGCGAGTTCCCGCAGACGGCCAAGCACAGCTTCACCGTCTTCTCGAACTACAAGATCGTGCCCGGGCTGGAAGTGGGCGGCGGCGCGATCTATTCGAGCCGGGTGTTCGGCGGCTATGCCGACAATCGCTACGCCGTGCAGAATGCGGCGGGCGTGGTGACGGTGGTGCCGGCGACGGCGATCATCGCCCGTTCGGTGCCGAGCTACTGGCGCTTCGACGCACGCGCCGCGTACCGGATCAACGACCAGATCGATCTGGCGCTGAACGTGCAGAACGTGACGAACAAACGCTATTTCAGCGCGGCCTACACATCGCACTACGCGCTGCTGGCGCCGGGCCGGATGGGCTTCGTGACGCTGAACGTGAGATATTGATGCGATGACCGACCCTTCGCTCGCGGCCTTGCAGGCGCTGAGCGCGGACGAACTCGCCGCCCGCCTCTCCGGTTCGCCGGAGGAGCGGGCGGCGCTCGTGCACGCGGCGGCGGAGGCGGGCGTGGCAGAGGCGCAGGCGGTGTGGGCGCAGATGCTGCTCGACGGGCGGGAGGTGGCCGCCGATCCGCGCGCGGCGTTCGGCTGGTTCGTGCGCGCGGCGCGGCAGGGCCATACGATGGCGATCAACATGGTCGGGCGCTGCTACGATCTCGGCTGGGGCACGGCGGTGGACAAGGCGCAGGCTGCCTTGTGGTTCAAGGCCGCGGCCGATCGCGGGCTGGAATGGGGCCTTTACAATTATGCCACCGCGCTCGCTCTGGGGGCTGGCGTGGCGGAGGATCGCCCGCAGGCGCTCGCCCTGTTCGAGCGGGCGGCGGCGATGGGGAATGCCAAGGCGATGAACTTCGTCGGCAGCTTCCATGAGGATGGCTGGGTGGTGCCGCGCGATCTGTCGCAGGCGGCCGCACATTATGCGCGGGCGGCCGAGGGCGGCGATTTCCGCGGGCAGTTCAACCATGCGCGGATGCTGATCGCGGCGGGGCGGACCGACGAGGCGATCAGCTGGCTGCGGCGGGTGCCCGAGACGGCTACGAACGCATTCCAGGCCAAGGTGACGGGGTGGCTGGCGTCATCGTCCGATGCTCGGCTGCGCGCTGCGGGAACATCGCTCGCGAATCTTGCGATTGCCTCTCAATAGTCTTTGCGGTACGCCTCGCGCACCAAAGGGAGACGGGGATGCGGGCGGCATTTGCTCTGGATCAGCGATCGAGTGGAAGCGAGGCGGACTTCCGCGCCAGCTTTCCCGAACCGGCAGCGCACGAGCCCGTGGCCTTCGTACCGCCGCCCGCTCCCTCGCCCTACGGCACCGCAGCCGGGCCGAACTGGAGTGCGATCGTCACCGTGCTCGCGGTGCATGTGCTGCTGCTGATCGCGCTGGTGAAGTTCGACGTCATTGAGGTCGGCAAGAAGGCGCCGCCGCCCCTGGTGGTCGATCTGCTGGGCAATACGCCCACGCCGCCGCCGGTGCCCACCGATCCGAAGCCCGAGGTGGCGCCGGTGAAGCCGGTCACGCCGCGGATCGTCGCGCCGCCGGCGCTGGTGCAGACGCCGGCCCCGCCGCCGCAGGTGGCGATCGTCGCCGAGGCACCGCCACCGCAGGCCGTGATCGTCGTGCCGTCGGCGCCCAAGGCGGCGCCGGTGTCCGCGCCGGTGTCGGTCGACCTGTCGACGAAGATGGTCGCGGGCAAGCCGCCGCGCTATCCGACCGAATCGCGCCGGGCGAAGGAGCAGGGGACGGTGGTGCTGCGTCTGCTGCTGGGCGTCGACGGCAGCGTGGCCGAGATCGCGCTGGCGCATAGCAGCGGCTTCGACCGGCTCGACAAGGCGGCGCTGGATGCGGTGAAGCATTGGCGCTGGTCGCCGACGATGCAGGCCGGGCAGGCGATGCAGGTGCGCGGCACGGTGGAGATCCCGTTCGTGCTGCAAGGCTGAGCGCGGCCCGACCCGCATGATGCTGGCCATTCCCGACGTGCTGGACGCCGCCGGCTTGGCGCGCGTGCGCGGGCTGATAGACGCGGCCGAGTGGATCGACGGCAAGGCGACCGCCGGGCATCAATCGGCATTGGCCAAGCGCAACCGGCAATTGCCCGAAGGATCGGCGGCGGGGCGCGAGGCGGGCGGGATCATCCTCGACGCGCTCGGCCGGTCGGCGCTGTTCGTGGCGGCGGCGCTGCCGCTGAAGGTGTTTCCGCCGCTGTTCAACCGCTATGCGGGCGGCGACACGTTCGGCACCCATGTCGACAATGCGGTGCGCATCCTGCGCGGCAGCGATTTCCGCGTTCGCAGCGATCTGTCCGCGACCCTGTTCCTGGCCGATCCCGGCGATTATGACGGCGGCGAGCTGGTGGTGGAGGATCATTTCGGCACCCAATCGGTAAAGCTGCCGGCGGGGCACATGCTGCTCTATCCCGCCTCCAGCCTGCACCGGGTGGAGCCGGTGACGCGGGGCACCCGCACCGCCTCCTTCTTCTGGATACAGAGCATGGTGCGCGACGATGATGCGCGGCGGACCCTGTTCGATCTCGACCAGGCGATCCAGGCGATCGCGGTGGATCGCGGGCAGGATGATCCCGCGATGATCCGGCTGACCGGCGTGTACCACAATCTGCTGCGGCGTTGGGCGGACTGCTGATCCGGCGCGTCAATCCAGCATCGGGGCGAAGGCCGGGGTGAGATGCTCGGCGTGATGCTCGCCGGCGCGCTCGACGATCAGGGCCGCGATGGCGTGGCTCGTGGCGAGTTCCAGCGCCGGCTGCACCCCCAGCACGAGCAGCGCCGTGGCCCAGGCGTCGGCCATCATGCATTCCGCATGCAGCACCGTAACGGAGGCGATGCGGTTGGCGACGGGGTGGCCGGTGCGCGGATCGATGCTGTGCGCGTGGCGGCGGCCGCCTGCCTCGAACCAGCGGCGATAATCGCCCGAGGTGGCGATCGACAGGCCGTGCAGCGCGACGCGGGTCTCCGGCAGCGCGGCGCCGGGCGGCCGTTCGACCGCGACCCACCAGGGTTGACCATCCGGCTTGACGCCGCCGCCGCGCAACTCGCCGCCGATCTCGACGAGCGCATGGGTGAGGCCACGTTCAGCGAGGATGACGGCGAGGCGATCGACGGCATGGCCCTTGGCGATGCCGGAGAGATCCAGTCTAGCGCCGCCGGGCTGGCGGGCGCGGCGGGCGGGGCGATCGATCGTCAGGCGGTGCCAGCCGGTGCCCGCGCGCGCGTCGGCGATTTCGGCGGCGGAGGGCGAGGCGGAGCGGCAGGGGGCGGGGCCGAAGCCCCACAGATCGACGAGCGCGCCGGCGGTGGGATCGAAGGCACCGTCGCTCGCCTCCGCCAAGGCCAGGCCAGCCTGGAGGACGTGGAAGAAGCCCGGCGACAGCGATTGCCAGCGACCGGCCGGCGCGCGGTTGAACCGGCTGATCTCCGACCCGGCCTCCCAGGGGCTCATCGCCGCGACCACCGCATCGAGTTCCGCCACCAGCGCGGCGTGGACGGGGGCGGGATCGAAACCGGCGGGCGCGACGAAGCGGACGCTCCAGCTGGTGCCCATCGTCTCGCCCGCGAGTGCGACCACGCTGCCGTGCGGACGACCGGTGAGCGCCGCCGGCGAGAGCGCCGGCGGGATGGCGATGCGCGGGCCGCTCAGGGGGCGAGCACTTCCAGCGTGGTGGCGTAGCCGAGGCGACGCTCGGTCGCCTGCGGCACGCTGACCTTCTTGTCGCTGGTGGTGACGTTCAGCCAGTAGAAGCCGGCATTAGGCCAGCTGACCTTCACCTGCCCCTTCGCATCCGTCGTCAGGTCGATCTCGCCGAGGCCGTTGCGGTAGCGGACCCCGCCGGGGATGATGACGACCTTGAGATTGGCGGCAGGCTTGCCATCGAGCAGGAAACCGAAGGTGGCGGGTTCGCCCACCACCAGATCGTTGGGGTGGGTGACGGGAGCGAACTCCAGGCCCTGACCGGTGGGCTTGAGCACGCCGGCGCTGGGCGCGCCGTTGGTGACGAACGTCTCGTTGCGGTTGACCCCTTCGGACAGCTGCACCTCGGTGGCGCCGGGCGGGATCGCGCCTGCGAGCTTGTCGGCCGCAAGGCCTCGGGGCAGGCGCTTCTTCTCGCCGTTGAGCGTGTAGCCGCCCATGATGCCGCCCATGCTGGTGGCGATCCTGTAGGTGCCTTTCTGGGTGAGATGGACATCGAAGGTGCTGCGATATCGGCCGGTGGCGCCATTCTCGATCTTGGCCTCCGTGCCGTCGGGCGACCACGCCTTGATGCCTTCGAGGCGCAGCGGCTGATGTTCGAAATAGAACAGATCGTTGGAGACGGCGGCGTCCACCGTGACCCACGCATCGTCGCCGGAGACGTTCGTCGCCGATGGCAGCAGCCACGCGCGATGGGCGCCCGCGGCGGTGGAGAGCAGGGCCGTGGCGGCAAGCGCGAGACCGGCGAAGCGGACGAAACGGATCATGGCGGGGCGCTCCTTCAGGGCTTGATCGTGGCGGTGACGGTGCCGAGCTCGCTGGTGCCGGCGGCGGTGACGGTCTGCGGCGTCCTTGCGGGCCAGGCGAAGGGCAGGCGCAGCAGCTCCTTGCCGCCCACCTCGCGCGCGGCCTCCACCACCAGCGTATATTGGCCGGGGGGAAGCGTGCCGAGCGGGGCCTTGCCCGCGGTGAAGGCGATCTTCTGCGGGCCGGGCGCGCGGGTGGCGCCGGTGATGCCATCGGCCGGCAGCTTCAGCGTTCGGCCGCTCTTGCGCCACCATTGCCGCAGCTCCGTCAGCCATTTGCGACCGCCATCCTCGCGATTGTCGGCATCGTACCACAAAGCGAGATTGCGGATCGGCTGGCCCGCCGCCTGCTCCAGATAGATGGCGACATAGGGCCGGTGATATTCGGCGACCTTGAGCTGCGGGATGGTGACGGTGAGATCGATGCCGGCGGCAAAGGCCGGGTTGGCGGCGAGGCCGGTGAGCAAGGGTGCCGTGACGGCGAGGCCGTGGGATAGCTTCATGATTGCCCCTTCAATGGATGAAATAGACGGCGAGGATGGCGGGTGTCAGCAGCCCGAAGCCGACGATCGGCCATGTCGCGCGGCGCTTGGCCGAGTGGAGCTGGAGCAGGAACAGGCCGGTGATCGCGAAGATCAGGCAGGCGACGGCGAATATGTCGATGAACCATTTCCACACCGGGCCGGCATTGCGGCCCTTGTGGAGATCGTTAAGCCAGGAAATCCAGCCGCGATCGGTATTCTCCGTCTCGACCGCGCCGGTGGTGCGATCGAGCGTGACCCAGCCATCGCCGCCGGGGCGGGGCAGCGCGAGGTATATCTCGTCCGCCGACCATTCGGCGATGCCGATGGCGTGGAGCGAGAGCGAGCGGTTTAGATAGGCGGCGACGGCGGGCGGCAGCGGCTTCTTGGCGTCCGGTGCGTCATCCGCGCGGATCGCGGCACGCAGCGCGGCGGGCAGCATCTCCTTGCGCGACGTGACGGTAGGGGCGCCGTCTATGTCGCCGGCGTGGTTCAGCGTGATGCCGGTGATCGTGAACAGCAGCAGCCCGACCAAGCACAAAGCCGAACTCATCCAGTGCCATTGGTGGAGCTGTTTCAGCCAGAAGGTGCGGCGATGGCGATCGGGCCGTGCGGGAGGGCGTGTCGTACTGGCCATGCGCTGCGGTTCACGTCCCCCGGGAAGGGGTGGCGCATAACGCGATCGATAATCACTCGCAAGTGGAAGCTGCCCGCCCTACCGGGCGAGCAGCACGCGGGCCTGTCCGGCGATCTGGGCGAGCATCGCCGCCGTCGTGATCGGCGCGGTGCGGGCGCGATCGACGACCGCGCGGAACTGCGCGATGCGCGGCTGGTGCGTGCCGAGCCACGCCTCGACCGCGCCGAGCGGATCCTTGCCGCCCGCGCGCACCATGAAATCGAGGCGCAATTGCTCGAAATCGCGGGCGAGGCCGGCGGTGAGCAGCCGCTCCCACGGATCGGACGAGACGAAGCGGACCGCCACCGCCTTCGCCCAATCGAGCCCCAGCGCCTCGCCCAGCCGGACATAGGCGTGGGTGGCGGTGACTTCGTCGACGCCGAGTTCGCGGGCGAGGGCGGCGGTGCCGACCGCGCCGTCCAGCTCGTTGAGGCGGACGATGCGGCGGACCAGTTCGTCCGGCGCGCCGGTGGCGGCAAGGCTGGTGCGCAGCGTATCGGCCTGGACGAGCGCCTCCTGCCGGAGCAACCCTTCGGCGGCGGCATCGAGGCGGCGGACGCCATCGCCGAGCCGGTTCGCGATCTCGCCCGCGTTCATCTCCGCCGTGGAGGCGCGGATCAGATCGGCCATGTGCAGGCGTACGCTGGTGGCGGTGGCTTCCATCAGCGAGAGGCGGGCATCTTCGGCGACATCGGCCTGCTCGATCCGCTGCCAGATATCCTCCAGACCGAAGATCGCATCGGCGGCGAAGTAGGTGGCGGCGATCTGGGCCAGCGAGGTGCCCTCCTCCTCCGCCAGTTCGAACGGGATCACCACGCCGAGCCGGTTGACGACGCGGTTGGCCATCTTGGTGGCGATGATCTCGCCGCGCAGGCGATGGCGATCGATCGCCGCGCCGAACCGCGCCTGCATCGCCTGCGGGAAAGCAGCGTGGAGCAGCGGCGAAAGCGTGCGATCGGTGGCGAGATCGGTGCGTTCTATGGCGGCCTGAAGCGCGAGCTTGGCGTAGGAGAGCAGGATGGCGAGCTCGGGGCGGGTGAGGCCGCGATTCTCCTGCGCGCGGCGCAGCAATTCGTCCGAACTCTCCAGCCCCTCCACCGCGCGATCGACGCGGCCGGCGCCCTCCAGCATCTCGATCACGCGGACCTGCGCCGGCAGAGCGGCGGCGCCGCCATGTTCGGCGAGCGACAGGCCGAGCGTCTGGAGGCGATTATCCTCCAGCACGATCGCGGCGACATCGTCGGTCATCGAGGCCAGGAAGCTGTTGCGATCGTCGAAGGTCAGGCGGCCTTCCCGCATCTCCCGGTTGAGCGGGATCTTGATGTTGACCTCATTATCCGAACAATCGACGCCGGCCGAATTGTCGATGAAGTCGGTGTTGATGCGGCCACCCCGCTCGGCGAACGCGATGCGCCCGGCCTGGGTGACGCCGAGGTTCGCGCCCTCGCCGATCGCGCGGGCGCGGACATCCTCGCCGTTGACGCGGTTGGCGTCGTTGGCCGGATCGCCGACATCGGCGTTGCTCTCCGTGCGGGCCTTCACATAGGTGCCGATGCCGCCGAACCACAGCAGATCGACCGGCGCCTTGAGGATCGCGGCGATGATCGCGGAGGGGTCGTAGGTGCCGGGCGCGATGCCGAACACGGCGGCCGCCTCCGCCGACAGCGGGATCGCCTTCTGCGTGCGCGGGATCACGCCGCCGCCGGCGGAGATCAGCCCGGCATCGTAATCCGCCCAGGACGAGCGGGGGAGGGCGAACAGCCGCGCACGCTCCGCCCAGCTGGCCGCCGCATCGGGCACGGGATCGAGGAAGATGTGGCGGTGATCGAAGGCCGCGACGAGGCGCAACGTCTTCGACAGCAGCATGCCGTTGCCGAACACGTCGCCCGACATGTCGCCGCAGCCGACGACGGTGACGGGATCGGCCTGCACATCGACGCCGAGTTCGAGAAAATGGCGCTGCACCGACACCCACGCGCCCTTGGCGGTGATGCCCATCGCCTTGTGATCGTAGCCGACCGATCCGCCGCTGGCGAACGCATCGCCGAGCCAGAAGCCGCGATCGAGCGCGATGGCATTGGCGACATCGGAGAAAGCGGCGGTCCCCTTGTCGGCGGCGACGACGAAATAGGGATCGTCGCCGTCGCGGATGACGATGCCGCCGGGATGCACCACCGCATCCTCGACGATATTGTCGGTGACGAACAGCAATGAGCGGATGAAGATGCGGTAGCTTTCGGTGCCCTCGGCCAGCCAGGCGTCGCGGTTCGAGGCGGGCGGCAGCGCCTTGGGATAGAAGCCGCCCTTCGCGCCGGTGGGCACGATGACAGCGTTCTTCACCACCTGCGCCTTCATCAGGCCGAGGATCTCGGTGCGGAAATCGTCGCGCCGGTCGGACCAGCGCAGGCCGCCGCGGGCGATCGGCCCGCCGCGCAGGTGGATGCCCTCGACACGCGGCGAATAGACCCAGATTTCACGCCACGGCAGCGGCGCGGGGAGGCCGGGGATCAGCGCGCTGTCCAGCTTGAACGCGAGCGCCTCGTTGGCGGCGGGGGTGAAGGCGTTGGTGCGCAGCGTGGCGGAGACGACGGCCCGGATGCGGCGCAGCACGCGATCGTCGTCGATCGCGGCGACATCGGCGAGGGCTGCGTCGATCGCCTCGCCGGCGGCAGTGGCGGCGGCCTCGTCGCCTTGCCGATCGGGATCGTGCAGCGCGCCGAACAGATCGACGATGTGCCGCGCGACCACCGGCGCCCGGCGAAGCGCCCCCGCGACGGTATCGAGACCGTAAGCGAGGCCGGTCTGGCGCAGATAGCGGAACCAGGCGCGGAACAGCACGACCGACACCGGATCGAGCCCGCCGGCGATGACGAGCTGGTTGAACGCGTCATTCTCCGCCCGGCCTTCCAGCACGGCGGCAATCGCGCCCTCGGCGATGTCGGCGCGGGCCATCAGCGCGGCGGGATCGATCGTCACGTCCAGCTCCAGCAGCAGGTCGTGGACGTAGCCGAGCCGCCCGCCGTCGAGCGCGGTGGGATTTTCCTCCAGCACGCGGAAGCCGAAATTCTCCAGCACCGGCACGGCATCGGACAAGGGGATGAAGCCGCCGAGCCGGTAGGTCTTCAGGCGCAGTTCGCGCGGGGCATCGCTTTCCAGCCGGTAGAGGCGGGCGCCGCGCTGTTCCGGCC
>CAXTTS010000025.1:20290-23107 GCA_964247265.1 uncultured Sphingomonadaceae bacterium
CCGCGAGCGCGCGCAGGCGCACCATGTCGCGGCCCGCCTCGTCCGGCGAGTAGCGGCTGCGATAGGCCGGCGGAAAGGCGCCGCCATAGCTGAGCACCAGCCGCGCGGCGGCACCGGCGCCGACCTGTGCGATCAGCGCCTCCTCCACCGCGGGCGCCCAGCCGCGCACCATCGCCTCCACCTGGGCGTCGAGCGCGGCCGCATCGGGCAGCGTGGCGCCGGGCGGCAGATCGAGGATGTAGCGGATGAGCGCGAGGCCGCCTTCGCCCAGCTCGATCGCGAAGCTGGAGATGGTGCCCCCGGCGGCACGCTCGATCAGTTCGCCGATCGCGGCGCGGCGGCTGGTGGTCAGCTCGTCGCGCGGCAGCCAGACGAAGGCGAACAGATGGCGCGCGAGCGGCCCGGCGATCAGCATCAGCTTGGGGCGTGGGCGATCGGCCAGCGACATGGCGGTGAGCGCGAGCGGCTCCAGCATGGCCGGCTTCAGCCCGATCAGCAGATCGTGCGGCAGCGCCGACAGGGCATGGCGCAGCGCCTTGCCGGCATGGCCCGATGGATCGAAGCCGAACTTCTCCTCGATCGCGCGCAGCCGGGCGCGCAGCACCGGCACCCGTTCCGACGGGGTGGCCAACGCCGCGCTGGTCCACAGGCCGGCGTGGACCGAGACGCCGGTGACCGCGCCGCCTTGCCGCCACGGCAGCACGATCAGATCAATCGGCGCGCGGCGATGCACGGTGGCGACGCAATCCGCCTTGAGGATCAGCGGCGCATCGCCGCCCTGGGCGAAATGATCGATCGCGGCATCGCGTGCAGCGGCATCCCAGATCGGCGTGCGATCGCCGGCGAGGATGCCGAGCGCGTCCGTCCGTTCGCCCTCGCGGGTTTCGACGCGGTGGCCGAGCAGGGTGAAGTGGCGGTCGACGAACCAGCGCAGCAAGGCGGCGCCCTCGCCATCGGGCAGCGCATCGGCATCCTCGCGGAGCGCCATCTGGAGGCGCGGCCAGTCTTTCACCGCCGCGCGGACATCGCCGAGCACGTCGGCCAGATCCTCGGCGAGCGCGCGGCGGGCGCGGGCGTCGGCACGCTCCATCTCGATATAGATCATCGACTCGCGGCGTTCCCCGCTTTCATCGGCAGGCAGGATCGCGGCGAGCGTGCCGTCGCCCTCGCGCCGCACGGTGACGACCGGGTGGAGCAGGCGGTGAATGTCGAGGCCGTGCGCGCCGATCGCGGCGGCGACGGAATCGACGAGAAACGGCATGTCGTCGTTGATGACGGCCAGGCGCATCCGGCGGCGGGCATCGTCGCCCGCGATGGACTCGATCCGCAGCGTCGGCTCGCCGGGCACGCGCAGCGCGGCGACATCGGCGACGAAGGCGGCTGCCTCCGCCCGGGCCTCGTCGCCGAAGCGATCGGTTTCACCCGGCAGCGCGCCGGCGAGCAAAGCGGCGGCGATCGCCCGGACCAGCGGGCCGGCGGCGGTGCCCTGCGCCGGATCGGCCGGGGCGCCGGCGACGGGGGCGCCGGCAGGATCGGTCTTCGTCATGGCTTCGTTCCGCTCCGCAAACTGGTGGGCGCGGTCTCGATCGGCCGCCGCCTCGATGGGGCGGCTATATGCGCCGCGTGCATGACACGGGCAAGGCATGACCGCCGCCGGGGCAGGGGCGGAAGCGGAGCCTGCCGCGCGGACTTAGCCGGCCGCGTGGCGGATCGCGGTGTCGAGCAGCAGCGGATCATGCACCGGCGCCAGCACGCCGAAACTGCCGTCGGCCAGTCGCCGCGCGACGAGCAGGACGAACTCGTCCGCGCCGATGCCGACCGGATCGAGCGTGGCGATCGGGCGCCTGTGACGCAGATAGGCGCGCGCATCGTCCAGCGGCGGCAAAGCGAGGTCGATGGCATCGCCGAGCGTGAAGTCGCCATCCCCGGTGAGGTAGCCCGCATGATCCGGCTGCGGCGCGAACGGTGCGGCGTTGGGGCCATCCGCCCAGACCGGGCTGGCGATCGCGGCGGGGGCGGGCACCGGCTGGCGCAGCGCCTGCGCCACCTCCGCGCCGAGCGCCAGCGCCTCCGCCTCGGCCGGCGCCTCCTTCCAGTTGATGACGCCGTAGATGGCGTCGATCGCCACCTGATCGGAGGAGAAGGGCATCAATATGCCGCGATACATCATGTTGCGGCCGCGCTGGTTGACGAACTCCGCCTCGAAGCCGATCGGCGCGCGGTTGGCGATGATCTCGTCGATATGATCGGTGAGCCGGGAGAGGAGCGATCCCCGCGGCACATCCGACACGCGCCCGATCGGGCGATCGTGGCCGCCCTCGTCGCGCAGCGCCTGGCCGACGAACGGGATCGCCGGATCCTCCGAACCGTCCGCGAAATCGAGCACCACGCCGTGCGGGCCGAAATCGGGCACGGTTTCGGGGCGGAGATCGGCGATGGCCGGATAGGCCCGCCCATCCAGCAGCGACACCCAGTGATTATAGGCGCGGACATGCATGCGCCGCTCGTCCGACCCGATCGAGGGTGGTGCCTCCATCGCCGGCTCGTCCGCGGCCGGATAGTCGCGATCGACATCGTCGCTGTCGATCGAACGCAATGTATCCATGATCTCGCCCCAATTGCCCCGGCTGATCGGAGCCACGCCTCACCCTTGCGCGCGACATGGTTTCCGTTCGGTAAACAGCCGCGGCAGGCCGCCGCCGGCGCTTGTGCTGGCGCGGCGCCGCTGATATGGCGCGCGAACCAAGCCGCTTTAGCTCAGTTGGTAGAGCATCGCATTCGTAATGCGGGGGTCACAGGTTCGAGTCCTGTAAGCGG
>CAXTTS010000026.1:0-11289 GCA_964247265.1 uncultured Sphingomonadaceae bacterium
CTCAAGGATCTCGAAGTCATCAAAGTGCCCCAGCCCGTCGATCCGTACAAATAAGTCGGTCTACCGGCTTGAAAGGGGCGTGCCCGATGGGCGCGCCCCTTTTTCTTGCGCGTCATTCGTTCAGCAGCAGCTTCCACGTTCCCAAGTCCTCGCCCGCGGCGAAGAAGCGCTCGTTCATCGGCAGGCCGTTCTGGCCCCAATGGTCCATGTTGGCGGCCCACGCCTGGATGCCGTACATCACCCAGCGCGGGATCTGCTCCCAGATCTCGTCCAGCCCGATCACGTCGGTGGCCCCGGCCTTCACCAGGCAATCGCGATAGTGAGCGATCAGATCGCGGTGATGCTGTCGCCGCTCCTCGATGGTGAGCGAGCCCACCGTGAAATAGGTGACGTCGCGCCACGGCCGGCCGCGCCTGCCCAGCTGCCAATCCAGCCACAGCCGCTCGCCGCTCGGCAGGATGTAGGTGTTGCCCTGATGGCAATCGCCAAGGATCACGCAATAAGGCGCCGCGAACTTCCGCTCATAGTCGACCAGCGCATCATAGGCCCGCTCGATCCGGCTCGGATCGGCGATATAATGTTTGGGGGCCAGCGAGAGGAAGTTCGGCTCCTTCAGATTTTCGCCGAGCCAATGCTGCATCAGCCGCACCTGATCGTAATCGACCGGAACCGCCATTGATGTCGGCAGCCACGGCGCCGCTTCCGGCGTGATGAGCGGGCTCTCCCACAAGCCGGCGTGCAGCTTGGCGAGATCGGCGAGGCCGCTCGCCACCCCGTCCACTCCCGCATGTTGCGTGCTGTGGCCGAACCTGCCGCCGCGATCGATCAGATCCTCCAGCACGACGAGGCCCTGCCCGTCGCCATCGTCGTTCCAGTCGGCATAGTAGCAGTGCGCCGTCTCGGCCGTCAGGCGGTCCGTCAGGAAGTGATAGAAACGGGCCTCCAGCGCGTGGATGTCGACATTGTCGAACTGGCCGCCCCAATTCGCCTTGACGCACAAATTGCGCGGCAGCCCGGCGGCCTTGCCGGCATCGTTCCAGTCCACCGCGACGCGCATCTTGGTGGTATGGCTGTCGAACAGCTCGACCACCTCCATCGCCTGGGCCACCACGCCGGGGAAGCGGTTCGCCATCATGCGGCCGAGCCACGCCGCATCGGGGCGGAAACGGCCCATCGGGATCGGCTCAGTCCGGCTCGGATAAGGCCGCGGCACCGGATTCTGGTCGATCACCGGACGGGTAGGAGTGTCCACTTCAGCCATCTTTCTCTCCTGCTTGTCGTTCAGGCCGCGGCCCGCCTTATGCTGCGCGAGGCGAGCGCCAGATGGCCGCCACCCCACAGCACGAAGATCATCGCGATGCCGATGCCCCAGGCCACGCCGCGCGTGCCGCCGATCGCGTCGCTGATCGCGCCGATTAGGAAGGTTCCGGCCCCCACCCCGATCAGGTTCGCGCCGAGCTGCACCAGCGATACCGCCAGCCCACGCAGCTTCGGCCCCGCCACATGCACGATCACCGCGTAGATCGGGCCATTATACGAAGCGCAGATGAAGCCGCATGCCATCATGAAGGCGATCGTCACCGGCAGCCCGGCAAAGGCGACGGTGCCGACGCCGGTGATCGCGGTCAGCACCGGGATGATCGCGCCCAGCATCGCGGTGCGCGCCGGATCGAAGCCGCCCATGCGGCGATTGATCCAGTCGGAACCGAAGCCCGCCAGGAACCCGCCGATCGATCCCATGATGCCATAGGCGATCGCCACCAGCAGCCCGGCCTTGCTGATCGGCAGACCGTGGACGCGGATCAGAAAGGTCGTCAGCCAGGTGCTCATGCCATAGATGCCGGTCGCGATCAGCACGATCGCGGCGATGCAATGGCCGAGGCCTGGCCGGGCCAGCAGCAGGCGGATGCGGAAGCCCAGGCTCGCCCCGTCCAGCCCGTCGTCCGTCGCGGCCATCTCCGCGCCGTCGCGGCCACCGCGCTTCGGCTCGCGCACGGTGAAGCGGAGCAGCGGGGCAAGCAGCAGGCCCGGCACGCCGGCGGCGAAGAACGCCCAGCGCCAGCCATGCGCCTCCACGATCAGCCCCCCGATCAGAAAGGCCAGCGCCAGGCCGATGCCGGAACTCAGATACCACAGGCCGATCGCGGTGGCGCGGCGATCCTTGTCGAAATAGTCGCTCAGCAGCGACATGCCGGTGGGCGATCCCGCCGCCTCCGCCGTGCCCACCGCCGCGCGGCCGAGCAGCAGCGACCAGAAGCCGGTCGCCAGCCCGCACAATGCGGTGGCACCACTCCAGATCGTCAGCGCGATCGCCATCAGGTTGCGCCGGTTGCGCCGATCGACCGCGAGGCCGAACGGGATGGCGGCGATGGCGAAGAATATTCCGTAGGCGAAGCCGGCAAGGAAGCCGAGCCTGCCGTCGCTCAGGTGGAATTCCCGCCCGATCGGCGCGAGGACGAGGCCGATGATCGCCCGGTCGATGCCGTGGCAGGTCTGCGACAGCGTAAGGATAGCCAGGACGTACCAGCTATACCGTTCCGACACCGGCTTTTCGGGTGCGCCGTAGCGTGGCTCGCTCGCGGGCATGATCGATCGACATCCTCTTCATGCGACGACCGAAGCGGCGCCACATGCAGCATCCCGGCATGCGCCGCGGCATAGACCTGCCTTAGGGAAGGTGCGACCGGCACGGCTCGGGACGGAAGTCGGCCGGTGTCGCGCGGCGTGCGGCGTGCGGTTCTCCGGCTTGCCGACGATGGGAGAGAGAACATGACGATGACGGAAGAACAGTGGCAGAAGGGTCTGGATACGGTCGATGCGGTCTACGGCCCCGGCTTTTCCAAGATGATGGAGCCACTGAAGGACAACCGCTTCAATCAGGAGATCGTCGCCAACCAGTTCGGCAATCTCTGGGCCGATCCGGCGCTTTCCACCCGCGACAAGCGACTGATGGTGCTCGGCGCCACCACGATGCTGGGCCGCGCCGACCTGATCGAGATCCAGATGACCGGCGCCCTCATCAATGAGGAGTTCACGCCCGAAGCACTGGGCCTGATGCCGCTGTTCATGCTGTTCTATGCGGGGGCGGGCAACACCACGGCCCTGTTCAAGGGGATCGAGGGCGCAAAGGCCAAGGTCGCGGCGCGCAAGGATGGCACCGATGCGCCGGCTTGAGGGCAAGGTCGCGATCGTTACCGGCGGCGGTGGCGGCATCGGCTCGGCCGTAGCCCGGCGCTTCGTCGCGGAAGGCGCGAAGGTGATCGTCGCCGATCTGTTCGTGGAATCAGCCGAACGCACCGCCGCGATGCTGGGTGACGGCGGCCATGCCGTCCGGTTCGATGCCGGCGACCCGGCATCGGTGAAGGCGATGGTGGAGGCGGCGATCGATCGCTTCGGTCGGCTCGACATCCTGCACAACAATGCGGCGATGACCGATCCGCAAAAGGCCGGGCAGGACAGCACCGCCGTCGATATTCCGCTGGAGATCTGGAAGGAAATCCTCGACGTCAACCTCACCGGCTACATGCTGGGCTGCAAATATGCGATTCCGCACATGATCGCAGGCGGCGGCGGATCGATCGTCAACACCGCTTCCGGATCGGGATCGGCGGGCGATCTGGCGCGCGTCGCCTATGGCGCTTCCAAGGGCGCGATCATCACCCTCACCCGCTATGTCGCCACCCAGCACGGCCGGCAGAATATCCGGTGCAATGCCGTCTCGCCGGGCGTGGTCCTCACCGAAGCACTCGAAAAGACGGTGCCGGGTCTGAAAGAGATCATCAAGCGTCACATCCTGACGCCGGAGTTCGGCACGCCGGAGGATATCGCCGCGCTCGTCACCTTCCTCGCGTCGGAGGAGGCGCGCTACATCACGGGTGAGAATATCTCGATCTCCGGCGGCAGCATGATCCACCAGCCGCATTATGCCGATCTGGCCGCTTTCATGGAGCAAGCGGGCTGATCGTGCGGGAGCGCCCCGGCACCATGCCGGGGCGCTCCGTTCACGCCGCCAGACTGCGCCCGGCGATATAGCCCAGCGTCATCGCCGGCCCCACATTGCAGCCATGCGCCGGAGCATGGCCGCGCCAGATCGAGTTCGCATCCAGCCCCGCCGCATGCAGCCCCGGAACGACGCGGCCCTGCGCATCCAGCACCCGCGCCTCGCCATCGATGCGCAGGCCCACCGTCGTCGAACCGTCGCCGGGAAAGATCTTCACGGCGTAGAAGGGGCCGTGCTCGATCGGGCCGAGGCATGGATTGGGGCCGTGCCGGTGATCGCCGAGATCGCGATCGAGCGAGCTGTCGCCCTTGTGGAAATCCAGATCCTTGCCGGTCTTGGCATAGCCGTTCATCGTCTCCACCGTGGCCTGCAGCCCCGCCGCATCCACGCCGATCCGCCCGGCCAGTTCCGCCAGGGTGGCGCCTTCGATGATGTAGCCGGCTTTCACCAGCTTCTTCAGCCCCTTCGCGCCCGGGAATACGAGGCCGAGGCCGTATTTCTTGACGAAGCGGGCATCGGCCACCAGCCACGCCGGCACCGCGTTCGCCCTGTGCATATAGTCGACGAACGTGTTCGATGCCTCGTTGCCGAACCGCCGGCCTGTCTTGTCCACGGCGATGCACCCCGGCTTCGACATGTCGATCAGGTGGGCGTAGATCGCAGTAGAGCCATCGGGCTTCGCCATCGTCGACACGACCGACCAGACGCCGTTCGCCACATTCTCGCCGTCCACGGTTCCGCCGGCTTCCAGCCCCATGTTCATGCCGTCGCCCGTGTTGCAGCCCGCCATGATCGAGATATGCTGGTCCGGATGCGGCATGTAGGCGCGGCGCAGCTGCGCGTTGGCCGAAAAGCCGCCCGAGGCGAGCACGACGCCCTTATGCGCCGTCAGCGTCTGTGGCGCGCCGTCGCGCTCCACCCGCAGGCCGGTGATCCCTTCCGGGCCGCCGATCAGGCCCGTCACGGTCGTGTTGCGCCACAGGGTCACGCCGGCATCGTGCGCCGAGCGCAGCAGCCGCGCGGCCAGCGCGTTGCCCATCGTCAGCCGCGATCCGCGCTTACGGCCACGCACCTTGTCCCACACGAAGCGCAGGACGAGCCGCCCCATGTACAACGCCGATTTCAGCGACGACTTCGCCTGATCGATATGCACCAGATCCGGCAGGTCGATCATGAAGCCGCCGGGGGCGTTGAATTCGGCACGCGGGGTACGCAGTTCGTCGAAATAGCCGTTCAGCTTGTGCGCGCTATATTCGAGCGGCGCGAGCAGCCGGCCTGCCTTGCTGGCACCCTCAATCTCTGGATGCCAGTCCGGCGCGTGGTCGGCCAGCGCGAAACGGACCTCGGTCTTGTCCTCCAGAAAACGCACCATCTCCGGCCCGGCCTGCAGATAGGCATCCAGCACCTCGCCGCGCAGGCCCTCGCCCACCAAAGTCGCCACATAGTTGCGCGCGGCCCCGGCCGGTTCCGGTATGCCCGCGGCGATCTGGAGGTGATTCCCCGGAATCCAGATGCCCCCGCCGGAAATGGCGGTGGTGCCGCCGAACACGTCGGTCTTCTCCACCACAAGCACCTTCAGACCCTTGCGCGCGGCCGTCACGGCAGCAGTCAGCCCCGCCGCGCCCGACCCGACTATGATGGCGTCCCACTGCGTGCTCATCGACCTCTCCGCACTTCGGGCGGCCCCCGCCGCGCATCGTTTGATGCACGATAGTGGTCATCATGCACGGCTGACCTGCCAAGCGAAAGGCGGCGGGCATGGCGCGCATGCGACAGTCGTGGCGTGCGGCGCCGGGCGATCGGCGTTGGGCTGGTCGGCTCGGCCGTCTACACTATGTGGCCGACAGGGAAGGCCGGAGGATCAGGATGAGCGACGACCCGCAGGTCTATGAATGGGAGCAATTGCTCGACGATCTGCGTCCACTCGGTGAACGGATGCGCCAGCGCCTGCCCGCCCGCCTGCGCGACGATCCGCATGTCCGGCAGGAGGCGACGCGCCTGCTGCTCGCCGGGCTGCTGCGCACCACCAACGATGCGATCGCGCACGATCGCGCGCATCCGATGTTCGTGCCCGAGCTCAACCTGATCCAGAACATCTTCCAGCCCAATGCCGACACGATCTACAAGGCGGCACTGATCGGCAAGGGCGGCAGCTACCGCATGCGCGGCGAGCGTGGCGACGTGCGGATGATGGTGATGGCCCAGCTCGGCCCCGATACGCTGCGCACCGGGCAGCACCACCCCGCTCTCGACACCAACGATTTTCTCGGCTTGCCACTGGATGGCGATGGCCGCTTCGACGTGGTGATCGCGCCCGAGCGCCCGGCCGGGTGGACGGGGGACTGGTTTCCGCTCCACCCCGACTGCGAGAAGTTCATGCTCCGCATCGTCGGCTGCCGCTGGGGCGAGGAGCGCGAACCGCGCTTCGGCATCGACCGGCTGGACACGCCGGCCGCCAAAGGTCGCCCCACTTTGGCCGAACTTGCCGCGCGCTTCGCCGAGATCCCGTTCACCACCGCCACCTGCGCGCTCGCCTTCCCGGACAAGGTGGAGAAGCTGCGCGACGCCGGAACAGTCAACATCCTCAACGTCGTCGACTTCTCGCAGATGAGCGGGTTGCAGCGGCAATCCTATTATGAGGGCGCCTATGATCTGGCCGACGACGAAGCGCTGATTACCGAAGTCGCGATCCCCGATCAGGTCGGCTATTGGTCGCTGATCCTCACCAACGAACTCTACGAGACGACCGACTGGGTCAACAACCAGTCGAGCCTCAACGATGCCCAGGGCGTGGTGGATGGCGATCGCGTGTTCCGCGCGGTGATCTCCGCGCGCGATCCCGGTGTCCACAACTGGCTCGACACCTCCGGCTATCCGCGTGGCGCCGTGCAGGGTCGCTGGTTCGATACGGACGCGCGGCCCACCCCCACCGCCAGGGTGGTCAAGCTCGCGGAGGTAGCGGCCCATCTGCCCGCCGACACCCGCATGGTGACGCGCGAGGAGCGCGATGCGGCGCTGCGCGCCCGGCGCATCGGCGGCCACATGCGCACGCTCTGGTAGGAGGCACACCGTGGACATGCTGGCAAGGCTTGAGGCGCATGAGGCGATCCGCACCGTCAAGGCACGCTATTGCCGCTATCTCGACACCAAGGACTGGGATGGTCTCGCCAGCATCTTCACCGAGGATATGGTGCTGGACGTGGAGCAGGATACCGGCCAGCCGCCGTTCGTCGGGCGAGAGGCCGCGTTGGCGACGATCCGCTGGTCCGTCAGCGATGCACAGACCGCCCATCAGGTCCACTTCTCGGAGATCACGCTGAACGGCGACGAAGCCTTGGTGGTCTCGCCGATGCAGGATCGCGTCGTCTGGGCGCCGGGCAAATCGCCGGTGCCGGGCGTCGCCTCGATCACCGGCTACGGCCATTACCGCGAACGCTATGTGCGCGAGGCGGACGGGTGGAAGATCGCCCATCTCGTGCTCACCCGCCTGCATGTGGACAGGCACCCCGAACCGTCCGCCGCCTAGCCGCCCGCCGCCCGGCAGGTTCGATCCGGCGCGGCGACGGGAAGGTGAGGTCGGATCGGCCGCCGGCATGATCGGGAGATGGTGATGATCGAAGCGGTACTCGTCGTCCTCAGCAAGCCGTTGCCCGGCCGCGGCGCGGATTTCGAGGACTGGTACACCAACATCCACCTGCGCGATGCGCTGCGCTTCCGCGGCTCGATCGCCGCGCAACGCTTCCGCCGCAGCGAGGTGCAGAGCCACACCTTGCCCGACAGCTTCGACTGGCGCTCGCTCGCTTTGTACGACGTGTTCGATCCCGCCCGCTTCAGCCGCGAACATTGGGAGAGCGTGGACACGGATCGCATGAAGATTAGCGATGCCTTCGACGACAGCGTGCTGGAGGATTATCATTATTACCCGCTGGCGTTCCGCGATCACGAGCCCGGCACGGAGCATCGCGGCGGCGTGATCCTGGAACGGATGAACCCGGCCGCCGGCCGCGATGACGATTTCGCCTGGGCCTATCTCCGCGATGTCTTTGCAGCCGCGATCGATCGCCCTGGCGTTCGCTCCGGCGCGCTCCTGATGTATCGCCCCGAAGGCCAGCTGATGCCCGGTGCCGCGAGCCACGCTTATGTGGCGATCTACCGGATCGACGATCCGGCCGCCGTCGCCGCTTGGCGCGACGCGCCGCCGATCGATCCGGCGCTGGTCGATCACGCCAGCCTGCTCGTCAGCCACTGGGAGCCGATCACCCGCCGCATCACCGAGGACGACGTGCTTTACAGCGATGCGGAAGGGATCGCGCGGGAGGCGGCGGCGCGTGATCGCATGGGCGACCGCATCCATCGCGGTGGCGAGGAGAAGCTCGCCACTCCGCAAGGTGCCGGCCGATGAGCGCGCTGCCCGAATGGCCCGATTACCTCGCGACGCTCGCGCAGGCGGACCAGATCCTCGCCTTGCTGGACGATCCTGCCGATCCGGCGGCGCGGCAGGACGCCTACCGGCTCCTGTTCCTCACCCTTGGCGCCGGCTATCTCAGCGCCTTCGCCGATCCCCTCGCGCCGGACTTCGTGCCGCTCGTCAACAACCATTTCAACAGCGTCGGGGTGAACCCGGACTTCATTTACGCCTATTCCCGGATCGACGGTGCCGGCCGCTATCGCCTGTCCGGCTATCGTGGCGACGGCATCTTCCTGCTGTTCGATTTCGCCGCTGGCGGTCTCGGCGTGATGGACGATCTCGGCCCCTCGGTCGGCATGCTCGATGCCGATACGCTGTCGATCGGGCCGGACGGCAGCTTCGACGTGCTGCTGAGCAGCGAGCGGCCGGCGGACCATGATGGTGACTGGTTCGCGCTCGATCCGCGCGCGGCCACGATCAACGTCCGCCAGGCCTCCTATGATTGGGGGGCGGGCGCCGATGCGCGGCTCGCGATCGAACGGCTCGATCGCCCCGCCGTGATCCCCTCGCCGGACGCCGCCGCCATTGCCGACCGGCTCACGCGGCTCGCGGGCTACCCGCAACGCTACGCCGGGTTCGCGCTGAACTATCCCAAGGGTCAGCGGGCGCGCGGTCTCGTCAACCGGCTGGAGCATGACGACTGGGCCGGGCGCGGCGGCGTCAGCGGCCAGCATTACTTCCAGGGTCTGTTCAGGCTGGAGCCCGGCCAGGCGCTGATCGTGGACACCGAGCTGCCCGATCGCGTGCGCTACTGGAACGTCCAGATCAACGACATGCTGTGGAACACGGTCGACTGGTTCAACCACCAGAGCAGCCTCAATGCGGGTCAGGCGGCGATCGATCCGGATGGCCGCTTCCGCGCGGTGATCGCGCCCGAGGATCCCGGCGTGCCGAACTGGCTGGACACCGGCGGACGACTACAAGGTTCGCTGATGCTGCGCTGGACGGAGGCGAGTTCCGGGCCGGAACCGTCGCTGCGGCTCGTCCCGTTGGCCCAACTTCGCGATCATCTGCCTGCCACAACGCCGGTGGTGACGCCCGACGAGCGCCGCGAGGCGCTGCGTCTCAGGCGTCGCGGCGCGCAATTGCGCCGCCGCTGGTAACCCCCAGAACAAGGAGCCCAGCATGGCTACTGTCGCACCCACCCGCTTCTTCCCCGATGCCGACACGCTGCTCGCCGACTATCCGCTGCAGGACGACATTCGCGACAAGGTGCGCCCCGGACTCGTCCAGCTCCTCGCCTCCACCGAGGAGGCGACCGACCTGAACGAGAATGGCCGCGCCCGCGCGCTGTTCAACATCCACGACGATCTTGCCCGGCTGAAGGCGATCATGGACGATCGCGCCCGCTATCCCGAAATTGCCACTGTCGAGATCCGGCAACCGCTGTTCATTCTTGGCCTGCCACGCTGCGGCACCAGCGTACTGCACGCGCTGATGGGCAGCGACCCGCAGAACCGCACGCCGTTGATGTGGGAGGTCGCGAATCCCTCTCCCCCGCCGGAGGCCGCGACCTTCGATACCGATCCGCGCATCGCCCAGTTCGATGAGCATCTGCGCGCCATCTTGGGCGGCGATTACGATCAGCTTATCAAGGGGCACCCGATCGGTGCCCTGATCCCGCAGGAATGCGGATCGTTCATGACCACATCGTTCGAAAGCAGCAATCCGGTGATGTTCACCCGGCTGCCGCGCTTTTACGACTGGTTCAAGGGGATCGATGCGACCTTCCGGTACGAGGTCCACAAGATGTGGCTCCAGCATCTCTCATGGCGCAATCCCCGCCGGCATTGGGTGCTGAAGATTCAGGAGCATATGTACAAGCTGCCGGCGCTGCGCGCCGTCTACCCCGACGCGATCTTCATTCAGCCCCACCGCGACCCGACGACGGTGATCGCCTCGATCTCGCAGCTTATCCGGGTGATCCGCGATCCGGCCTACGACAGCCAGGATCCCGTCGCGCTCGGCCAGGAGCTGCTGCATCTGTGGTGGGATGGGCTGAAATGCATGATGGACTATCGCAAGGCCCATCCCGACCTGCCGGTGTTCGACATGCGCTACAAGGATCTGGTTGCCAATCCGGTGGCTACCATCCGGGCCGCCTACGAACGCTTCGGCTGGGACTTCACCAGCGAATCCGCGGCGGGCATCACCCGCTGGCTGGCCGAGAATCCCGTCGGAAAGCATGGAAAGCGTAGCTACAGCCTAGCCGAGTTCGGCCTGACCGAACAGGCCGTGCGCGACGTGTACGCCGAATATATCGAAACCTATCGGGACTTCATCTGAAGCGTTGCCTCACGGCACCAGCACGCTGGGACCGCCGAACAGTGGGCGGCCGATCAGCACCGGCAGCGTGTTGACGACGAAGAACGTCACCTGGAACACCAGCACGAACGCGCCGGCCCGCGCCAGTTCGCGAGGGAAGCCCGGCGCGGCACGGTCGACGCCCAGCCGGCGATCGTAGGGGAACAGCCCCTGCGAGTCCGGCCGCGCCACCAGTGCGATCATCCAGGCCGCCCAGCCCCCCAGCAGGATCGGGAAGATGATGGGCAGATTGCCCTTCTCGCCGGCCATCACCGGCCCGATCAGCGCTTCATACGTCCAATAGCCGTTGCTCACCGCCGCGCCCTCCACCATCAGCTGATAGGCGCAATAAAGCGGAAAGGCCGTCACCATCGCCAGCAGCAGCGGCGATGCGTTGGGCCAGCGTCGCAGCAGCGCGCGCACCAGCATCGTCAGCGGCGTTAGCGAGAAGGCGAACCACCAGCTTCACGAAAACGGGATGAAGAGAGGTTTGACCGGCGTGGTATAGGGCGTGATG
>CAXTTS010000026.1:11299-22863 GCA_964247265.1 uncultured Sphingomonadaceae bacterium
TTCCACGCGAGATAAGCGCCCCAGTCGCCATAGAATTCGATCCAGAAGGCCGATATCGCCGAGATCAGGAACAAGGGCAGCAGCGCCAGGCGCCGCGTGCGGATCGTCCAACCGATGCTGATTACCGCCAGCACGCACCAGAAGATGATGCTGCCGGTTTCCATCATCCAGGGGTTCGTCGGTGGCGGCATCTGGTCGAGCGATGTCATGGCGGTCCTCCCTATTGTTGAGGGAGAACTGCCGCGCCCGGCCGTAGCCGCCACCTACCTTTGGTCGGCTCAGTAGGCTCCGGGCGGCGAGATCGCGTCGGCGCCGGCGCGATTGCGGCCGTAAATCTCGTAGCCGATCGTGGGGATGTTCTGGATGTGGCGCGTCGCCATCGAAACATCGCGCCAGTAGCGATTGATCGGCTTGTCCAGCGCGAAGGCGGACGAGCCCGCCTGGAACATCAGCGATTCGCTGGCGCCGTGCACCAGTTCGATCATCTGCGCGCCCGCCGCACGGTGGCGCGCTTTCTCCTCCAGCGTGAAAGCCTCACCGCCGGCCACCCGGTCCAGCTTGCCCGTCAGGTCGAACAGGATCAGCTTGGCGGTATCGATCATCGCCGTCGCCTCGCCCAGATCGCGCATGAAGGCGCCCGACTTGGTCCGCGGTGTGATGAAGGTCGTCAGAACCGGCTTCTTCGGTGCTTCGGCGGTCACGATCTCCAGCATCGCCTCCACCGCGCCGATCAACTGGGCGATGCCGGTAGTGCGGACGACGGGGACGGCCGGCAGCAGATCGGATGGCGCGCCGAAGTTCCGCTTGCTGCTGTCGATCTGGCCGGCACGCTCGTCCATCAGGACCATCTGTCCTTCGGGGATAAACACGTCCTTGGCGATCGCCGTGTCCGATCCGGTGCCCTGCATGCCGGAGACGAACCACGTATCCTCGATCGTCATGGAAGACATTGGCAAATAGCACATGCTGATGCCGGGAACGACCGGCCCCTCATAGCCTTCAAGCACCACGCCCTGCTGCGCCCAGGTCGACTGGCGCGAGCCGGACATGTACGGCCACTTGCCGTTGATGATCCAGCCGCCGTCCACCTTGCGGGCCTTGCCCGGCGGATTATAGGCGCCGCACACCGGCTGAGGGCCGTCGGCGAACACGGCGTCCTGCACGCTGTCCGGCGCCAGGCTGGTGATCCAGCTGGTGCCGTTGATGATCTGCATCACCCAGCTGACCGCCGGGTCGCCCTTGGCGATCTCGATCTGCACCCGGCAGAAGTCGGTGGGGGACAGGCCAAAGCCTCCCAGCCGCTGCGGCAGGAGCAGGCGGAGGAAGCCCTCCTCCTTCAGCACCTTGTCCACCGCTTCGGTCGGCTGGCGGCGCTTCTCGCCCTTCGGCGCTTCTCGCTGGAAGAAGTCGCGCAGCGATCTGGCCCTGGCGACCAAGCCGTCCGCCACGCTCTTGTCGGCGAAGACCACCTGATCGGCGATGTCCATCTTGATTGCGGTAGCCATCAGTTCATCCTCTCCTTCTTGGTGTCGGGCCTGCGGCCCGCAATCTGCAAAGCCCAATCGAGAAGCTTGTCGGGCGCATCGTTCCAGTTCTGAATCCACTCGTCGCTGGCGGGCACGATCAGCGTGCTGAGTTGCAGCCGCACGAGCTGCTCCACATAGAGGTCGCGGTCGATCGCGCTGCCCGTCACCGCTTCGAGATGATCGAGCGACAGGTCCAGCGCCGCCCGCACCGCGGCCTTGTGGCGTGGGAAATGGGTGCGCAGGAAGTTCAGGTGGAAGTCTGGCTCTACCTCGAAGATGCGCTCCGGCGACCGCTCTATCGTGAAATGCGCGTAGAAGCGCATCACCGCGCGGAACCGCTCCATCGGATCGGCGATGCCGATACCAGCCTCCGCGACGCCGCGTTCGAAGCTGGTGCAGACATATTCGCTGACCGCTGACAGCACTTCTTCCTTCGATCCGAAATAGCGGTAGAGCGTGCCGCGCGAGACGCCGCTGGCATCGCTGATATCGCTCATCGAAAGCCGCCGCGCGCCGACATCGCGGATCGCCCGCAACGTCCCGTCCAGGATCTTCTGCACGCTTGCGCCCTGATCGGACACGGGCGCGCCCCAGTCGGTCTGCGGCAGCAACCTCACCCTTGCGCCTCCAGTTCGGCCAGGTTGTGCGGCACGCTCACATAGCCGGGCAGATGCTGGCCGCCATCGACGTTGATGAGTTCGCCGTTCACGAAGCGCGACATTTCGGAGGCGAGGAACACAACCACCGGGCCGATATCGTTCTCGGGATCGCCGGCCCGCTTCAGCGGATTGCTGGCGGTCGCCATGTCGAGGAACCCGGGTACGTTCTCGGCCAGATCGGCGAACACCTGCCCCATGCCGGTCGGCGCGATCGCGTTGGTGCGGATGTTGAAGCGACCCCATTCCACCGCGGCGGAGCGGGTAAGCCCCAGGATCGCACCCTTGTTCATATTATAGTCGCTGTGCAGCCACGCGCCGGTCTGCGCGTCGATCGAGTAGAAATTCACGATCGATCCGCCGCCGCGCGCCTTCATGTGCGGAAAGGCCGCGCGCATCGTCCACCAGGTGCCCCACGTCCCGATCTCCATCGTGCGGGCGAGCATCTCGTCGGTCTTGTTCTCCAGCAGGATGTTGGGCGACAGCATCGAGGCATTGGTGACGAGGATATCGAGCCCGCCGAACTCGGCGACGGCCCGATCGACCATGGCGACAACCTCGTCCTTCACGCCCATGTCGGCGGCCATGCCGACAGCGCGGGTGCCGAAGGCCTCGCGGATCTCGGCTGCCACGCGCTCGGCCGCCGCGCCGTCGCGCCCGGTAATCAACAGCGACGCGCCTTCGCGCGCCAGCCGGCGGGAAATGCCATAGCCGAGGCCCTTGGCGCCGCCCGTCACGATCGCGATCTTGTCTGCCAGCAAAGCCGTCATGCCGCCGCCGCCTCACTCATGGTTTCGATCAGGGAGCGGTCCATGTCGGTCCGCTCCTGGCAGCGGTCGCGTGTCAGCACATAGCCACGGATCGCGCCGCCTTCGTCGTGGAACAGATACTTCAATCCGCGCTCGTCATCTTCCGCTTTCTCCCACGTTCCCGCTAAGCCGGCCGGAGCGGGCAGCAGCACGATCGGATAAGCCGTCGTCTTCACCTGCACCGATAATGGCGGAAAGCGGATCTCGGTCGGCGTGCCCAGCGCACTCGGCGCGATCGCGCGCGCCGCCGCCATGATCGGCGTGACGTAGGCGGCGAGGCCGTTCGGATATTCGGCGCAGTCGCCGATCGCAAAAATATGCGGGTCGCTAGTCCGGCCGGTCAGATCCACCGTAATGCCTCGGCCGACCGCCAGCCCCGCTTCCTCGGCCAGCCGCACATGCGGCCGCAACCCCACGGCCGAGAGCACGGCGTCCGCCGCGACGACGACACCATTGTCCAGTTCGACACGGAACCCCGCGCCGGCGGCATCGATCGAGACCACCTTGGCGCCGAGATGCCATTCCACGCCCTGCTCCGCCAGCGCCGCCCGCACCATGTCGCCCACGCCCGGCGGCACCAGTTGTGCCAGCGGATGGGCCAGCATATCCACCACGACCGGCCGGTAGCCGGCGGCCGAAAGGTCGTGCGCGAATTCGGTGCCGACCAGCCCGCCGCCCATCACCAGCACGCGCGCGCCATCGAACAATTTCTCGCGAAACTCGCGATAATGGTCGAGGTTGTTCACCGCCAGCGCGCGGTGCGCCGCATCCCCGCCGATCGGCGGACGCACCGGATCGGCGCCGAGCGCCAGCACCAGCGTATCATAAGGGATCGGCCCGCCGGTCGTCAGCACCACCCGCCCCTCGCGATCGATCGCCTCCACCTCGCGGCCGGCACGCAGATCCAGCTTCAGCGTCGCCGCCATCTTCGCCGCCGGCGTCGTCACCAGCGTATCCGCCACCTTGCCCTTGGCGAAGGCGGTGGAAAGGGCCGGCTTGGAGTAGAAATGCCCGTCGTCCAGCGTCACCAAAGTCAGCTTCGCCTCCGGCGAAAGCTTGCGCAGCTCGCGCAGCACGCCGTAGCCGGCGAGCCCACTGCCGGCGACAACGACATGGATCGGGGATGCCATGCCGCTTTTCCTCAGAGGAAGATGGCGAAGTTGGACATGCCGAGGGTGGACTGGTCGACGATGATTTCCCGCGTCACCAGCTTGTAGGCGCCCTCCACCAGCCGCCAGATGTCGCGCCGTTCGGCGCTCGTCGTCTCGTTGGTGTGCATGTCGAAGCGGCTGCGCTCGACATAGAGGTAGCTCGAAACCTCATAGTCGCCCGCCGTCTCGCATTCGCCGACCCGCACGTTGGTGACGAAGCGGCGCGTGCGCGAGGGGGGATCCTCCGCCCACGCGCTTTTGGAAAGCCGTCCGGCGCGCATCAGGATCGATGCGTAATTGTCGTCGAAATGCATCATCGTCCGCATCACGTCGCGGTCGCGGTTGGGGCCGCTGCGAGTCAGGCGGATGGGTGCCGTATAGATCAGGTCCGGGTGCAGCATCGCCACCCACTCGTCGAAGCGGCGCTCGTCCAGCGCCGCCGCCTCGTCGTACAGCGTCTCCAGCAGACGGTTGTACACTTCGGAGCCCAGCGGCACGCGCACCTTGGAGACCAGCCCGCGCATCACGCTGGCCTTGTCCACCGCGGCGGTTGCGTAGTTCACCATCTCAGCGAGCCTCCCCGTCCACCGCGTTCATGCCCGGCGTCTTGGCCATCAGGTCGTAATAAGCCAGCCACCAGTTCCACTGGGTGTCGTCCTTGGTGAAGCCGGGATAGAGCAGCCCCTCGCCATACCAGCCCTCCGGCCGCTCGTGGCCGTGCAGCGCCTGATATTTCAGCGTCATCGTCTTGCTCACCGAGCCGCGGCTGTTACGCATGATCTGCGGCCAGGTGTCGGCGTCATCCTGCTCGATGATGCCGGAGGTGCCGGTCTGCTGGATCGAGTTCTGCAGCATGTCGCGCTTCACCTGCTCGGGCGCGTCCTTCTCCGCGAAGATGAAGTTCACGAACTCCACATGGTTCGGCCCCTTGGGGACGTAGGTGTGGAGCGCGAGCGCGCCGGAAGCACCGCCGTCGGTACGCGGCGCGAAGATGAACGCCAGCAGGATGTTCGGGAACATGCCGCCCACCTGCGGCGGGATCGTCGCCAGCTGCTCCACCTGCTCCTTGGAAAGGTTCTTGAACAGCTGCGGGATCAGATCCTTGGTGATGCCGGGTGGCGGCAGCAGGTTCAGCCGCTCCTCGGTCGTCTTGCCCTCAAAGCTCACGTCGGCGAACATCTTGAAGGTCAGCGCCGCCTCCAGGCAGCGCAGCGAGTGGCCCTGCGGCACGCTCACGTCCACGCCGTACATGCCGGGCGCATTGTCGTAGATCGATTCCGGCGTGCCACCCATGATCCCGCCTTCCATCAGCGAGCGGTGGAGCGTCAGCGTGTGGAACCCGTCCGAGCCGGACTGCTCGCCCGGGATCTTCCAGTTGCACGGCAATACGAAACGCTGCGGCGGCCCCAGCATCTCCAGCCCGCTGTCCGTGCGGCAGAACAGTTGGTCTAGATAGAATTTCATGTCGCCGAGGAAATCGTCGAACGACGGACCGTCGATGTTCCACGTCGCGAAGATCAACCCGCCATAGAGCTGCACGCGCGCCTTCTTCAGGCCCAGCTCGGATTTCTCCATGCGGTTGCCGTGCATCTGCTCCTTCTCCACCGGCGCGCCGATGAAGCTGCCGTCGGGGCGGAACGCCCAGCCGTGATAGATGCAGCGATGCGCCTGGGCGTTGCCGGCCTCGGCCGTGCACACCTTCATGCCGCGATGCGGGCAGACGTTGAGGTTTACATGGATTTCGCCCGCGCGGTCGCGCGTCACGATCACCTGGTCTTCACCCATGTCGCGGACGATGAAGTCGCCGCCCTTGGGTATCTCCGTCTCATGGCCCAGCAGCAGCCAGGTCTTGGCGAAGATGCGGTCCATCTCGAGCTTGTACAGCTCCTCGTCGTTCATCACGCGGAGCGAGACTTCGTTGGTGTCGCGCTTGATCAGGTCGTCCAGCGTCGACCCGTCCGCCAGCGTGAAGGTGGCCTTTTGCAGCATCATCCTCTCCTCGGATAATCGTTTGTAGCGCGATACAGGTTGAACGGGATGTGTTCAAGCTGTAATGCGCGCTCGGAGAGGAGAATAATATGTCCGGACGGCTCAAGGTGGTGATCGATAAGCCAGCATGCTGCGGCTACGGCGTGTGCGCGGAAATCTGCGCCGACGTGTACAAGCTCGACGAGAACGGCATCGTCTATGTCGATGATCCGCTGGTGCCCGCGGGTCTGGAGGATCTGGCTCGCGAGGCGGCCGATGCCTGCCCACAGGCCGCGCTGGCGGTGGTGGACGCCTGAAGCCCCCGTTTGCTAATGCAGCATCTGCCGCCGATAGTCGCTGGGCGAGGCGCCGGTCGCTCGGCGAAACGCGGCTGAAAAGGCCGCCGCGGTCTCGAACCCGCACGCCCAGGCGATCGCCTTGATAGGCGGGCGCGGCGCTGCCAGCATCGCCCGCGCCCGCGCCAGACGCCGCTCCGCCGCGAACGCGCTCAGCGTCGTGCCGGTGGTGGCGCGGAACAGGCGGAAGAAATGGCGCGTGCTCAGCCCGCACTCCAGCGCCAGTTCGGCCACCCCGGCCGGCGGCCCCTCGCCATCCAGCCGCTGTTCGATGTGGCGCAGCTGCTGCGCCGTCAGCCGCCCGGCATGTCCCTCCGGCCTTCCGGGAGTCGCGCGGAAATAGCGTTCCAGTTCGATGCCCAATTGCAGGCACAGCGCCTCGGCCATCAGTTCCGAGGCAAAACCCGGCGCCTCGATCTCGCGCGCCAGCCGCACCATCGCATCGCGGACAAACGGGCTGCGGATATCCAAGCTGGCCTCCAGTTCATCCACCGTCCAGTCTTGGCGATCGTCGACGCCCTCTGCAAAACGACAGCAGATCGAGCTTTGCGCTCCCGCACCCCATTCGCTGCGCAAGGCCTGGCCACCGGGTATGAAGATCAGGTCGCCCAGCGGCCGGGCGCCGCCGTCACCGGCAAGATAGCGACCCGTCGCCTGTCCCGGGCGTTGCGATACGGCCAGATCGAGGAAGCCGCGCGGCTGCGCGAACAGCGCCATCTGTGGCCGCCTAAACCGGTAATCGTGCAGTTCGACGGTGGCATGCGGCAGCGTCAGCCGCCCGCGCACGCGACATTCGAACGCCTCGGGCAGGGCGCCCGCGCCCAGCAGCGACTCTTCCAGCATCCGGCCTCTCCTCGGATGGAGGCTCCCTGAAGGCCGTCGCTTACGCCCCTGCCGGACGATATGGCGGCTCGCCTGCGCTTTTGGCCGACCGGCGACAGCCCGGCCGATTGCGATCATGGCCCGGTTCGCGCTTCCTGCCCGGCACAACCGTTCGGGGAGAGGCAAGCATGTCGCACGCAGCGACCGAATCGCGCATCATCGACATCACCGATCTGCGCGATCCCGTGCTCACCCCGATCCAGGCGGGCGCCCGCGCCGCGGCCGAAGCCGATCCGGTGACGCTGACGCCGGATGCGGTACTGGCCGCCGCTTGCGCCGAAACCGGCCTCGACGATTTCGGTGCCGCTGATTTCCGCAAGCGACTGGCGATCTGGTGCCAGGCGATCGACGAGGATGCCAATGCCTCCGCCGTCACCCGCGCCAACCTGTTCCAGATGATGGTGCGTCTCGCCGCCACCCGCCTGCGGATCGAGGAAATCGTCCGGCGTCATCCCGAGATACTCGACATCGCGATCGATCGGCCGATCATCGTCGCAGGGCTGCCACGCTCCGGCACGACCCATCTGCTCGGCCTGCTCTCGGCCGACCAGCGGCTGCGCTCATTGCCCTGGTGGGAGGCGATCGCCCCGGTTCCCACCGAAGCCGACGAACCGACGGCCGACGATCCCAACCCACGCTGGACGCGCGCCGATGCCGGCTGGCAGGGCTATGCGGCGGTGCTGCCGCACATGGCGATCATGCATGAATTCTCGGCCGATCACATCAGCGAGGACATCGAGCTTCAGGCGCTCGATTTCTCCTCCTACCTGATCGAGTGGCTGGCTTACGTGCCGCGCTGGCGGGATTATTATTTGTCGCACGATCAGACCGGCACCTACGCCTATCTCAAGAAGGCGCTGCAGGTGCTCACCTTCCTGCGCGGGCCGAACCGCTGGGTCATCAAATGTCCGCAGCATATGGAGCAACTTCCCGCGCTCCACCGTACCTTTCCCGATGCCACCTTCGTCATCACCCATCGCGATCCGGTCGGTTCGATCCGCTCGGCGATGGTGATGGCGCTCTATGCCGCGCGCCTCCTGCGGGAGAAGGTCGATCCGGCCGAGCCGCTGGGCTATTGGCCCGATCGCTACGAACGGCTGCTGCGGGCCTGCGTGCGCGATCGCGACAGCCTGCCGCCAGAACAGACCATCGACGTCTATTTCCACGAATGGATCAAGGATCCCGATCCGATCCTGCGCGCGATCTACGCAAAGGCGGGCCTGCCGCTTACCGATGAGGCGCTGGCCGAACTCCACACCTGGCTCGCCGCGCATGAGGTGCGCCACACCGGCAAGCTGGTCTACGATCTGGAACGCGATTTCGGCGTGACGGCCGACGAACTGCGCCGGCCGTTCGCCTTCTACTTCGATCGTTTTCCCGTGCAGAAGGAGGTGCGCTAGCGCTTTATTCGCTCGCGTGCAGTTCCCGCTCCAGCGTGGCCACCAGCGCGGGATCGTCTGGCGCGGTGTCGGGGGCGAAGCGCGCGACCACGTCGCCGTCGCGGCCGATCACGAACTTCTCGAAGTTCCACAGCACCTCGGGCTCCGGATTGGGCTCGATGCCGTAACCCTTCAACTTGTCGCGCATGCTCTCGCCGCTCGGCATGGTCGCTTCCGGCTGTGCCGCGATCAGGGCGGCATAAAGCGGGTTCTTGTCCGGCCCGACGATGCTCGTCTTGGCGAACATCGGGAAATCCACCGAATAGGTCAGCGTGCAGAAGTCGGCGATTTCGGCATCGCTGCCCGGCTCCTGCCCGCGGAAGTCATTGGCGGGGAAACCCAGCACGGTCAGCCCGTCGCCGCGATACTTCTTATAGAGCGCCTCCAGCCCCTCATATTGCGGCGTCAGCCCGCATTTGGAGGCGGTGTTCACCACCAGCAGCACCTGCCCCGCATAGTCGCCAAGCGTCTTTTCCTCGCCGGAGATGGTCTTCAGCGGAATATCCTGAATCGCCGTCATGCTGCCGTCCTTCGTGAGAGTCAGGATATCGTACCCACCCGCCCGCCTTCCGTGAAGATGGTGCTGCCGGTCGTGTAGCTGGATGCGTCGCCCGCCAGCAGGATCGCCGCACCCACTGCCTCGTCCGCCGCACCGAAACGCTTGATGGCGTTGCGCTCGGCCAGCCCCAGCCCGCGGTGGATCTCCGCCTCCTGCCCATCGGGGCTCATCGATCCCACGCACAGCGCGTTCACCCGCGTATGCGGCGCCAGCGCCTTCGCGAGCGATCGGGTGAGGAAGGCAAGCGCCGCCTTGCTGACGCCGTAAGCCACCGCCGGCGGGATCGGGGTAAAACCGCCACAGCTCTGCACGGAAATCACGCTGCCCTTGCCGTGTGCCTGCATATCGGCGGTGGTCAGTTCGGTCAGCCGCCAGGTCGCCAGCACGTTCACATCGATCGCCGTCTTCCACACCGCATCGTCATTGGCCCACAGGCCGCCATCCTTCGCATAGACGACACCAGCGGCGGCATTGTTGAACAGGATATGCACCGGCCCGAAATGGTCGTGCGCCGCTTCCACCAGCCGCTCCAGATCGCCGCGTTCGCCGGCATCGGCCGTCACCGCGACGGCCCGCCCACCCGAGAGCGCGTTGATCTCACCAGCGATACGCGCCAGCCTGTCCCCTGACCGGGCGGAGATCACCACGTTGGCACCCAGTTCCGCATAGGCCTTGGCGACATGCTCGCCCACGCCCGGCCCCACCCCGGTCAGGATCGCGGTACGGCCATCGAGGCGGAAACGATCCAATACGCTCATCCATGCGCTCCCAATTGCGCGAACAGCCCGGCCAGCGGGCGTTGCGGATCGCGGCCGTCCCAGCCGTCATGCGCGTCGGCCATCAGCTCGGTGAGCCGGCCGAAGCCGATATGCAGGTCCATCACCTCGATGAAGCCGCCATTTATCGCCTGCGTATCGAACAGCGCACACCGCTCGCCCAGCGGTGTCGTGCTTTCCAGCGCCACCGCATGACCCGCCGTCGCAAGGCGCGCGAAGGCGGTGTCGTAATCCTCGCGCAGCATCATGTGGTGATAGCCCGGCCCGCGTGCCGCCAGCACCTCGGAGAAGGCGGAGCGATCCCCGCCCAGCGGCTGCACCAGCTCGATCAGCAGCCCGCCGGAAAAGCCGAAAGCCACCCGGATCGCCAGCATCGCCGGCTGCCCACGATAGCGATGCCCCTCGGCAAAGCGCATCTCGCCGACGAAGAACGGGCCAGCCGTCAGCGCGGTCGTCCAATGCGCGATCGCCGCGTCCATGTCGGCCACGACATGCGCCAGCTCGATGATCGATCCCGGTGGTTGCAACATCCCGCCATGCTGCGGAGGTGCGGCGAAGCCCGCGCCTATCTTCCTACAGGGTCGGCTGGTCGCGTATCTCCCGCGCAAGCGCCCGCGCGGCCAGCACATAATGACCGATCGCGATCAGCAGCACGAAGCCCACCGCGATCATCGCATGCTGCAAGCCGGTGGCGGACGCCGGCAGGCATTCCGCCGGCAACGGCTTCACCCGGCAGATGGCGGCATAGTCGCCGCTGAAGGCTCGCGCCGCCAGCCGATCGCTTAGCCAGCCGAGCGTCACCGATCCGATGCCGAGCCCCGCCACCGTCTGGCCGAACGCGTGCAGCGCCGCCGTCGAGGCACGCATGCGCGGCTCGACCAGCCGCTGCGTCACCGTCATGATGGTCGGCAGGAAAGCGTAGAGCGCGCCGCTCGCCACGAACATCAGGCCTACCAGCCAACGCCAGTCGTCCTGCAACAGCGCGATCACATAAAGCGGCAGCGCTCCGGCGAGCAGGATCGCCGGCGCCCAGCTATACCAGCGCACATCGCGCCGGCCCAGCCGATCCGCCACGAACCCGCCGCTCAGCGTACCCAGCGCGGTCGCCAGGCTCACCGTGCCGGCGAAGATCGCGCCGGCCTGCGGCAGGCTCAAGCCGTAGCGCCGCACCAGCAGCGGGATCAGGAACAGGTTCAGGCCAAATCCCACCAGCCCGACAAAACCGCTGCCCAGCGTCAGGTGCAGGAACGCCGGCGAACGCCGCAGCCGCGCCAGCACCGCGCCGAACGAGGGCGTCGCGGCCGCATCGCCGGCATGGAGGCGCGCCGGCTCCGGTATCGTCGCCGCGACCAGCAGCGCGAGCAGCAGACCCGGGAGGCCCAGCGCGACGAACGCCATGCGCCAGCCGAACCGCGCCGCCACCACGCCGCCCACGATCGCCG
>CAXTTS010000027.1:0-22857 GCA_964247265.1 uncultured Sphingomonadaceae bacterium
GCGCGGCTGCGTGCCGTCGACGCCGTCAGCACCCTGCGTGCCGTTAGATCCGCTGCTGCCGTTGCCGCCATTACCGGCGATCAGCCCGCCGCCCAGGTTCAGCGCGGCCAGGTTGATCGTGGCGCCGCCCCGCGCGGTGAGGCTGATCGTCGCGCCGGTCACATCGCCGCCCGCGCCGCCGGCGGCGCCGTAGCCGGCCTCCACCGCATTGCCGCCATTGCCCGCCGTCGCGAGCGCGTTGATGGTGAGGGCGCCAACCGTGCCCGCGCCGGTATCGAGCGTGAAACGGCCGGCCGTGGCCGAGCCGCCGGCCGCGCCTGCGGTGCCGAAATGGCCATCCACGCCGTCCGTACCCGCCGCGCCGATGTCGACGAGCATATCGTCGCCGCCGAGGCTGCCGGTGCCTGCCGTGGTGGTGCTGACGGTGCCGCCGGCCGCCGACCCGCCGCCCTGACCACCGCGTGCGGCCGCGTTTATAGTGATCGAGGCCAAGGCGGGTTCGGCCGCCCCATCGGTCGCCACGATGGCGCCACCGTCGGCCAGCAGCGTCGCGCTGCCACCCACCGCATTGCCGCCCAGCACGCTCGGTGCGCCGTAGCCGCCGGAAGCCGACACGTCGAAGCCCAGATTGCCCAGGCTGATGCGCGATCCGGCCGCGCTCGTCATCGATGCCGTGCCGCCTACCGCATCGCCGCCGGCGCCGCCGAGCGGAGTGGCCGAATTGCCCGTATAATTTCCACCGCCGCCACGGCCGCCTTGCGCCAAAGCGCTCACGTTGCCGGTGATCGTTCCGATGGTCTCGGCGATCACGCCGATCGTGCCGCCGCCCGAGGCGAGGATGGCGGAGGCGCCGCCCTGCGCCGCGCCGCCGGCGGCGCCGCTCTCTTCGTCGAAGCCGTTGCCGCCATCGCCGCCGGTCGCGTCCGCCGCCACGAGAAGGTTGCCGCTGAGCATGATGGCACCGCTCGCGCCGCCCACCGTCACGGTGGCTCCGCCACCCGTCGCGGCTCCGCCCGTGCCGCTCTGCGACACTTGACCGTTGCCGCCAAGCCCGCCCGCCGCGCTGGCGGAAACGGTGAGATCGGCGTTGCTGAACGTACCGTTGTTGACCGTGACCGCGGCCGTGCCGCCGCTCGCCGCCCCGCCGGGGCCGGCCGCGATGCTCGAGCCGCTCGCCTGCTGCTGCCCGCCCGATCCATTGCCCTCGGCGATGAACGAGGCCGATCCGCTGTTGGTGACGGAGCCGCCGTAGATCGTCAGCGATGCCGCGCCGCCGACCCCCGCGCCACCACCGACGCCGCTGCCATAGCCCGACGACATGTCCACGCCATAGCCAGAGGCGGCGACCATGATCCCGCTGGTCGTGAGGGAACCACCCGGCACGGCCGAGGTGCCGACGGTGATGGCCGCTGTGCCGCCACTCCCTGCACTGGTCGCGCTGCCGGGGAGCGATGAACCGGCCGTGCCCTGCGCCAGCAGGCTCAGCAATCCGACCGAGGCCTCGCCCGCCTCGATATCGACGAAGGCGCCGCCGACGAGCGGCCCGCCGAGGCCGCCGGTTCCGGCACCACCGCCCGCGACCGCCAGCGCGCCGTAGCCGCCTTCGCTGTTGTCACTTGGGGAGCCGCCGGTGCCCTGCACGTTAAGCGTCGTAGCGCCAGCCACCGTGAGGGAGGGGGCAGGGGAGCCCTCGCTGCTCTGCACCAGCAACCGCGCGAGGCCGCCGATACCGGCTCCACCATTCTGGCTGCCCCCCGGCGACGTGCCGATGAATGCCTGACCGCCATAGCCCGATGCGTTCATCAGCAGCGACGGCATCGTCGCGGTGGCGCCGACGATGTTGACGCTGCTCGACCCGCCGGTTCCGGTTCCACCGTCGGCGGTATAGCCGTCGCCGCCGATCCCGTCCGATCGCAGCGTGACCGCGCCGCCGAAGGCGACGTTCGCGCCGCTGTCGACGGTCAGGTTGGTCACGCCGCCGGTGCCGGCGCCGCCAATGGCGAACAGGCTGGCGTCGCCGCCGCCGATCGCGCCCGTGCCGGTGGCGTTCAGGTCGATCGCGTTGGTCAGCGTGAACGGAGTGGTCGCGGTGCCGACGTTGCTGAGCGTCAGCGTCGCCTCGCCCCCGGTCGCGGCGCCGGACGATGCGATCACGCCACCGTCGGACTGGAAGCCGCTGAACGTGGTCCCGCTGGTCGCCGCCGCATTGATCGTCAAAGCGATCGCTGCCGGCACGGTCGCGCCATTGCTGATCGTCAGGCTGGACAGGCCACCAAGCGCATCGCCGCCCGTCAGATTGGCCGCGCCGCCCGTGGCGCTGCTGTCCAGCATCAGGCTGTTGGTGACGAGCGCGCTCGATCCGGTCACGGTAGCGGCCGCGCCGCCTGGCGCGGTGCCGTGCCCGCCGCCCAGGCCGGTGCCGCCGATCCCGACCGACGCACCGATATTGGGCGCGCCACCGCCGCGTCCGGTCGCGCCGATCGCCACGCTGTTGCCCGTGGATTCCAGCCGCGCGCCGGAGGAAAGCGACAGAGCCGCCCCGCCGCCCTGGCCGCTGCCGCCCGAAACTGCGGCAGAGGCGGCGATCACGCCCGTTCCACCGCTGCCGCCCGCGCCGTTGGCGCTGACCGCGACGGCAGGCGTCGTCAAATCCGCACCGGAGGAAAGCGAGACCAAGGCTCCGCCCACCGGGAAGTCGGAATATAGAATATGGCTCTCGTCGCCACCGAAGCCCAGGCCGCCATTGCCGCCCGCGCCCGAGCCGGACGCGCCGCCCGCGCCGCCCGTTCCGTTCGCGTTCACGGTCACGCCGCCGGTGATCGTGTGGGTGCCGGCGGAAAGGTTCAGCTGCGCGCTGCCGCCGATGCCGGTGCCGCCCGCGCCGCCCGTGAACGGGCCGTATCCGCTGGAAGCGGTGGATGCGCCGCCGCTTCCGCCCACGCCCACGGTGTTGATGTTCAGCTGGCCGATCGAAACGCTGCCAAGGGTCTGCGTGGCGGTATCCAGATCGACCGACAGGCTGGCCGCACCGCCATTGCCCGCGCCGCCGTTACCGCCGGCCTGCGCGAAGGCGGAAACGCCGGCGACGCCGGTCCCCGTGGCGCTCAGTGTGAGGTTGGAGGGCGCGCCCGACGTGCCGCCGCCAAGGGTGAGCGAGGCGCCGGTGAGGTTGAGCGCGGCCCGCCCGCCGCTCGATACATCGCCACCGCTGGCATTGGCCGAGAGCGTCAGGCCGCCATTGTTGCTGACGAAGCTGCCGCCCCCCGTCTCTTCGGTCGTACCGAGATTGACGGTGATGAAGCCAGCCAGTGCCGTGCTTCCGCCGAACTGGGGGGCGGGCCTGCCCGCGACGCTGTTCGCCGAGATGGTGGTGGCGCCACCGACCCGTATCGTCGGCGTGGCGGCATCGAGCTTGCCGTTGGCGGTAAGCGTAACGAACGAGCCGAAGGCGTTAAGCGGCGCGAGCGACCCCGTGCCCGCCACCGCATCGGCGTTGATCGTGAGCGTGCCGGTGCCGCTGCCGGCGGCGCCGACATCCAGCGAGCTGTCCGTCATGGTGATGGCGATGTCGCCCGGAAACCCCCCCGCGTCCGTCCGCACCGACTTGCTCGTGATGTCGAGATTGCCGCCGACCGCGAGCAGGGATCGGGTAAGCGACGCCTTGATGTTGGCGCCGGTTTCGGTGCCGATCTGTCCTGTCAGCGACATGTTGCCCGCGATGCGCAGCGTGGCATCGGTGGCGTTCAGCAGCAGGCGGTCGATCGGAGTCCCGCCCGCTTGCAGGGCCGGTACATTGACCAGCACCGCGAGATTGCCGCCCACGGTCGATCTGCCGATGCGATTGACCGCCAGGCTGTTGTTGACGGTGATGTTGGCGCCGGTGCCGCCGAACAGGTTGACGTCGCCGGTCACGATCGTGCCGGTCGTCGGCCGAAGCGTCACGTTCGATTTCGCGGCCGCGTTGATCGTGGTGAAGTTGCTGCCGGTGATCGTGATGTCGGCCGCGCCGGCGCCGGGCGTGGCGTTCACCGTCAGCGGTTGCAGGTCGGTGCCCACGCCGCCGGTCGACAGGATGACGGCGCCATCCTGCACGCTCGCCTGGTTGGCATAGGTCACCGATCCGCCGACCAGCAGAGTGATCGCGGTGTTCTTCGGCACCGCCACCATGAAGGCGCGGCTCTGTACGCCGTCGCTACCGGTCAGCGCGGTGACGCCCCCTTGGGTCAGCGCATCGGCCACGCTGGTGCCGGCGGTGACCCCGATCGAGAACAGGCCGGAATTGACGTTGATGTCGGTCGTCAGCGATCCCGTCTCGGCGGCGACATAGGCGGTCTGCGACGCCGTGACGTTGCCGTTCTGGATGACGTGCGGCGCCACCAGCGCGACGTAATTTGCGCCACGGCCGCTGGCGAACAGGCCGCGCGTCACATTCGCGCCGGCCTGCACGTCGATCGTCGCGGCGCTGCCGACCGTCCCGGCAAACTGGATGTTGTTGCGGTTCAGCGGGTTCACCACGCCATAGCCGCTTTCGAAAGCGATGGCATTGGTGGAAAGCAGCAGGCTGCCGACGTCGAAGCGCGCGGTCGGGCTGACGATGATCCCGCCCGGGCTGTAGAACCAGATCGCGCCGCCGCGCGTCGCGCCGTCGAACAGCACGCCGTTGGTGGTGCCGTTGAAGGTTATGCTGCGGTCGACGGCGTTGCCCCGGATATCGCTCGGCAGGATGCGGTTGAGCACGACATAATCCGTCGCCCCACGCGGGCCGACGAAAGTGGTAACGCCGCCCGCATCCTGAAAGTTGATCGATCCGCCGGTAGCTGCGCGGTCGGTTGGCGTCCACGTCAGGACCGAGTTGGTGTTGGTCAGGTTGATCTGCGCCTGGTTCGCGGCGGTATTTCCCGAATAGTTCACTGATCCGCTGATCGTGCCGTTATAGCCGTCCGCCGCTCGCACCGGGGCGACATGGCCCAGCACCACGAGCGCGGATGCCACCGCGCAGCTGGAAAGCAGCGTGCGCCGTGCCCGGATGGGCAGCGGAAGGGGTGCGGGGCCGATGGCGGACATACTCTACCTCACAAGCCAGAACGAACGGCTGATCTGTTACCTACCTCCGCAGTCGCGCCACCGGCGCTACCACGGCAACAATCGGGTCGTCAGCGACACCAGCAGGCGCGCGTCCGGCTTGCGCAGGATCAGCGCACCGTTGGTCGCCCTGCCATCGGCGACGCGTTGCAGCGCCTTCGCGAAGGTCACGTCGATCCGCCCGTGATCGCCATAAGCGGCACGCAGCCCGCCGCCGACCGAGGCGAGCTCCTGCGGGTTTGGCTGGAGGCGGAAATTCTGCACGGTCGGGCGATCGCGGTTCCACACCCAGGCCTTGTCGAAGAAGGCGTAGGGCTGGAAGGCGAAGCCGTCGCGCGATTGCGGGGTGATCCGGCCGAGACGCACCTCCGCCTGGAAGCCCACGCCGCTGTCCCCGATGATCGCGCCCGGATCATAGCCCCGACCGATCGTGTAGTTGCCGCCGGAGAATTCCTCGTAGCTGAGCAGCGCGCGGCCCGAATATTGCACGCGCGGCGACAACGAGAAGGTGAGCGTCGGCGTGGGCCGATACTCCGCCACGCCGGTCAGGCGGACCAGCCCAGCGGTTGGCTTGCCTTCCACCCGGCTGGGGGTCACCTGCTGCGCGGCGCAAAGCGTGGCGCCGCACGCATCGGTCGCGTCGAGTATGTCGAACCCCTTGCGCGCCTCGAATGATCCGGCGAGCCGCCAGCGCGGTTCGCTGGCGGAATAGCCGGTCACGCCGTTGATGCTGGCGCGATCCAACGAGTCGAAGTCGGCGCGGGCATAGGCGACCCGGATATGATCCTGGTTGAACCGGATGCCGTTGAACCCGACATTCTGGTTCACGAAGTCAAACCCCAGCGCGCCGCGCACGTTCGCCGCCTGCGTCCGCACGAACGGATAGCTCGCCTCAAGCGAGGCGACCAGCGTCCGCGAGCGCACCTTGCCTGGCTGCGAGCCCAGATCCGGCGTCGTCCACGCATAGGTGAAGCGCCCCGATACGGTCAGCCCCTCCTTGCCGACGCGGCGATCATAGCCCAGTTGCAGCACCTGCTGCTCGTCGAAATCGGCCGTGGAGAAGATGCCAGCGCTGAAGCGGTCGCCCGATCCCAGCAGGTCATAGGCCTCGGCCTGCAACAGCCCGCCGATCCGCCCGACATCGCGGGACCCGTAATTCTGGAGATTGGCGTTGATCGCGATGCGCTGGCGCACGACGCTCACCTCACCGATCACCTCGCCCGGCGCGGTGCCGGCGGGCCGCAGCGTCAGCCGCACGTCATAGCCCGGCAGGTCGCGCGCCAGCAGCAGGTAACGCTCGGCCTCCTGCTCGTTGAAGACCTCCTGCTCCTTGATGCGATCGAGATAGCCGGCGATCAGCCGCTCCGCCTTGCCGGCATCGCCGCGCACCTGCACCGCCACCAGCTTGGCCATCAGCACGTCGAACCGGACGACGCCATTGTCGATCCGCTGCGCCGGCACCTGTACGGCCGCCAGATAGCCCTGGCGGCGCAGGATGGTGGCGGCGGCGTCGCGTATCTCGCACACGACCGAGATCGGCTGCGGCTTGCCGAGGAAAGCCTCGTAGGCGGGACGCAGAGCGTCGGGCGACACGACCCGCAGATGGTCGAACTGCGCCGCCGTGATGGTGACGGTCACATCCTTGAAGCGGGGATCGGCCAGCGGGCAGGGCGCGCGTTCCACGCCGCCTTCCACCGTCAGCCGGGATGGCCCACGCGTATCCGGCCCGATCGGCGCGCGCTGGATCTCCTCGCGCGTGGCGGGCGGCGCGACCGGCGCCACGACCTGCGCCGCCGCCGGTGCGGCAACGACGAGCGACATCGCCACCGCGAGGATGCTCGCACCCGGTTTACCGCTCAAGCTTGCCACCACTTCCATCCGCGCCCCCAATAATCCCAGATCGGATCACGCAGCGGGAGCGTTCGCCTGGTCAGGCCGGTTTTCGCATGACGTCGAAAACAGGGCCGCCCGAGTGACGCGTGCCGCAGCACGATCCGCCGCGCCGTGAAGATTACCACGGCACGGAGACATTCCGGCGACCCTCGGAACGTCGGAAGAAGTGGCTTTTGCCTCCCTCTTCCAAGAGCCACACGGCTATCAGCGTGGCCCTGTTCTTTCAAGTCGCAAACACCGGCCGCCGCGGCGAACCGTTGATCTTCCGCCGGGCGGTCAGCCCGCCGGCTTCGTCGCATCGGGTATGGCGACCGTCTCGATCAACAGGTCCAGCTGCGCGTCGCAGCGATTCTGGATCAGCGCCGATGCCATGCGTTCCAGCCCCGTCGCGTTCGGCCCCAGCACCGCGAAGCGCAGCACCGTCGGTTCGGACGCACCGGGCCAGGAGAGGCGATATTCCGCCCCGCTCGTCACCGGCAGTGCGGCCGGCCAGGCCTGCGCCGATTCACCCGCCGCCCACTTCACCGCCGCCGAGGCGCCGTTCGCGCCCGAGATCGTGACCGTCACGTCGCTGGCGCGATCCGGCCGCCACAGCGTCACACGCGCCGGGTCGGTGATGCACGCGGTGGTGCTGCGGCCGATGTCGACGAACCAGATGTTCGGGCTGCGACCGGCGCTGCTGCTCGCGGCGGTCATGCCGCGCACCGCTCCCGGCCGCGCGCGACGGCCGGAGACATCGGCGAAGGTGGCGCGCAGGTCGGCCGGTTGCGCGCTCGATATCACCGGGCTGAACGTGCCCGGGCCCTTCAAGGTGCGCGTGCCGCGACTGTCCAGGATCACCACCTGATCGTTGGCCTTCAGCATGATCCGGCTGCTGTCCGCCAGTGGCTTGCCGGGCGGATAGGCGCCCATCGAGGGGCCGCTGGAACGGACCACGATCGTCTCGGCCGACGCCGCCGTTGCCAGCCCGGCCGCAGCCAGCGCGAGGATCGCCGCCGATGGTTTGACGAAGCTATTCCAAGACAAAGCTACCTCCTGGTCCCACTTGGCCGAGACGATATACCAGATTGGCGATTGCCGCATCATCGGGATTGTCTCGACTATATCGCTCAAGCTCTTCGAGAGCGCGCATGTCTCCTTCGTCGAAGCGATGGACCAATGCTGTGAGAAGCGTCACATCTTGGGACGGGAGCTGCGGTTTCGGCTCGAACACGGCGATCGGCGTCGAGCGTCCGCGCACGGCGACGCGACCCATCGGGCGGAAACAGGTGAGGGTGGATTCGCGCCTCGCCGTCTCGCTGACCAGGATGCGCGTCTTCAATTGCTTGTTCGCGCCTTCCAGCCGCGCCGCCAGGTTCATGCTGTCGCCGAGCGCGGTATATTGGATGCGCCCTTCGCCCCCGAAATTGCCGACGATCGCATCGCCGCGGTGCAGCCCCACGCGCGTGCAGCCGATCGGCGGCACGCCCTCCGGCGCCGATCGGCGGAACGCCTCGCCGGCTTCGTACATCGCGATGGCGGCCTGCACCGCGCGATCGCCGTCGTCCGGCCGGGCGATCGGAGCGCCCCAGAAGGCGACCACGGCATCGCCGACGAACTTGTCGATCGTGCCGCCATGCGCCAGCACCACCGAGCTCAGCGTATCGAGATAGCGATTGAGCAACAGTGCCACCATCTCCGGCTCGATCGCGTGGCTCAGCTTGGTGAAGCCCTCCAGATCGGTGAACAGCGCGTAGATTTCGCGCTTCTCGCCGCTGAGCGACAGCTGGCTCGGATCGCGCAGGATGCGCGCGGCGACATCGCGCGGCAGATATTTGCCCAATGCCGAATGGGCGAACTGCCGCTGCTGCGCGGTGACCGAGCGGGAGGCCGTGCCCACCGCCGCGAACGCCACGATCCAGCCGACCGCCCAGCCGAATACCGGCAGCTGCTGGGTGTCGATCCCGCGCTCCTGCGCCCAATAGGGCAGCAGGATCAGCATCGCCAGCTGGCCCAGCAGCAGCGGCGCCAGCCGCCACGGCCGCGCGTCGATCATGCTCGTCAGCCCGCCCGCCGCGACCACGAGCAGCGCTGTCAGCGATAACGCCCAGCCGGAGATTGCGGAATACACAGCCCCGTCAAGCAATTGCGCGAGCATATGGGCATGGACTTCGAGCCCGATCATCGTGCCCCCGCGCGTGCGCGTTGCCGGCGTCTCGAACTGGTCGAGATCGAATATGTCGCCGCCGATCAGCACGTAGCGCCCCTCGATCTGCGATCGGAACGCCTCCGCCGGGATGTCGCCGGTGAACAATTGCACCGGCAACTTGCTGAACACCGGCCGTTCCGCATCGGTCGGCGTGCGGAAACGGATGGCGCCCTCATATTGGCGGAACTCCGGATGCACCGGGCTCAGACTGTTGGCGAGCAAGGGCGGCAGGCTGCTCGGCTGTTCGGGCCAGTTGCGGATCACATTGTCCGTACGGTCGGATTGGAAGAGAACGCTCGCCGGCTTCACCGCGCCGCCGGCAATCTCCTTCTGGAAGTGGCGGAGGAACGCCTCCTGGCCATATTCGACGAAATCCGGATTGGTCTCGGCGGATACGAAGGCGAGGTAGGTCGGCGTCTTCATCGTCTTGAAGGCGGCGATCAGCTGATCGTCCTCGGGCGTCTTCTGATCGATCAGGATATCGATCCCGATCGCCTTGGGATGAAGACTGTCGATCCGTTGCAGCGCCTTGGCCAGCGACACCCGGTCGAGCGGGGAGCGCCGGCCGGTTTCGATCAGCGTCTGATCGTTGAACACCACCATCGTGATGCGATCGTCCTGATCCACCGTCGGCGCGGTGCGGTAGGCGCGCACGTCGTACAGCACGCGCTCCACGTCGCGCGCCAGTGGCAGGTTCCAGCTCGATCGCGCAAAGAACAGCGCCAGCAGCAGGAACAAGGCCGTCCCGGCCAGCCGCACCGCGCCGATACGCCGCACATTCTCGCGCGCGCGGCCGATCAACGACGCGTCACTAATCCCGCCGTCCTTCGTTGTCGTCCGCAATGCCGTCGATCAGCGCTGCTTGAGCACGGGTTGGGCGCCGTCGCCCACGATCGCGAAGCCGGCCCAATAATAGGGGTGCGAGGTTTCCGCCTTGGCCATCAACACATCCTGTCCGGCGCGGATCGCCTCGCCGATGCTGGTGCCGGGCTTGGCGTTGAACAGGCCGCTGATCAGCCGCTCGGTCGCGCCATAATCGTCCGGCAACGGCCAGTGGCTCGCCAGCACCGATCGCCCGCCGGCGCCGATGAAGGCGCGCACCAGCCCGTCCAGCGCATCGCCGCCACCCACCGTCACGCCCGCCTCGCGGGTTGCCGCCACGGTCGCCTTGCCGGCCGTGTCGCAGGCGGACAGGATCACGATATCGGCATCGAGCCGCAGATCGTAAATTTCGCGGAAGGTCAGCAACCCATCGGACTTAGGGCCGCCGAACGACGTCAGCAGGGCAGGGCGAGCCGGGCATTCCGGACGCGGCGCGATGACCAGGCCGTGCGTGGCGAAGTGGAGGATGCGATATTGATCGAGATCCTTTTCCGCCAGCAGCGCGGTGTCGCTGAAGGCCGCGCCGGTAATCACATTGGCCCTGCTCGCGCCGATCACCGATTGCGCGGTGCGCAGTTCGGTCGCCTGGATCGGGTGGTTCCAGGCGGCCAGCGGCCAGTCGCAATCCACCCCGCCCTGCGTCGGCATCGACCGGGTGGAGATCAAGGTCACACCGGCGGATACCGGCTGGTTCTGGCCGAGCCCGAGATATTCCTTCTTCGCCGCCGAGGGCGCAGCGTTGCGCACGTCGCGAAAGGCGCGCGCCGAAAGCGAGGTGGATACGTCGATGTCGCGGCCCAGCCAGTGGATGCCGGTGAAGTCGAACGTGTCGGCCTTTGGGTCCTTCGTCCGTGCGAGATAGGCGTCCACCGCGCCTTGCTCCATCACCAGCAGGTTCGCCGGCAGCCGCAGCATCGCGCCATCCGGCTCGAACATGAGGTTCTTCACGCTCGCCAGCTTGGTGCCGATCGGCTGCATCAAAGCGACATACAGCTCGCGCGCCTGCTTCACGTCGAACGGGTAGGTCACCGGCTGGTCGTTCTCCACGATCGAGATCGTGTCGCGCAACGCATCCACCTTGCGCTCCATCGCCTTGGCGCCGATGCCCGCGCGATAGGCCGTGGCGTCATCCGGCGTGGCATAGATCACGTACACGGCGTCGCCGATCACCGCGAGCTTGAAATAGGCCTCGCCCGGCCGCAGTGCCTTGCGCAACTCCGCCAGCGTCATCGCCTGGGTGGAGATGGCGCGATAGCGCGGATATTGGCTCAGCTTGGCCTGCGTCGCCGCCTGATCCGCCTCCAGCCCCGCCAGCGCCTTCGTCAGCGTGGCGGTGCGTGCCTGCTCGTCGGGCGTGGGGGCGGGCAGGGATGCCAGCCGGGCATATTCCACCCGGCTACGCTCGACATCGCGCGTCAGGTTTACCGATTGCCGGAACAGGCGCGAGGCATCGTCGCTGCCGCCGCTCAGCTCGCGTGCCAGCACCGCCTGCGTGTCGGCGACGCCGGGCCGCACCAGCGTCTCGCTCGCCAGGAAGAAATCGTCTACCAGCGCCGGCTGCGAGGGGATCTGCCGCACCAGCAGGGCGAAATAGGGGGCAAGCAGGTTCTCGAACCCGGTCGTCGCGCCGCCGGTGGCGGTCATCGAGGCGACGACCTCCTTGAACAGCGCCAGCGCCGCCGGCGCCTGGTTCCGCCGCGCAAGGAAGCCGGCGAGCCGCGCCTTCGATGCGTTGACCGCGGCGGATTGCGGATATTCGGTCTCCAGCAAGAGCACGGCACCGCGCAGCAGGCTCTCCGCCCGCGCATAATCGCGGCTGGCCTCCGCCACGCTCGAAAGCTCCGCCATCGTCTGCGCGCGCAACCGGGTGATCGAACTGACCCGCCCCTCACGCACCGCGACAAGCTGGGCGAGCGCGGTATCCAGCGCCAGCTGCGCCGCCGGCAGATTGCCTTGCAGGCGCAACGCCGTACCGCGCAGTTGCAGCGCCTGCGCGTCGAGGATCGCCGCCTTCTCCGCCGCGGTCAGCGCAACGCTCTCGCTCACGCCGAGGCGCTGGTTGATCGGCACGCCGCTGTTCAGCCCGGCGGCGGCGGTCGCATCGATCTCGCCGCCGGACGGTGCGGCGGCGTCTCCGGCCACCGCCGTCAGCGGCCGATCGAGTTCCGCGACCGCATCCGGCAGCAGCCGCTGGTTCAGCAGGTGCAGCACATGGAAGTTCCGGCGGAGGCGAAGCTGCACGGGATCCGAGGTGGGGATACGTTTCGCCTGCTCGAACAGCGCATCCGCCTCGGCGAAGTCCCCCAGATTGGATTTCTGGAGCGCGCGGTTGATGATATATTCCCCGAGCTGGCGCTGGTTGGCGCCCGTCTCCGCCCGCTGGAGCAGCGTGTCGAAGAACTCCGCCGCCTCCGCATAGCTGCCGCTGTTGTTGCGCCGATAGCCCTCGGCCAGTGCCTGATCGATATCCAGGCTGCCCGCCTGCACGCGGGCGAAGGCGGCAGGATCGCCGCTGCCGGTGGTGGCGACCTCGATCTCGCCGGAGATGAAGCGATCGGCGACGATCGTCCGCAAGGCTAGGCGGACGGCGCTGTCATAGCCCGCCAGCCCTTCGGCAATATAATCGGTCTTCCCGGTCGAATAGGTATAGACGCTGTAACCGACGTCGCTCTGGTTCAGGTGGCACTGGGCGAGCGTCGTGCCTGCCAGGTCCGGCACGCTGGCGGCGCCGGCCGGGCCGCAGGCGGTCATGCCCGTCCGCAGCGCCGCCACCCGCGCGACCGGATCGTCACCGCCCTTGCGCAGCGCATAGACATGGCCGACCGGCGTCGCCGCATCGCGGCACACGATCGCGTAGGCACGATCGAACATGCCCTTCATCGCCGGATCGACGCTCCGCGCCTGCACCTGGCACAGCGCGCTGCCGCCGGTGCCGAGCCGGAAGCTGCTCTGCAGGCTGGGCCGGTCCGATGCGGCCTCAGCCGGCGTCGAAAGCAGGAAGGGCAGGGCAGCCGACGCCGCAAGGATGACACGGAAGCCCGGATAGTGACGCACGCTCGTCTCCCCACACAATCGTCGCGCGGGCACGGAAACCTTCGTCCGCCGCCCGGGCCATCATCGTGCAGGCGCGCCCAAGCCTGTCGAATCGGCGGGAGACTACAACAGCGCCGCCGCCAGCCGAAGCATAATGTTCCCGCTCATGCGCGACCACCTGGTCAAGACGAAACGGGCGCCACGGCAAGCCGCGACGCCCGTTTGAATGCCATCGATCCGCTCCGGCGAGGGAGCGGAAGCCGATTACATCTTGTTCTCACCAACGTTGCCCGCAGCGTCGTGCAGGTTGTCGGCGGTGTTCTCCAGCGAAGCTTCGGTCGCCGAGTTCGTGGCGTTGTCGGCCGCGGCATCAAGCGAATCGGCAGCGTTCTCGATCACTTCCGAGGCGTTGTCCGCAGCATTGTCGACGGCCTGCTCGGCAGGCGTCTTGCTGCAGGCGCCCAGCGCCAGGAGGGTGGTGGCGGCGAGAACCAGGCCCAGCTTCTTCATTCGAGCAGCTCCATGAAATCATAACGGGCGCGGCCCGAATGCCGACCCCCAGCCGCCTCCCATAAACGGCCGCGGCCATGCGTCAACGATTATGTACCGGATTCGGCCGGATGCGGCGAGACTTGTTGCGTTGCACAACAACATAGGCAACCATTCGGCGGCTAGATCATTGATCTGTCACACTGGTTCGGGTGGTTCGTCATCAGGGGGCGCACGTCTCGGCTCGCACGATGCGTTTTGCTGCATAAGGATATCTCGATGGTTGATGACAGGCCACAAGCGGTCAAACGTGTCGCCCTCATCGGAAACTACCCGCCCCGTCTCTGCGGCATCGCCACCTTCACCTACGATGTGCATGTCGCGATCGCCACGGCCTTCCCGGGCATCGACGTGGATGTGTATGCCATGCAGGATCCGGGATCCTCACACGCTTATCCGTCGGCGGTGGTCTGCTCGATCGCACAGGACGATATGGCGGAATATCGCGCCGCAGCCCATCGCATCAACGCAAGCGGGGCGGATGTCGTCATCGTCCAGCACGAATATGGCATTTTCGGTGGCGATTCCGGCGCGCACTTGTTGCGACTGCTTGATCGGGTGTCCGCCCCGGTGATCGTCACGCTGCATACCGTGCTGGAATCCCCCAATGCAGGCCAGCGCGCTGTCCTTGACGCCCTTGCCCGCCGCGCCGCCAAGCTGATCGTCATGGCCGAGAAGGGCCGCGAGATACTGGAGCGCGTCAACGGCGTCGCCCCGGAAAAGATCGCGGTCGTGCCGCACGGCGTGCCCGATCGCCCGCTGATCGACACGGCGGAGATCAAGCCGCGTTTCGGCTTCGAGGGGCGGGATGTGCTGCTCACCTTCGGCCTGCTTTCGCCCAACAAGGGGATCGAGACCGTCATCACGGCGCTGCCGCAGATCGTGGCGGCGCACCCGGAGGCGCTTTATGTCGTGCTGGGCGCCACCCACCCGCACCTCGTGGCGCGCGAGGGCGAGGCCTATCGCGAACGGCTGCGCACGCTGGCGGAGGATATGGGCGTGGCGGACAATGTCCGCTTCATCGATGGCTTCCTCGAACAGGATCTCCTGCTCGACTATCTCGCTGCCGCCGATATCTATGTGACGCCCTATCTGAACGAGGCGCAGATCACCTCCGGCACGCTGTCTTATGCGGTCGCTCTAGGCAAGCCGGTCGTCTCGACACCCTATTGGCATGCGACCGAGCTGCTCGCCGACGATGTCGGCATCATCGCGCCGTTCGGCGACAGCGGCGCCTTCGTCGATGCGATCAACAGCCTGCTCGACGACCGCTCGCGCATGGAGCGGATGCGCGATCGCGCTTATGCGTTGGGCCGGGAGATGATCTGGCCCCGCCTTGCCGCCGCCTATATCGCTATCTGCGAGGAGGCGATCACGCGCCGGCCGGTGCGCCTTAAACCCGCCGAGCGGAACGAGCACATCCCCAGCCAGCCCAAGCTGGACGGGGTCGAGCGGCTGACCGATGGCTGCGGCATCATCCAGCATTCCATCTTCGCGATCCCCGATCGCGACCACGGCTATTGCGTCGACGATAATTGCCGCGCGCTTCTGCTGATGCACATGATCGAAGGGGCGGATGCGGCGCGGGCCAACGAACTCGCGACGATCTACGCCTCGTTCGTCCAGCATGCCTGGAATGGCGAGATCGGCCGCTTCCGCAACTTCATGGCATTCGACCGCAACTGGCTGGAGCGCGAAGGGTCGGAGGATAGCTTCGGCCGCTCCCTCTGGGCCATCGGCGTCACCGCCAGCGAGGCGCGGAAGGCCGATATGCGGCGCTGGGCGCTGCACCTGTTCGATCAGGTCGCGCCCCATGCGCTCGCCCTCGTCAGCCCGCGCACTCTGGCCTTCGCGCTGATCGGTGCCGATGCGGTGCTCGACGCGCATCCCGGGCACCCGCTCGCCCGTTCGCTCGTCGCCGAGTTCGGGCGGCGGCTGCTGCACGAGATCGAGGCGGTGCAGCGGCCGGGCTGGATCTGGTTCGAGACGGTGCTGGGCTATGACAATGCGCGCCTGCCGGAGGCGTTGATCCGCGCGGGCCGGCGACTGGGCGACAAGAACATGCTCGCCACCGGCCTGAAAAGCCTCGACTGGCTGGACGGGATGCAGCGGAACCCCGATCGCCTGTTCCGCGCGGTCGGCACCGACAGTTTCGGCCGACCGTTCGCCGAGCCTTTACCGTTCGATCAGCAGCCGCTGGAGGCGTGGGCGACGATCGACGCGGCCGCGGTCGCGTTCGAAGCGACCGGGGACCAGCGCTGGGTGGAAACGGCGTGGACAGCCTATCGCTGGTATCGCGGCGCCAATGACGTCAGCCTGCCGATCGGCAGCCCGGAAGATGGCGGCTGCTTCGATGGCCTGATGAGTGACAGGGTCAATCTCAACCAGGGCGCGGAATCGGTGCTCGCCTTCCAGTTCGCCTGCTGCGGCATGATCCGACTGCTCGCGCGGGCGGAAAATGATGGTGCGACGCGTGACCTCGGCGGGGACGTACGCTACCGGTGAAGCTCGCTTTTAAGGGGTGGGGCGCGAGTGTTTGACGTAATCCATTGTCCGCTGCGGCTGCAGGCGGATCCGGCGCGGGTCGTGGTCCGCCCGTTTCATATCCCGATCGAGGCCAACCCGGCGACGGGCGGGCGAGGCCGCGTCCGCCGCATCGTCGATGCAGTGCTGGAGATGGACGCGGACGCCGCCCATGCCGAGCTGGAGCTTGTGCTGCGCGATTTCGAGGCGCGGCATTGGCAGACGCGCGCCGTTTTCATGACCCGCTACGGCGCGATCGAGTCCGCGCTGTCGCTGGATGCCAGCCAGATCAGCGAGGAGAAGAAGCAGCTGATCGGCGCCTTCTTCTGCCACGAATATAGCTATGCCGCCGCCGCGCTGATGAACCCCAGCATCGTGGCGGCGCCCGATCAGAGCGGCCTTTCGAACGGCGCGGTGCGGATCGCGATGTCGCTGCGCGCGGTGGGCGAGGGACACATCTCGTCGGTCGCCTTCCGCGAGGGCATTGTCGGCCCCGGCGCCAATTTCGAGCTGATGCCCGAACCGCCGTTCGCCACGGCGGCGGATACCGCGATCGAATTGCCAAAAGGCGCGGTAGAGGTGCACCGCCATCGCGACAGCTCACTGTCAGGTACGGTGCTGTTCCCGATGACCGCGGCGCAGAGCAAGGGACTGGAGGATCTCCGCCTGGTCGAGTTCACTCATGACAATGGCACGACCGAGTGGATCGGCACCTACACCGCCTATAACGGCTCCCACATCCGTTCCGAGTTGATGCGCACGCGCGACTTCCGCAGCTTTGTCCTCGCGCCGATGAGCGGGCCGGCCGCGCGCAACAAGGGCATGGCGCTGTTTCCGCGCAAGATCGACGGCGACTATCTGATGATCGGCCGGCAGGATGGCGAGAACGTCTTCCTGATCCGCTCCAAGGAGATCGACAATTGGGGCGAAGGCGAGATGCTGCTTGCCCCGGTCTATCCGTGGGAACAGGTCCAGATGGGCAATTGCGGCTCGCCGATCGAGCTGGACGAAGGCTGGCTGGTGCTGACCCACGGCGTCGGCGCGATGCGCAAATATTCGATCGGCGCCGCCCTGCTGGACAAGAAGGATCCGTCGAAGGTGCTCGGCCGCACGAGCCAGCCCCTGCTCTCGGCGGCGAACGAGGATCGTGAGGGCTATGTGCCCAACGTCGTCTATACCTGCGGCGCGCTGAAGCATGGCGACATGCTGTTCATCCCCTATGGCGTGGCGGACAGTTCCGTCGCGTTCGGCTTCATCAAGATAGCCGAGCTGATCGCGGAGATGCGCTAGACCGACAGCCGGGCCGCCTGCTTCCCGATCATTGCTCCGGGGTCTTCGGCGGCGGCGCGGTCAGTTCCTCGGGGCTGTTGGCGACGAGCGACAGCAGGGTCGCCCATGCGGCCACGTTCTGGTCCATCTGTGCGCGGTCGATCTTGTCCAGCGTATCGTCCGGCGTGTGGTGCAGATCGAAGTAGCGCGTGCCGTCCTGCCGCAGGCTGATCGAAGGCACGCTGTTGGCGTAGATGATCGGCTCCACGTCGGTGCCGGCATGGCCGTCATTATTGCCCCGCGCGATGCCGAGCGGGGTGAGCGCCGAGGCGATCGCCTTCACCAGCGGCGTGTCGCCGTTGCCGACCCGCGTGTCGAAGCGCCACACCCGGTCCGCGCCGAAATCCGATTCGGCCGCCATCACATGCTTTTCCGCCTTGTGGCGGTCGCGATAGGCATCGCCGCCGAAGCCGCCGACCTCCTCCGCGCCGAACCATACCACCCTGATCGTCCGCAACGGCCGGCCGCGCGCCATCACCGCCTTGGCGGCTGCCGTCGTGATGGCAACGCCCGCGCCGTCGTCGATCGCGCCGGTGCCCAGATCCCAGCTGTCCAGATGCCCGCCCACCAGCACGATCCCCGCCTTGGGGTCGCGACCCGGCACCTCGGCGATCACGTTGCCGGACTGGCGGATGCCGCTGTCGTGCGGCGTCAGCACCAGCCGCATCGTCACCGGCCTGCCGCGCGAGAGTATGCGCTCCAACTGCTCGGCGTCGGGCACGGAAAGCGCCGCGGCGGGGATCGGCGTCACGCCCTTGTCCCAGCTCTGCACGCCGGTGTGCGGCATCCGCGTGTCGCCGGTGCCGACCGAGCGGATCACGATCGCCGCCGCGCCCTTGCGCGCCGCGATCGACGGCCCCTTGCGCCGCACGTCGCCGAACGGACCGTAGCTCGATCCGTCCTGCGTGCGGCCCATCCGGTGCCACACGAACACGATCCTGCCACGCACTCTCGCGTCCGGCGCCGCCATCAACGCCTCAAGCCCGTCGAAGCCGACGACCTCGGCCGAAAGCCCCGTCGCCGGCGTGGCGGCGCTGTTGCCCAGCGCCGTCAGCAGCAGCTTTTGCGGAAAGGGGGACAGGATCTCCGCCGTTTCCACCCCGCGCTCCCACACGCGCATGTCGTAGGGCTCGATCCGCACATTGGCGAAACCCAGCCCCTTCAGCGTCTTCACCGCCCACGTTCGCGCGCGCGCCTCCGCCTCGGTGCCGGCGAGCCGCTGGCCCACCTCCGTGGTCAGCCCCTCGACGATGTCCCACGCAACGTCGCCAGGGGGCGGCGGAGGTGCCGCGCCAATCGGTGTGGCGAGGAGCAGGAGGGCGGGCATGGCGCAAGCGAGTGTCTTCATGGCGCTACCCTAGCCAAATCTCGTCGCATCGCCATATCGGCGTGGCGCTTATTTGCCTGCCGCCGCACATTCGGCTACGGGCGGGCCAAATTCACCAGCATATTCAGCTCGCGGAGATCACAGCCGATGGCCGTGCAATACAGCTTTGTCATGAAGGGCCTGACCAAGACCTTCCCCGGCGCGCCCAAGCCGGTGCTCAACAACATCCACCTTCAGTTCATGCCGGGCACGAAGATCGCGATCATCGGCGTGAACGGCGCCGGCAAGTCGACCTTGATGAAGATCATGGCCGGCTACGACAAGGACTATACCGGCGAGGCCTGGGCCGCCGAGGGCTGCCGCGTCGGCTATCTGAGCCAGGAACCGCAGCTCGACGAGAGCAAGACGGTGAAGGAGAACGTCATGGACGGCGTTCGCCCCGTCGCCGACATGATGGACCGCTTCAACGCGATCTCGGCCGAGATGGGCGATCCCAAGGACGATACCGACTTCGACGCGCTGCTCGAGGAGATGGGTGTGCTTCAGGAGAAGATCGATGCGGTCGACGGCTGGACGCTCGACAACCAGCTCGAGATCGCGATGGAGGCGTTGCGCTGCCCGCCCGGCGACAGCCCCGTCACCAAGTTGTCGGGCGGCGAGCGCCGCCGCGTGGCGCTCTGCAAGCTGCTGCTCGAAAAGCCCGAGATCCTGCTGCTCGACGAGCCGACCAACCACCTCGATGCCGAAAGCGTCCAGTGGCTCGAACAGCATCTGATCGCCTATCCGGGCAACGTCATTCTCGTCACCCACGATCGCTACTTCCTCGACAACGTCGTCGGCTGGGTGCTGGAGCTGGATCGCGGGCGCGGCCTGCCGTTCGAGGGCAATTACTCGGCATGGCTGGAGGCCAAGTCCAAGCGCATGGCGCAGGAGGACCGCGAGGAGGAGGGCCGCAAGAAGGCGATCGACCAGGAACTCCAGTGGATCCGCCAGAGCCCGAAGGCCCGCCAGACCAAATCCAAGGCTCGTATCCGCGCGTTCGACGAACTGGTCGAGAAGCAGAATGATCGCCGCCCCGGCGCCAACCAGATCCTGATCCAGATCCCCGAGCGCCTCGGCGGCAAGGTGATCGAGGCCAAGGGGCTGACCAAGGCCTATGGCGACAAATTGCTGTTTGAGGATCTCAGCTTCACCTTGCCGCCCGGCGGCATCGTCGGCGTGATCGGGCCGAACGGTGCGGGCAAGACCTCGCTGTTCCGCCTCATCACCGGGCAGGACAAGCCCGACGAGGGCGAGATCGACGTCGGCCCGACCGTGCGCCTGGGCTATGTCGACCAGAGCCGCGACGATCTCGATGCGAACAAGAATGTCTGGGAGGAGGTGTCCGACGGGCTCGAACGCTTCACCTTCGGCAAGCATGACGTGTCGTCGCGCGCCTATGTCGGCGCGTTCAACTTCAAGGGCGGCGACCAGCAGAAGCGGGTAGGGCAGCTATCGGGCGGCGAGCGCAACCGCGTCCACATGGCCAAGATGCTGCGGCAGGGCGGCAACGTGCTGCTGCTCGACGAGCCGACCAACGATCTCGACGTCGAGACGCTGCGCGCGCTGGAGGAGGCGCTGGAAAGCTTCGCCGGATGCGCCGTGGTCATCAGCCACGATCGCTTCTTCCTCGATCGTCTGGCCACCCACATCCTCGCCTTCGAGGGGGATAGCCATGTCGAATGGTTCGAAGGCAATTACGAAAGCTATGAGGAGGACAAGAAGCGCCGCCTCGGCGACGCCGCCGATCGCCCGACGCGGCTGGCCTACAAGAAGCTGACGCGATAGCCCACGCGCGCGCCGTTCCGGCAGGACCGGAACGGCGTGTCGGCCGCTCAGTAGAAGTCGCGCGGCAGCGGTGTCGGCTTCTTGCAGGATTTGAGGATGCCGCGCTGACACTCGGCGGTCTGCTGGCGCCAAACGATCATCGCGCGGGCATAGGCATCCTGCTGGCGGTCGGAGCGGGCGATGTCCTGCCCCATCTCCGCCACCCGGGCCTTCGCGGCGTCGCGGTAGGCGGCACGATCAAGATCATATTGCGCCTGCTGGTCGGCGGTGATTGCCGCCTGCGTATCGAGATTGCCCTTCACCGCCGCATTGAGCGCATCCGTCACCGGCTGCTCGCGCAGGTTCGCCGCCTGGTTTGCAGGGCTGGGCGGCGTGGTCTGCTGCTGCGCCAGCGCCGGAACTCCGGCAGCGGCCAATGATAGGATCAGGGCAAGTCGAAGCGTCGCAGTGAACATGATCGGGCTCCTCGTTCCGGCCTGATAACGATGCGCCTTGTCTGCTGTTCCCGCCGAGCCGGCTCAGCGCATCCCCAGATTGGCCAGCAGCGGCGCCCAGGCCGGCGGCAATGCGGCCGCGCCGCCAATGATCCACAGCGCCCACACCGCGATCGACAGCAGGTCGGTCAGCCGCGCGACGGTGCGGGGTTCGCGCGGGCCGATGCCCACGCGCGCCCAGCCGCGCAGCAGCAGCCGCAACGCCGGCGGCACCAGGCTGAACGCGGTCAGCGCCCCACCGGCGATCATCGCGCCCAGCAGCATGGCCCCGGCATCGCTCGCCGCCGCCATCGCCCCGCTGATGAGCCAGGCCGACAGCGCGATGGCGATCCCGATCAGGGCAAGCAGCAGGAAGTTGCGCGTGCTCGTCAGCATCGGCCCGCTTATTCCCCTGCCGGCGCGAAGCGGCCCGTGGCTGGATCCATGACGTGCAACATCCCGTCGTCGATGGCGAACAGGGCACCATGCAGGCGCAGCGTGCCCGCCTCCTCCCGCGCACGGATGGCGGGGAATGTCCGCAGGTTGGCAAGGCTCACACGCACGGCGGCCTCCTCCATCGCGCGGGTCGCCGCCGGGCCCTCGCTGCCATGCTCCGCGATAACCTCGTCGCGTGCGCCATCGAGCAGCGAGATCCAGTCGGCGATGAAGCCGCCCTCGCCGGGGCGGGTATCGCGAAACGCCTGCGTCAACGCCGCCTTCGCGCCGCCGCACGCGCCGTGGCCCATCACGACGATCTCCGGCACCTCCAGCTGGGTGACGGCGAATTCGAGCGCGGCCGACACGCCGTGATGCCCCCCCGTCAGGTCGAGCGGGGGCACCAGATTGGCCACGTTACGCACCACGAACATCTCGCCCGGCGACGTATCGAATATCTGCGAAGGATCGACGCGGCTGTCCGAACAGGCGATCACCATCACCTTCGGCTCCTGCCCCTCGGCCAGTTCGGCCCACCGCGCGCGCTGGCGGGACCAGTCGCCCCGGCGAAACCGGCCATAGCCCGCGATCATTTCGTGAAAGTCGATCATGCGCCCTCCTGTGATGCCGCTGTGATGCTGGTGCGTAGCGGGGGAAGCGAAGGGCTGGCAAGCGGGCGTCGTCATTGCTATTTCATGAGGCATGACAAACCCGCTCATCGACCGCGCGGCGCCGCGCACGCGCAAGCCGGACTGGATCCGCGTCAAGGCCCCGGCTGGTGCCGCCTTCGCCGAAACCCGGCAGCTGATGCGCCGCCTGAACCTCGCCACCGTCTGCGAGGAAGCGGCCTGCCCCAACATCGGCGAGTGCTGGACCAAGAAACACGCCACCGTGATGATCCTGGGGGATACCTGCACGCGCGCCTGCGCCTTCTGCAACGTGAAGACCGGGATGCCCAAGGCGGTGGACCTGAAGGAACCGCAGCATGTCGCGGATGCCGCCGCCGAACTGGGCCTCGAACATATCGTCGTCACCTCGGTCGATCGCGACGATCTGCCCGATGGCGGCGCCAGCCAGTTCGTCCGCGTGATCGAGGCGCTGCGCCGCACGACGCCGACCACCACGATCGAGATCCTCACGCCCGATTTCCGCAACAAGGCGGATGCCGCGATCGAGTCGATCGTCGCCGCGCGGCCGGATGTCTATAATCACAATCTCGAGACAGTGCCGCGTCTCTATCCCACCATCCGCCCCGGCGCGCGCTACTACGCGTCGCTGCGCCTGCTGGAGCACGTCAAGCGGCTGGACCCCTCGAT
>CAXTTS010000028.1:0-2867 GCA_964247265.1 uncultured Sphingomonadaceae bacterium
CCAGATCGGCGATATGGTCGCCCGCCTTGATCGGCGCCTTGATCGGGCCGTTATAGACCACCTTCACCTGCATGTTGCCCGCCGTGCCGGCCGGGATCGTCACCGCCAGATCACGGGGCGCGACGAGGCCTACGGTGCGCGCATCGCCCTGCTGCACCTCGGCCGTCTGCACCCGTTTGCCCTTCGCCGCGATCGGCTTGGCCTGCCACGCCCGGAAACCCCAGTCCATGAACGACACCGACTGCTCGATACGCTGGTTGGCGGAGGTCAGCCCGGCCAGCACCATCACCAGCCGCCGCCCGCTCTGCTCCGCGGAGCCGGTGAAGCCGTAGCCCGCCTCGTCGGTATGGCCGGTCTTCAGCCCGTCGGCCCCCTGCACCCGGCCGAGCAGCGGATCGCGATTCTGCTGGGTGATGTCGGCGCCGGCGCCCAGCGTCTTGCCCCAGGTGAACTCCTTCAGGCTGTAGAACGCCTTGTAGAGCTGCGGATGATCCTGGATCGTCCGCTCGGCCAGCATCGCCAGGTCGCGCGCGGTGACGAAGGTAGCGCCGCCATCGGGCCAGCCGTTCGAATTGCCGAAGTGCGAGTTCTTCAGCCCGATCTTCTGCGCCTGCTGGTTCATCAGCGCGGCGAAGGCGGGCTCGGTGCCGGCGATCCCCTCGGCCAGCACCACGCAGGCGTCGTTGCCCGACAGCGTCACGATGCCGCGCAGCAGGTTCTGCACGCTCACCTGTTCGCCGGGCGAAAGGAACATCGTCGATCCGGCCGCCGGGCCATGCCACTGGCGCCACGTCTCGGGCCGGACGGTAATCATCTTGTCCAGCTTCAGCTCGCCGCGTTTCACCAGATCGAAGGCGACGTACACCGTCATCATCTTCGCCATCGAGGCCGGCGGCATCCGCCGGTCGGCATCCTTGGAATAGAGGATCGCGCCGGACGACAGGTCCTTCATGAACGCCACCGGCGCGGGCGTCTCATAGGGTGGCGCGGCGGCGATGGCCGGGGCGGCCAGTGCGAGGAGGAAGGATGGCAGCAGCAGGCGGGACGGTTTCATCGATCTTCCTGTTATCGGTCTGACTCGGGGCGATCCTGACGGACGATATGCGCGTCGTGATAGCCAGCCACGCCCGCCCGCGCCAGCGCGGAGCGTGCCGCATCGTCATCGCGGTAGGGGCCGATCCGCACCCGCCACTCGGCCCCAACCCCCACCACCGCCGCCGGGCCGATCCCGGCCGCCGCGCTGGCGAAGGCATCTGCCCGGTCGGGATCGTCGAAGCCCCCGAGATCGAGAAAAGCCGGAGCGCCGCCACGCGGGGCGAAACCCTGCGCAACGTCCGGCGGCCCAGCCGGAGCGATCGGAGGCACCTTCGAAAGCACGACCGCAGGCATGGCTGAAGGAATAGGCGGGATCGGCTCTGCCCTACCCGGCCCCGCCACCAGATCCACCGATTTCGCGCGAGCGGCGGCGGGCCGTGCCGCCACGGCGTGGCCAGAGCGCAGGGCGGCGCGATCACGCTCGCTGGGGTACACCCGCCGCACCCGCACCCGCGCCACACCCTCGCGCTCCACGCCCAGCCGCCGCGCAGCGCCCTGCGACAGGTCGATGATCCGGCCGCCCGCAAACGGCCCGCGATCGTTGATCCGCACTACGATCGTGCGGCCCGTCGCCAGCGCCGTCACCTCCGCATAGGATGGCAGCGGCAGGGTGGTGTGCGCCGCGCTGATCCCATCGGGATCGAAGCGTTCGCCGTTGGCGGTCGGCAGCCCGCGATGCGCCGCGCCATACCAGGAGGCGAGCCCGGTACGGTCATAGCCGCGATCGTCCGCCGGCACCCAGATGCGGCCACCCGCCTGATAGGGGCGGCCCACCTTTACCGCCTCGTCCGATACCGCCCGCCCCGCTCCGCGCGGACGATTCGGCGGGCCGCCGCAGCCGGCGAGCGACAGGGCCGCCGCCAGCGCCAGCCAGCCTGCGGCCCTATTCCGATACGGCATCGGCCAGCAGCCCGACCGACAAGGCATAGAAATTCGAGCAATTATAGTCGAGGATCGCCCGATAGTTGGTCGTCACCAGATAGGCCGTGGCGTTCGGGCCATCGGGCTCGATCAGGCTGGCCATCTCGCTTTCCGCCGGCACCGGAGTACCCACCGGCTGCACGCCCAGCCGCCGCCATTCCGCGACCGTCTGCCAGCGGCTCTGCCGATCGAACACACGCGGGCAGCGCGGCGAGACGAGGCGCGGGCGGATCGCGGCGCGATCGAGCTCCGCGGGCACGCGCACCGGCACGCCCCACGGCACGTTCGGGCGCCAGCCGGCGTTCGTCAGATAGTTGCCGATCGAGGCGAGCGCATCCGGCTCGCTGCGCCAGATATCCGCCTTGCCGTCGCCATCGCCATCGACCCCGAGCCGCAGATAGAGGCTGGGCAGGAACTGCGGATATCCGGTCGCCCCCGCCCAGCTGCCCTTCATCTGGGAGCGGGGAAAGCCGCGCTCGATCAGCAGCAGGGTCGCGATGAACTCGCCGGTGAACAGCTCCCGCCGCCGCCCCTCATAGGCAAGGCTCGCCAGCGAACGGAGCAGGTCGAAGTCGCCGGTATAGGTGCCATAGCCGGTCTCATGCCCATAGATGGCGAGCATGATCGCCTCGGGCACGCCGGTCCGCCGCTCGATCGCCGCCAGCCGCGGCCGCAGATCCTGATAGCGGGTGCGTCCCCGGCCGATCCGGTCCGCATCGACATGGGTGCGACGATAGGGTGCGAAAGGCGCCATCGCCGGCCCCGCCCCCGCCGCCGGATTGCCCCCGGGCTGCGAACGATCGAGCGCCACCACGCGCGGATTGAAACTGAGCGTCGGCAGCGTCGCGTCG
>CAXTTS010000028.1:2877-22689 GCA_964247265.1 uncultured Sphingomonadaceae bacterium
GCGCTGGCCAGGGCTTGCCAGTTCCCAATCCCGGGCCTGAGCCGCCAGGCCAGCGCAGTGGCGCCTCGCGGCTCAATCCACAGCCGGTCAGTGCCCGATGGGGCTGCGCCTGCACGGTGAACCTCCAAGCAGAAGGCGCCCGTGCCGGGCAGGCCGAGCGTCGGCAGCGTCGCGTCGAGCGTCCGCGCGCTCACCCCGGCCGCCATCGCACGCGGACGCAGGCCATCGAGGAAAGCCGCGAAGGCCGCCGCCTGCGGATCGGCCGCCGGTGCGAACGCGTCGCGCCCCATCGACTCCCCCGGCTCGGCCATACCGCAGGAGGGCGCCAGCATGGCCGCCGCCGCCACCGCCATGAACAGGATACGCATCACATCTTCCCCTCGAACGCGCCGCTTGTCGCACAGGAGGGTGCCACCGCGAAACCCACGCTCGTCGCGCCGCCGGCACGCGAAGCCGCGCCGACTAGGGTCCGCTGAAAAGCGGTTCGTCAGGCCGCCTTCGTCGTGGTGCGGCTGGGGCAGGCCACCTTGGCGAACGGATCGACGACGAACGGGTTGACCCCGCCGAACGTCCGCACGCGGAAGTCGAAGCGGGCGCCGCCCTGCGTCAGGCTGCCGGTGCCGGTGATCGGCGATCCCGCCACCTTCACCGCCGCCGCCTTCATCATGCGGAACACGGCCCAGGTGCCCGGCCACGTCCGCACCTCGGGCGCGGTGCTGCCCTCGATCGCGAACTCGACATTGGCACCGCCCGCGCCCGGCCAGTCGAACGTGGCGGGCACTGCCGCCTTGCCGTCGTAGCTCAGCGTCTGGCCGTCGACGCGCAGGATCACGGACTTGGCGCCCGCCAGCGCCACCGGCTCGATCTGGTAGACGAGGCGCGGCTGGTTCGGATCGGCGGCGAAGAAGGCGCGCGTCACGCTTTGCGCCGCCTGAAACGCGTTCACGTCGGCCTGCGCCACGCCGATCTCGGCGGCGTTGGGCAGCGCCGTCCACTGCGGCTTGCTGGTATCGACATAGCCGTTCAGATCCTGCGAGACGAACTTGGCGAAGCTGCCCTGCGGCCCGAAGAAGCGGGCGAAATCGGCCACCGCAATCTCCTGCTGGGCCGCCGGCTGCAGCGGGAAGGATCGCGCCAGCAACTGCTTGCACGCCTCGCCGAAATTGGCGCTGAGCGATGCGCCCACCTGCGCCGTGCGTGCGCCGCCAAGCGCGACCGAGGCATCGCTGGCGATCGACTTCACCCAGACGCCGGCCGGCGCCGGCATGGTCGCGCCGCTCTGGTCCAGCTGCGCGACGAGCGCGCGCACCTCCAGGCTGGCGGCCGATCCCGCTCCCTCCGCCCCGCCGCCCGGCAGTACCGAGACGACGTTGAGCTTGTCGGCCAGCTGGCCCATCGCCGTCATCACGCCGTCGATCGGCGCGGCCGTGCCGGGCGCAGGCGCGCCGCCGCCGGGCTGCATCCCGACGAACATGCGCAGCGGCAGGAAGGCGCGTTCCACGTTGACACGTGGATCGTCGATCGTCGGGCCGCCGGTCGCGCTGAGCAGCCTGCCGGCAAGGCCGCCGGGCGGCGCCGGTGCCGGCCCCTTGCGGCTCATGTCGGTGGCGGTCGCGATCGCCCGCATCAGCGGCGGCAGCGGCGAAAGCGGCCCGCTGCCGTCGCGCAGGCGCTGGATGTTCTCGGCCAGCGTCGTCGCCGGCTTCGGCTGCATGGCCGCGAAATAGGCCCGCCAGCGTGTCAGGAACTCGTCGAAATACAGCCGCTCCAGATCGCGCTTCAAGGCGCTCATGTCGGCGGGCGCCATGCTGGCGGCAGCGGAGCCGGTATCGCCGACCACCCACTTTTCCTCCTTCAGCAGCGCGGGGCCGCTCGCCAGGATCGGCAGGAACGTCTTGTCATAGCCGGTGCGGGTGAACAGGGCCGGCACCCCGGCGCCCGGTGCGAACGCACCGCCGGGTGCGAAGAACACCTCCGGCTGCGGCCCGGCATTGTCGCGGGCGGACCACATCGCGCCCCCCTTGGCGATCGCCTCGCTCTTCAGCCGGCCATAGACGCGCACCGCCGCCGGCTGCGCGCGGATCACGCCGCGCGCCTGCTCGATCCGCGCGGCATCCACGGCGACGGGGGTGAAATCCCCCTCCAGCAGCGCCTGCGTGTGCCGCGCGACATCGCCCGCCTGCACCTCGGCATCGCTTTCGGTCGATCGGCCCACCCAGGCGGGCTGCACCCATGACAGCAGATGCTCGCCCACCAGCGGCCCGCGCCCGCCGAGCACCAGATAGCTTTTCAGATCGTCGTACAGCGCCGCCGGCGATGCCTGGTCGGCGGCCATCCGGTCTTCCGCCAGCTTGGCCAGCATCGGCGTAAGCCGGCGGCCGAGGTCGCGGCCATAGATCGCGCGAAGTTCGCCCTCGAGCCGCCCGCCCTGGCCGAGGCCGAGACCGAAATCGCTCGCCTTGCCCATCTGGCCGATGGCGTTGCCCAGCACGTCCAGCGCGGCCAGATCCTCGCTCGGCGTCGCGCTGCCGCCGCGCGCCGTACCCCCCGCTTCCGAATAGGCCGAGTTGGTCGCGTAGACGGTGCGGATCAGCGCGGCGTTGCGCACATAGCCCCAGCTCCACAGCCCGATCGCCACCACCAGAGCCGCCACGCCTGCGGCCAGCCCGCCGACATAGACCAGCCGCTGCCGCTTCTCGGCCGGCGCGTTGCGCCCGGCGAGTCCCTGCTCGGGAAAGATCAGGTCCGAGAACAGCCGCTTCAGGAAATAGCTGCGCCCCTTGCCCACCGCATGGCCGGATGCGGTCGGCGGCACGCCCACCGTCATCAGGATCCGATCCACCGGATTGCCGGTCTGCGTGCCGGAGGTGAGGTACACGCCGCGCACCCGCGCCGCGCCTTCGTAGCGCGTCTTCTGCCCCAGCGCCGCGAGCAGGTCCGCGATCGGCCGCCGCAATGAGGCCAGCTGCGCCGGAAAAGCCGCGATCTGGCCGCGCAGGGGCAGCTGCGCCTCGTTCTGCATGCGATCGACGACCCGAGCCGAAACGCTCGTCACCAGCCCGTCAAACCCCTCAAGTACGGCAGCGTCGCCAGCCCCGTTGCCCGGCGCGGTCGATCCGAACACCTGATCCGATTCGGCATCGGTGTTGCGCGCGAAATATTCGCGGAAGCCGGCCAGCAGATCGGCCTTGGTGATGAGCAGGTAGACGGGCAGTTCCTGCCCCAGCGTCGTCGCGATCTCGCTCAGCCGCGCGCGGATATGCTCGGCATGACCGGCCATCTTGCCCGCATCGGCGAAATCCGGCGCGGGGATCGCCACCAGCACGCCGTTCAGCGGCTGCAACGGGCGATGCCGCTTCAGCAGGTCGAGAAAGCCCTTCCAGCCTTCCGCATCCTGCGATCCGGCATCCTGCGTCACATAGCGGCCAGCGGTGTCGATCAGCACCGCCTCGTCGGTGAACCACCAATCGCAATTGGGCGTGTTCGGCTGGCCCCGCAGCGCACGATATTCGCCCGCCACCGCCGTGGGGAAGCCCAGACCGGAGTTGAGCAGCGCCGTCGTCTTGCCCGCGCCCGAGGGGCCGATGATCGCATACCAGGGCAGCTGGTAGAGATAGGCGCCGCGCTTTCCCAATTTGGTGGCGCGCAACATGCCGAGCGCCTCGCCGAGCTTCGCCTCCAGCTCCGGCCGGTCGCCCGCCGGTGCCGGCGCCAACGCATCGACGAGCGCGGCATTCGCTTTGGCCGCCTTGCGCCTGCCCCACCACCAGGCAAAGCCGACGAGCAGGATCGGCAACAGCGCGAACAGCAACGTCACCGGCCACCAGCCCAGCGGCTTCCATCCGCCGATCGCGATCAGCGGCCCGACGAACCAGATCAGCAGGCCGATCAGCAGCGCCCCGACGATGCGCCAGAACCAGCGATTGCCGGCGAGGGTTTTCAGCTTGGCCATCTTACCGCCCCCGCTCGCTCACTGCCACGCCACGTCATTGGCGACGTGGATCTCCACCCGCCGGTTCTGCCGGCGCCCGTCCGGCGTGCCATTGTCGCCGATCGGCTTCGCATCGCCGAGGCCGCTGGAGGTGATCCGCGATGCGTCACCCAGCCCGGCACCGCTCAGCTTCGCCGCCACCGCCTTCGCCCGTGCGACCGAGAGATCGAGGTTGGAAGGGAATTGCAGCGACCGGATCTGCTGGTTGTCGGTATGCCCCTCGATGCGGATCGGCCCCTTGGTCAGGTTCGCCGCCTGCGCCAGCCGGCCGAACGTATCGCCCCAGCTGGAGGACGGCTCTGCCTGCGCGCTCTCGAACAGGCCCTGATTGACCAGCCGCAGCACGATCTCCTGCCCCTCGCGCAGCACGGCCAGCCGGCCGGAGGCGACATCGGGCGCCAGGATGCTGCTCATCTTGTCGAAGGTCGGCGTCTTGGTCTCCGGCGTCGGCGGCGGCGGCACGATCGCGGCCGTGCCGACCGTCTGGCTCAACGCCGCGACCGCCGCGCTCGACTGGCTGCTCAGGCGGAACAGCAACGCCGAGAAGATCACCAGCGCGACGATGCCGAGCGCCGCGAGGATTGCCCACAGCGGCACCTTCGGCTCGAACGTGCCGGCCGCCGCCGCCGTGCCGCGCCATTGCGGCGACAGCTCGGCCGCAGGCGCGGGGTGGATGCCGCCGATCGCCGCCGCCAGCCGCGAACGCCGCTGCTGCAACAGCGATGCGCCGCGCGGGTCTACCGCCATGCGCCCCTCGAACCCCAGCGACAGGCACTGGTAGAGCAGCTCCATCAGGCGCGGCTCACGTTTCGGATCCTGCTCCATCCGCTCCGCGAACTCGAACAGCCGTTCGCCGCCCTGCACATCATTGTGATAGGCGGCCAGCAGGCTGTGCTGCGACCAAGGGCTGTTCGCCCCCCACGGCGTCGACATCACCGCATCGTCCATGAACGCGCAGAGGATGTAATGCGCCAGCTGCACCGTCTTGGGGTCGAGCCCCAGCGCCTGCGCGCGCGGGCGGAACGCCTCCAACTCCTTGATGACCAGCTGCCGCAGCTGCGGCAGATCCGGCCCCACCGCCATCACCCGCAACCGGCTGGCAAGGTGGATGAGGCGGCCGGCCGCCGCCACCAGCGGCTCCGGCCCGTAGAGGTCGGGCTCGGCATCGGCAAAATCGATGCGCGCCGGCCCTCCGCTCGCCACACTTGAAGGCGGCGGCGGGGCATACGCCTGACCCTGCGACTGGGCGGGTGGAAAGCCCGGCGGCGCGCGGCCGGGCGAGATCATCGTCTTCTCGCTGTCACCGGCCGCCGGCGTGGCGCCCGCCGGAGCGGGAAAGCCGCCCGGCGCGGCGCCACCGACCGGCCGCCCCGGCCGGATGATCGTGCGCTCCGTCGGCGGTTTCGGGTTGCCGGGCTCGTCGCTCATCCTTGCGCCCCCCTGATCGCCCACATCTCCAGATCGAGATTGGGAATGTCCCCTGCGATATGCAGCGCCACCGCGCCCGACGTACGCACCGCCTGCCATTGTTCGTGGCGGGTGTTGATGCTGAAATAGACCGAATTCGCCCGAAACGGTATCTGCCGTGGCTCCGCCGGCATCGGGTGGATGTCGATACCCGGCAGCTGGCGCATCACCAGATCGCGGATATGCTCGACGGAGCCGAGCTTGGCCCGACGCGGCAGATTGGCCCGCAACGTCTCCGTATCCACCGCCGCGCGCGCCTGCAGCACGAAGGATGCGCCGGTGAACAGCGAACGATCGGCGATCTGCCCCACGCGGATGCCGTAGGCCCGCATTTCCAGCGGGATCGCCACGGCATTCTGCTCGAACACCACGTTCAGCGATCGGCGCAGCTCCAGCATCACCGCATCGAAGCACAGCCGCAGGTCGCGATGCGAATAGACCGGAGCGAAGGTCGGCCGGTTGTCGCTCGCGGTCATCGTCGCCAGTTCGGCGGAGAGCATCGCCAGCGCGCCGTAGAAATCGGCCGGATGAACAACCGGCAGCCCGGCGAGATGCTTCACCATCGCCTCCGCCCGGTTCACCACCAGCAGCATCATGAAATCGGTCGTATCGGCGATGCCCTTGGCGCCCGGCGAACCCAGCCGACCGGCGATCGCCTCGCCGCGCTGGTGCAACAGCCCCTCCAGCTCGGAGAGGAAGCCGGTGAGCGCCGGGCTTGCCGCCGTCGCCAGCACGGTGGGGATGAAGCCTTCGTCCAGCACCACCGAATCGTCGGCTCGCCGCTCGATGATGCGGACGAGCGGGATCGCGGCGTATCCGTCCAGCCCCTCCCCCTCATGCCGTAGCGACAGTTGCAGCCGCCCGACGTTCAGCGGCACGCGCGATGCCGCGCCATATACCGCGTCCGCCGCCTCGAACTCGTGGCTCAGAAAGCGGGTCTCGGCGCGGGCCGTTGCGTCGAGCGCCACATCCGCCGTGCCCGCCCGCGCCGCCGGCACGCACAGATACACCTTGCTGTCGCGCAGATCGCGCGTCACCTCCAGCGGCAGCGGCGCCGAGGCCTCGTCGGGCACGCGGAACGGGGTGCCGTCGTCGAATATGCCGGTGCAGCGGGTCAGCGCGATCTTGCCCGTCTTGAGCAGGCCGTCGTCCAGCCGCAGCGCCGCGATGCCCCAGCCATGCGCCACCAGCGGCGCCACCCGCGCCTCGAGCTGGGCGGTGGCAAAGCGTTCATATTGCTGGAAATGCTGCGGCCGCAGGAACATACCTTCGGACCAGACAGGCTTATTCTCCCAGGTCACTCCACCCCCGCTTTCATGCCGACGCTTGCCCCTTCATGACTTGGCGTTCTTCAGGAACGCCTCATAGCCCTCGCGAAACGCCACGCTCATCACGCTGTTGACGTTGGACGCGGCATCCAGCCGCAACGCATCGAATATAGTCTGATACACCGTCCACGGGTTCACGCCACGGCCGAACGGCAGGCCTTTTCTCTCGCCGGCCGCTTTCTTCATGATCCGCTTGATCTCCGCAGGAGCCAGCCGCTCGAACACGGCGGTCAGCGCATGCTGCACGCCCGCCAGCATCGCCAGCTGGTGCTTCTTCACATCCTCGAACGCGGATCGCACCGCATCGTCGGCCGGCATGAAGCCCGGCAGCGGATCGCCGAGCAGCAGCTTGGCCGATTCCAGCGCCGGCAGATGCTTGAATGGGTTGTTCTTGCCGAAACTCAGCTGGGTCCGCTCGACGCGGAACTCGTCCTTGAAGGCGGCCCGGTCCTGGATCAGGTCGGTCAGGCCCAGCACCACCTGGCGGTACAGCGCCCCCATCCGGCGCATCGCATCGGGCGAGCCGCGCATCTCCTCCGGGGTAAGCCCGGCGCCCTCGCAAAAGGCGGCCCAGCCGGCTTCGCCCGATCCGCTCGCCGGCGGCGGAGCGGGCGCAACCGTGGCCGGGGTCTCGGCGAAACCCGCCAGCGGATCGCTCGTCGCCGCCGGCGCGTAATCGGCGAAGGCGTCGATCGTCGGCGGCGGCAGGCGATCGTCAAACGCCTGCGGCCGGGCAGCCGGCGCCGCGTCGGCAAAGGCATCGGGCGCCGGCAGCGGCGCGGACAGATCGAACGGGTCGATCGCTGCCGGAGTGCCCGGCAGCGCGAACGGATCCGCCCCGCCAAGGCGTCCACCCCCGGCGAACGCGCCAGGAGCCGGCGCGAAAGGATCGTGCAAGGGCTCGGCGAAGGGGCTGCCGCCGGCGGGGGCAAAGCCGGCGAAGGGATCGGCAGCCGCCTCGCCCGGCGGCGCGAAGGGATCGACCGCAGATGGGCTACCGAAGGGATCGGCGCTTGGCCGTGCGGTCGCCGCGAACAGGTCTGCACTCACGCCGCCACCGAACGGATCGGCCGATGGCTGAGCCGGCGCGCCGAACGGAGCGGTCGACGCGTCGGCGGACGCCGGTGGCGCGGCCCAATCCTCCGGGATGCTGAACGCGCTCTCCACCGGCATCATTGGCGCCAGTATCGGCTTGCTGAACGCGTCGGACATCGGCCCGGCCCACGGGTCGGCCGCCCCGCCGAAGCCGGCACTCGCCGGTGGCGCCAGAAAGTTGTGCATCGCATTGCCCAGGAAGTCGTGCACCTCCTGGCTCGGCGCCCCGACACCCCAGATCGCATCTCCACCACCGCCGTCGAACCAGATGTCCGGCTGGGTCAGCCCGCTCGATGCGGCGGCGGGCAAGGGCGGCGGCGCGGGTTGCAGGGCGATGCCCGCGCCTGCCCCCTCCGTCGCCACCTCGATGATATGATCGCCGAGCAGCAGCCGGTCGCGTACCCGGATCGGCACCGGCTGCTGCGGCGCGACCCGACCGCCGGCATGGTTCAGCGCCACCCCGTTGGTGCTCACGTCGATCACGAACAGATCAAGCCCGATCGCTGCGATCGTGCAATGATGCCGCGAAAGATGGCCTTCGGGGTCAGCGATCACCCAGTCGGCCTTGTCGGCGCTGCGACCGACCCGCAGCTCGCCGCCGTCCAGCTGGCGGCGGTCAAGATAGACGCCCGGCTCGTTCACCCTGGAAAGCAGTAACGTCCACATGTCCTGCTCTCGTTCAGACCGGCCGCGTGGTCAGCCGCTCGCGCACGCGCGCCTGCGCGCGACGACCGAGATCACCGTGCATCAGGTCCATCCCGATCGCAAGCAGGTCGCCATGATCGATCCGGCCCGCGATCGCGGGATGATGCACCAGTAAAGTGCCGGCGGCGCGCGCCGCCACACCGGCGAGATGCGGCGCCGGCGGCACCGCCTGCTGCCCGCGCGGCGCGATCGAAGGCCCGCTCCAATAGGCCGCCATCGCCGCCCAGCGCGCTGGCGACCCTGCATCGCACCGATCGGCCAGCTCGCCGGCACGGTCGCTATCCTCCACCGATTGCGTCTGCACCCACGCTTCGGCCGCCTCCACCGCCGCGACATCCGCCGGCGCCAGCTCGGCATCGGGCAGCAGCCGCGCGGTGAGGCACGCCCACCATACCGCCTGGCGGCGCGGCAGCATCAGCGCCAGCGCGGCCACCGCGTCGCGCGCGGCCGCCGGATCATCGAGCGTGGCGATCAACTCGCGCGGTCCTGCCGCGGTGGCCACCGCCGCCAGCCCGACCGGCGAGAGATCGGCCTGCTGTTGCAGCTCCAGCCGCTGAAAGCGCAGCGGGATCGTCTGCGGGTTGCTCGCCATCAGTTTATCATCACCATGCCGCCCTTGATGATCATCATCGCACCGGCATTATGTTGAGCCAGTGGCGCCTTGGTCTCCAGCATGGCGCCTCCCTCCACCTTCACCGTCGCCGTGCCCTTGATCTCGATCTGGGGGGCGGTGATGACGATCTTGTCCATCGTCATCTTGATGCTGGACAGCCCCACCTTCAACTCGATCTCTTTCTTCGATTCCAGCAGGCTCTTCTGCGTCACGGTCACGGTGCGCGTCTTCTGGATCGTCGTGTCCTGCACGCCGGTGATCTTCACCGTGCGGTCATTCTCCACGGTCAGTTTCTGGTCGTGCTTCACCGTCTCGGTCTGGTCGTTTTCCACGACCAGCGTCTGGTCGTGCTTGATCGTGCCCCAATCGTCATTCTTTATCATCCGCCGATAATCGCGGTCGGTGGTCAGCTGGATCTCCTCGGCACCCGGCTTGTCCTCGAACAACATTTCCTGGACGATCGAACCGTTCTTGTCCGTCACCGATCGCCAGCCCGTCTGCGTCGCCTTCGATGCCGGATCGAACGGATATTGCTGCGCCGGATTGTACATCGTGCCGGAGATGAACGGCAGGTCCGGATCGCCGTAGAGGAAGTCGATCACCACCCGCGTGCCGATGCGCGGGAAGAATTGCGCGCCGTGCGTGCCCGCCGCCCATTGCTGCTGCACCGGCAACCACACAATCGGCGGCAGCGCGCCGGCATAGTCCCGCGCCGCCACGATCGACACGGGGACGCGTGATTTGTTGTCGATCTTGGCCTCGCCCTCGGCCGTCCCCTTCAGCGCGATTAGGCCGAGGATCGGCCCCGGGGCGCGCCGGCGGGTCAGCGGCACCGGGGGGCGAAAGGCGGTGGCGGCATCCATCGCGGTGAAGTCGTTGCGATAGATCGCCTGCCCTTCCTCGCCCAGCATCCACGGATCATAGGCCGAATGCACCACCGAGGTCAGCACCACCTGCTGCCCGCCGCCATCACCCGACCAGTCGAGCGTGATGCGTCCACCGGCGAAGTAAGCGGGATCGTCGCTGTCTCCGGCGATGGTCTCGGCATCCTGCTTGTAGGAGGCACCGTGCAGGGTCGCCCGGCCGCCGGTATCCGCCTGCGCCGCCGCCTCGCCGCTGATATGCTCGTAGCTGTGGGCGTACACCTTGCCCCAGCTTGATGCGCCGGCCGTGTCCGCCGTCCACGGTGTGTGGAGCTTGTTGACGTCGAAGGCGTGGACATCCGCCTTGCCCGGCCACGCCCGCTGCGCCCGCGACAGCCGTTTCAGCGTGCTCGACGACGCGCCGGGGCGAAAGCTGCTCTCGTCGCCGCCCGGCACGTCGCCATAGGCGCTGGCACTGTCACCGAGATGCATCTTGTGATGGAACGGGCCGGCCCCGCGATCATAGGTGAAATAATAGAAGATGCCGTCCTGCGCGAGCAGCCGGCCGAGGAAATCCTGCTCCGTCTCGTCATAGCGTGTCGCATAGCCGCGTTTCGGCGGCGTCCTGGCGCCCATGTCGGTGACGAGACCGGGAACGTCGGCGGTCATCGCCGAGAAGATGGCGCTGGCGTCCATATCCTGAACGACATGCGTCGCCCGCGCATAGGCTGTCGCCTGATAGGCGGGCCGCACGCGCAGCTGGATGCGATAGCCGGGGCTGCCCGCCATGCCGTCACCCAGCGTAAATCGCGTCTCGAAGATGCGCCCGGCAAAGGTGCGGCTGTCGCCGTTGGTCAGCGTCACCGTCCATTCGACGAGCTGGCCGATCCAGGCGCCCAGATCCGATGGCCGCGTGCCGGCGAACAGCTCCAGATGATAGTCGAACGTCTCGGAAATCGCCTCCCTGCCATCGAAGCGGAGCAGCGAATAATCGTCGACCGTCTCCTGTGCGAGAATGTCGAGATTGAGCAGATGCGCGCCCGCCATGAGGATGATAGCCGGTCAGGCCGCCTGCCGGCGCGAACGGCACCGGCGCGGGCATGTGCCCGGCCGGCGCCTTCGTGCCGATCGGCGTACTCAGCCGACCTTGTTCTCAGCGAGATCGTAGGTCAGGCGCACCGGCGAGCTCGCCTGCTTGTCGTCGCGGCCCGAGAAGGAATAGACGAACTTCGCGAAGTTCAGCGAGATCGACTCGGAGGGGAAGTCACCGCCGGAGGACTGGCTGTAGCCCGAGATGATGACGTCCTCCAGGTCGAGCACCGCATAGGCGACCGACTCGCCCTTGATCGCGGCGGTGAACGAGATCGTGCCCTTGGCCACCGGCTCACCCATCAGCAGCTGCTTGAACAGCCCTTCGGAGGACTTGTCGAGCTGCTTGGTGGCGGTGATCTCGGATACGCTCGGCTCGGACGTGGTGCGGTCGCCGCCGCGTGCGCTGCCGACGCCGATGCCCGCGCCCCATTGGAAGCTCTGCAGCTCGATCTGCTCCTTGAACTTGCTGTCGGTCACGCTGCCCTTGATCGGGTCCAGCTTCAGATAAATCGCCATGAGATGCTCCTCGCCTCAAAGTCGCCGCCTGGCCCGATGCCATCGGTCGAACCGTCCTTCACCGCAGGCCCGTCGCCCAAGCCCGCTCCTCGCAACCGGCCGTCACGCCAGCTCGATCTCGTAATCGTCACTTTCCCCGGCCCGTACAGTGATGCCGGTCACTTCGGTGCCATCGGCCCGCAAAGAAAGCAGGCGTTCTGCCAGATCGGCGAGCAGGCCACGCTTGAGGATGTTCTCGATGTTGCGCGCGCCGCTTTCCACCTCGGTGCTGCGGGCGACGATCCTGTCGAGCAGCGCCTCGTCCCAGTCGAAACTCGCGCCATAGTTGCCGACGACCCGCTTGCGAATGCGTTTCAGGCTGATCGTCACGATCTCGCGCAGGATTTCGGGCGGCAGCGGGAAGAAGGGCACGATCGTCACCCGGCCGAGGAAGGCCGGCTTGAAATAGTCGATCAGGTCGGGGCGCAGCTCGGTCGCCAGCTCTTCCGGGCTCGGCAGTTCCGCCTTGCCGCGGCACAATTCCTCGATCGTATCGGTGCCGGCGTTCGAGGTCATGATGATGAGCGTGTTCTTGAAATCTATGTCGCGGCCCTGCCCGTCCTTGAGCATGCCCTTGTCGAACACCTGGTAGAACACGTCCTGCACGCCGGGATGCGCCTTCTCCATCTCGTCGAGCAGGATCACCGAATAGGGCTTGCGCCGTACCGCCTCGGTCAGCACGCCGCCCTCGCCATAGCCGACATAGCCCGGCGCCGCGCCGACCAGGGTGGAGACCTTATGCTCCTCCTTGAATTCGCTCATGTTGATCGTTGTGACGTTCTGCTCGCCGCCATAGAGCAGTTCGGCCAGCGCCAGCGCCGTCTCCGTCTTGCCGACACCGGAGGTGCCGCAGAACATGAACACACCCAGCGGCTTGCGCGGATCGGCGAGGCCGGCGCGCGCCGTCCGCACCGTCTGGCCGATGATGTCGAGCGCATAAGGCTGACCCTTGATGCGCTTGCCCAGCGCCTCGTGCACCGCCAGCACCGCCTTGATCTCGTCCGAGACCATGTTGCCGACCGGAATGCCCGTCCACCCGGCGAGCACATCGGCCACCACGGCGCGGTCCACCACGTCATACACCATCGGCGTCCGGCCCTGGAGGCTGGTTACCTTGGCCTGCGCCTCGCGCAGCGCCGCGCGCTTCGGCTCGTAATCCGGCGAGTCCTTGGCCAGCCCGTCAATCTCCACCCGCGCATCGGCGACATGCTTCACCGCATCACGCTCCGCCTGCCAGCGCGCGGCGGCATCCGCCCGCGCGGCCTCCAGCTCGGCCTTCTTCGTCTCGCGCTCGGCAAGCTTCTCGGTCACCTCCACGCCGGATCGCCCCTCGCGCTCCAGCATCGCGACCTCGGAGGCGAGCAGCCCCAGCTGGCGATCGAGATCCTCTACCGCCGGCGGGGTCGCCGCCTGGCTGATCCCCACGCGGGCGCAGGCGGTATCCAGCAGCGAGATCGCCTTGTCCGGCAATTGCCGCCCGCTGATATAGCGGTGCGACAGCTGCGACGCCGCCTCCAGCGCCTCGCCCAGGATGCGGACCTTGTGGTGCTTTTCGAGTACCGGCACCAGTCCGCGCAGCATCGCCGTCGCCAGATCCTCGCTCGGCTCCTCCACCTTCACCACCTGAAAGCGGCGGGTGAGCGCGGGATCCTTCTCGAAATATTTCTTATATTCGGCCCAGGTCGTCGCCGCCACCGTCCGCATCTCGCCGCGCGCCAGCGCCGGCTTCAGCAGGTTCGCCGCGTCGTTCTGGCCCTCGGCCCCGCCCGCGCCGATCAGCGTGTGCGCCTCGTCGATGAACACGATGATCGGCATCGGCGATGCCTTAACCTCGTCGATCACCGACTTCAGCCGGTTCTCGAACTCGCCCTTGATCCCCGCGCCGGCCTGCAACAGGCCGAGATCGAGCGACAGCAGCCGCACGTTCTTCAACGCCTCCGGCACGTCACCCTGGGCGATGCGCAGGGCGAATCCCTCGACCACCGCCGTCTTGCCGACACCCGCCTCGCCCGTCAGGATCGGGTTGTTCTGCCGCCGGCGCGTCAGGATATCGATGATCTGGCGCACCTCCGGATCGCGGCCGAAAATCGGATCGATCTTTCCGTCTTTCGCCTGCTGGGTCAGGTCGATGGTAAACTTGTTCAGCGAATCCTGCCCTCGCGCTGGCGCAGCCCCGCCGCCGCCGGTAGCCGCCGAACCGCCGGACGGCGCGGCTGAAGCCGTCTTCGCCTCCTCCGAGCCGGCGGCGATCTGCTTCATCGTCGTCCGCAGCGTCTCCACCGGCAGCTTGGCGAATTGCGGGCTCATGTCCCGCGCGGTGGCCGCCAGATCGTCGTCGGCGATCAGCGCGAGCAGCAGGTGGCCCGACCGGATCTGACCCGAATCATCCTCCAGCGAAGCCCGCAGCCACGCTTCGCGGATGACCTTGACGATCGAGGGCGCCAGCGCGGGCGCGCGGCCATTGCCCGTCTTGAAGCGATCGATCTGGCGGTTGATATCCTGCCCGAACCGCCCGGCATCGATCTCGAAATGGCTGAGGATGATGGCGATGTCGGATGTCTGGCGATCGACCAGCCGCAGCAGCCAATGCTCCACCTCGACATTATAGTTGGTCCGCGAAAGCGCCAGCCCGGCGGCACTCTCCAGCGTCTGCCGGCAGGTATCGTCTAGTTTTCCGACGAGACTCTTCAAGTCTATCTGGGCCAACCCGCCACTCCCCCTCGCTGCAACCAAGTCCTGACGTCACAAACCCGCAACAACCAATAGCCTGTCGGCCATCCGACAAGCCGCGCCTTTTGTGGCAGTGGCATCAAATCTTGCTGACCCTCGCGCCGGATCGGTCGTTGCTTCCGGCTACTCCGGTGGAGAGTAGCGCAGCCTCGCCGGGCCTTCAACGGCAAACTCCGGCCTCATGCCGACATCGCAAGATCTGCGATGACGCCGATCGGGATGGTGCAGTCGGCGATGACCTCGTCCGTACCACCCAGTTCGCCCAGCCAGCTCGTTCGCCCCAGAAAGGCCGGCGTCGCGGAAACGCCAAGCCGCATCGGAGGCACCTCGCGCCGCGCGATCATCAGCCTGACGACCGGGCGGTGCTCGATCCCCGCGACCAGATGGCATAGTTCGCGGACGATCCGCAGCTGCGGCCCGTCGCCACAGAAATCGAGCAGTTCGCCATAGGTCAGCGGCTCGATCTCGATCGCGAAATGATGCTGCACGTCCAGCACGGCCGCGCCGATCATCGCGGCCTCATCTTCCCCGCCCAGCCGCGCGAAGCGGGCGAAACCCGGCATGCCCAGCTGCGTCTGTTCGGCGGGCGGCACCGCCATCCACGTCGCCTCCGCTTCCACCACGCGAAGGCGAAGTCCGGTCAGGTGGCGCAGCACCGTCGCCAGCGACGCGGCGCTGCGCCTTATGTCGCCGATCTGCGCGGCGAGCGGGACCAGCGCATGATCGTCGACCGGCAAGCGCGCGCGCATCGCCGCAGTCGGCAGTCCGGCGAAGGCGAGCAGCGCGTCGCTCACCGGATCGGGCTTCCCCGCCTCCGCCCGCTCGAAGCCCAGCAGCCAGTGATATTTGCGGAAGATGCGGTAGAAGAAGGACAGGGCGCGATGATCGAACACATTGAGGAAGCCGGCGAACGATCGATCGCGCAGCCGCCGCCGTTGCAGCTGTATCTCGCTATAATAAGGCGGCAGGGCCGGGGTCGCGCCGACCAGCCCCATCACGTTCGCCACCACCCGCACCGGCCCCGGCCCGCTCGGCTCCACTTCGGCCAGGTCGCCGGACGGTAGCAGCATCCGATCGGACGCGACGAAGCGCAGCGGCTCCTTCGCCGCCGGCGTGTCGCCGCCGATATCGTGCGGGCGCCCGGTCGTCGCGCGCGCCGCCTGCTCGATCAGTCGGGCGGCTTGCGGCAGGCTCGTCGCCCGCACCCGTCGCCGCAGCTGATCGACGATGTTGGTCAAGCCGCGCTCATATCAGGTCGCGGTCGCCGACGCGTGGCGTCCAGCTCACCCAGATACCCGATTCCCGCCGCAGCCGCACCGCCACCCGGACGAAGCTGTTGAGCGCGCACGCCCCGGCCAGGAACCGCTCGATCAGCGCGCACATCAGGAACGCGCCCGATCCGGAGAGGCGATCGTCGTCGACCTCCAGCGTCACGTCGATCCCGGCGCACATCGCGCTATGGCCCCGAAGGCGCATCCGCGCGACCCCCGGTTGCGCCGTCACGCCGACGAGCCGCTCGCGCAAATGGGTGCTCTCCGGCGTGTCGTTCAGGTCATAGAGCGCCAGCATCTCGCGCAGTGCCTGGGCGCCGGCGGGGCCGCCCACCAGGCTCATCCGGTTCAGCGACAATTGCCCGATCAGCCGCCACATCGCCGCGCGACGCCGCGCCGGGCGCCGCGTCGGGGTCGGCTTGGTCAGCGCGGCGATGCCCGCCAGACCGGGTATCTGCCCTGCCGCCGCCAGGCTCGGCCGCCCGCCGCCGAACGGCAGGCGCGTCGGCAGGTCGCGATTGGTCACCAGCAGGCTCGCGCTGGCGACGGTCGCATCGTCCGCCAGCAGCCGGCCATCCAGATCGGCGATCGACAGGAACACGTCGTCGCCCCCACCCGGCCCGAAGCTGGATCGCCGCGTCGTCGCATGGAAGAAATTGCCGAACCGCCCGGTGCCGCGATCCACCGAATAAAGCGGCGGCGCCACCCGCCGCTCGCCCGTGCGATCCTGCAACACCACCTGCCGCACCGAATGCACCTCCAGCGCATCCTCGCGACGGGCATCCGGAACCAGCCGGTATTCGATGCGGGTCTGGTCGATCTGGATCGGCTCGGCCTCGATCTCGAACAGGTTCAGCGCGGGCACCGCGAACAGGTCGAAATCCTCCGCCCGCACCGCCCGCTCCAGCTCCGGCGAGATCTTGTCGAAGTAGAAGAACAGGTCGATATTGCTACTGTCCACCGTCAGCGTGCGCGCGGCGAGGCCCGTCACCTCGACGAACAGATGCTTCTGCGGATAGGAGAAATGCTCCTGCAAGGCGGCGAAGGCCGTGGAGGCCACGTCGCTCTGCGGCAGCAGCAGTTCGTCCTTGTCCAGCCCCATCAGGCGCAGCGCCGACGGCGGCAGCAGCACCGCTTTTGGATCGTTCGGCCCGCTGCCGACGCCGATGCCGAGCAGATTCACGCCAAGCTGCTCGATCAGGATCTGCGCGCGGCGTGCGTCGCTGCGGATGAACAGGCGCACCGAATCGAGGCCGATCGCGGCGAGATCCACCTCGGCATTGGCCGCCTCCAGGCTCAGCCGCAGCACGCCCTTTGCCTGCGCCAGGCCCAGCGCCGGCGCATCCAGCGGCAATCCGCCCATCGCCGCCGCCGCGATGCGGATCGGTTGCAGCACCGTATCCCAGCACAGGCGATAGCGGCACGGCTCGCCGCTCACCGGCTCGGTCGTTACGATCGTGCCCTTGGGCACCAGCGTCGGCTTGTCGAGTTCCGGCGAAGGCTCCAGCCGGGCGACGAAGAAGGAGGGCACCGGCTGGATCAGATGCGGATACAGCATCAGCAGCAGCGCGTCGGAAAGCTCGGGAAACTCGTCGTCGATCTTGTGGCGCAGGCGTGCGTTCATGAAGGCCACGGCCTCGATCATGCGGCCGATATGCGGATCCTCCACCGCCTCCCGCGTCAGCCGCAGGCGCGAGGCGATCTTCGGATGCGCCTCGGCAAAGGCGCCCGCCGAATCGCGCAGGAAGGTCAGTTCGCGCTGATAATATTGAATCAGATCGTCGATCATGCCGCCGTCATCGCGCCAGATGCACGGCGATGGCGCGATCGGTCGGCCGCAGCCGCGCGTCGTAGATCACCGGCTCCTCCGTCTGATCCACCAGCATCGCCGCGGTGATGCGAAAACGGATGCCGGTGGAGGTCGGCCCCGCCGCGTCCAGCTCCACCTCCACCCGGGTCAGGCGGGTCTCGTGCGTGCGGATGCAGGTGGCGATCATCCGCCGGATGCGCTCGCGGACCGCCGGCGTGCCGAAATCCTCGGTGCTCAGATCGGGCAGGCCGAAGCCGAGCACGCTCTCGCCGAGTTCCGGCAGGCGGTTGAGCCAGCCGGAGAAGGGACGCCGGCCGTTCAGCAGCCCCTCCAGATCGCGGCGCAGCCCGTTCTTCAGCCGGTGGATGGCGGCATCCTCATCCTCGGCCCGTTCGTGCGCCTCGTCCGGCGCATCGTCGAGCAGCCGGTCGAGCGAGGAGAGCAGCGGGCCGTGGCCGGACATCAGGCGCCGCCCTCGCGTCCGATCGCGGTGACGAGGCGGAACTCGGAGGCGATCTGATCCAGCTGGTAATGCGGCCGGATCGCCACCTCGCACGTATAGACACCCGGCTTGCCGACCACCTCAGACACCTCCACCAGCGCCTGACGCAGCGGATACTTCACCCGCATCTCGGGGCTCGCATCCTCGTTGCCGGTCACATAATTGTTGAGCCAGGATTGCAGCAGGCGCTGGCATTCATAGGCGTCGGTATATTTGCCCACCCAGTCGCGCGCCATCACCTTGATATAATGCGCAAAGCGGCAGACGCACATGATGTAGTTCAGCATCGCGCCCATCTTGGCGTTCATCCGCGCGGCCTCGCTGTCATATTCGGGCGGGCGATGCAGCGTCGGCAGGTTGAGGAAAGCCACCGCGCCGGTGAGGTGCAGCTGGCGCAGGCAGATCAGGCCGGATGCGTTCAGCGCCATCTCCTGCTCCTCGGAAATCGCATTCTCTGTGGCGAAGCGCGCCACCACGCCGCGCCGGTCGCTCGGCAGGAACAGGCGGGTCGGCGCGGAGACGACCCCGCCCTCGTCATCCGCGATCGCGCCGCGGATGTTGGCGGGCCAGCGGTGCACGCGCATCGCCCGCGCCGCCACCTGCGCCAACCCGAGCGCGCCAGACGCCCACAGCAGGTCGGTCGCGTCCGTCACCTGCTCGTCATAGACGAAGCCAAGGCGCGGAAAGCTGCGCCCCGCATAGGGTTGCCGCATGAGCAGGCGCGGCAGCACGGCGGCGATGAAACGCGTATCGGGCTGGCCGCGCAACCGCTCGAAGCGGGCATGTTCGGTGCCGCTCAGCGCCCCGGATATGTCCTGCCGCAGGTCGATACCGTCATAGCCGTCCAGCGCGATCATGCGCGGATCGACCCCCAGCACGATCGGGCAAAAGGCGGCCGCCCCCACCTCCGCCAGGCTGGAGAGGGCAGCGATGTCGTCCACCTTCTCGCGCCCGCTCGGTCGGTGCCACAGCGCGTGATCAACCACCAGCATGCCGAACGGCTCGCCACCCGGCGTGCCGAATTCGCCGCTGTAGATCTTCTCGAACAGGATCGTCTGGTCGAACGCGATCGCCCGCTCCATGTCGCGCGCCAGCTCGAACCAGCGCACGTCGAGGATGCGGACCTTCACTCCCGCATCGCCGCTGGATTCGATCAGCCACCACACACCGCGCCACAGCGCCTCCATCCGCTGGAAGCCCGGATGATGCAGCACCGCGTCCAGCTGACGGCCGATCAGCCGGTCGATCTCCACGATCATCCGCGTGGCCCGGGCGCGTGCGATCAGGCGGTCGCGCGGCGCTCCGCCGTCGGCGTCCGCAATTGCCGCGTCGTCAGGCGGGCGCTGCTCCACCGGCCGATCCGCCACGGATCGTGCCAGCGTCGCCGGGTCGATCGTCGGCAAATCCAAAACGGCGCCCGCAGCCGAGGCTTCGGGCGCCGCTGTGTCGATCGCCGGCAAAGGCGCGACCGGCAAGGCAGTCTGTTCGCCCGCCTCGGCGAGCCGCTGGTCGGCCAGATCGGTCATGCCGTGCCTGGCCTACCCGCCCTCAGCCTTCCTTCGCGGGAATGCGCGCGACAAGCCGCATCGAGGTCGTCAATTCCTCGAATTGCAGCCACGGCCGCAGATGTGCGACGGCGGTATAGGAGCCCGGCGCACCTGGAACCTCCTTCACCTCGATCTTTGCCTCGCGCAGCGGGAATTTGGCGCGCGCTTCCTGGCCCGCTCCTTCCGATGCGTTGACATAGTTCGAGATCCAGCGGTTCAGCCACTTCTCGGTGTCGCTCGCCT
>CAXTTS010000029.1:0-22049 GCA_964247265.1 uncultured Sphingomonadaceae bacterium
GAGGCGGACGTGCCGGCGAGGCTCGTCGCCCACTGCGAAGGTCGGGCGGCGGCGGGCGGCTGCAATTCGCCGTCTATCATACCTGGCTGTTCCGCGACGACGTGCTGATCCGGCCGGGCGTGCCCGTGCTCGATCTGCTCAACGGCGCGCCCAGCGGTGCCGCCGGCGGCCAGCCGCGCCACAGGATCGAAGCGCAGGCCGGCTTCACCAATAACGGCCTCGGCGCGCGACTGAGCGCCAATTACCAGAGCGGCACCACCGTGCAGGGCGGCACCGCCGCCTCTGCCAGCGATCTGCGTTTCTCCAGCCTGACGACGGCCAATCTGCGGCTGTTCGCCAATCTGGGGCAGGTGCCGCAATTGGTGAAATATGGCTGGGCGCGGGGGATGCGGATCAGCCTGTCGGTCAACAACCTCACCAACCAGCGTATCGGCGTGCGGGATGCCGCCGGGGCGACGCCGATCAGCTACCAGTCCGATTATCTCGATCCGATCGGGCGCGAGGTGCGGCTGTCGATCCGCAAGCTGTTCTTCTGACCGGCGGCGGTGCAAGGCCCTTGCAACGCGGAAAAGACACGGCCATCTCGCCCGCCGAACCGATATAGGAGCGCCCGAGCGACCATGACAGATACGACCGCAGCCACCGGACCGGCCACCGGCGAAGTCGCCCCGGAGACCCGCTCGTTCGAGGCGGATGTCGCCAAGCTGCTGCAGCTGATGGTGCATTCGGTCTATTCCGACAAGGATGTGTTCCTGCGCGAGCTGATCTCGAACGCGGCCGATGCGTGCGAGAAACTGCGCTATGAGGGGATCGCCGATCCCGCCCTGCTGGCCGACGATCCGCAGCCGCGCATCACCCTGGCCCTCGATCCCGATGCACGCCGGATGACGATCGAGGATAATGGCATTGGCATGAACGAGGCCGAGATGGCGGAAGCGCTGGGCACCATCGCCCGTTCCGGCACAAAGGCGTTCATGGATCGCATCGCCTCGGCCAAGGAGGCGGAGGGCGGCCAGCTGATCGGCCAGTTCGGCGTCGGCTTCTATTCGGCGTTCATGGTGGCGGACAGGGTGGACGTGTTCTCCCGCCGGGCGGGCGGCGACACGGCGGCGCTCTGGGCGTCGGACGGCCTCGGCACCTACACGATCGCTGCGGCGGACGTGGCCGATGCGCCGCCGCGCGGCACCCGCGTGATCCTGCACCTGAAGGAGGACGCCGCCGGCTATACCGAGGCGCACACCGTCGAGCGGACGGTGAAGGCGCAGTCCGGCCATGTTCCCGTGCCGCTCTACCTGCGCGACAAGCCGGATGCCGATCCGCGCCAGATCGCCGACGGCGCCGCATTGTGGACCCGGCCCAAGGCCGACATCACCGCCGAGGAATATCAGGATTTCTACCGCAGCGCCGCCGGCCAGTATGACGAGCCGGCGCTGACCCTGCATTACCGCGCCGAGGGTCGCCACGAATATACCGTGCTGGCGTTCGTCCCCTCAGCCAAGCCGTTCGACCTGTTCGATCCCGAGCGCGCGGGCCGGATGAAGCTCTATGTCCGCCGCGTGTTCATCACCGACGACGCGCAGATCGTGCCGCGCTACCTGCGCTTCGTGCGCGGTCTGGCGGACTCCTCCGATCTGCCGCTGAATCTTTCGCGCGAGATGATCCAGGAAAGCCCGGTGCTGGCCGCGATCCAGAAGGGTGTGACGAACCGCGTGCTGAGCGAGCTGGAGAAGCTGTCGAACAATGATCCGCAAGCCTATGCGAAGATCTGGGACAATTTCGGCGCGGTGCTGAAGGAGGGGCTGTACGAGGATTATGCCCGCCGCGAGACGCTGCTCGGCCTCGCCCGCTTCAAGACGACGGCTTCGGGCGGGGAATGGCGCTCGCTGAAGGAGTATGTCGCCGGCCTGAAGGAGAATCAGACGGCGATCTATTATGTGACGGGCAGCGATCTCGACCGCCTCGCCTCGTCGCCGCAGCTGGAAGGGTTTCGCGCGCGCGGGATCGAGGTGCTGCTGCTGGCCGATCAGGTCGACAGCTTCTGGACGACCGCGGGCATCGATCATGACGGCAAGCCGTTCAAGTCGATCACGCAGGGGATGGCCGATCTTGGCCTGATCCCGCTGGCCGAGGGGCAGGCGCCGCCGGCCGAGGCGCCGGAGGAGGTGCGCGGTTTCATCGATTTCGTGAAGGCGACACTCGGCGAGGCTGTGTCCGACGTGCGCGCGTCCGAGCGGCTGACCGAAAGCGCGGTGTGCCTCGTCGCGCCGGAGCATGGCATGGACCGGCAGCTGGAAAAGATCCTGGCCGGGGCCGGCCAGCTCCCCGCCGCCGCCAAGCCGGTGCTGGAGATCAACCCGCGCCACGATCTGATCGCGCGGCTGAGCGGGATGGACGGCGAGGATGAGGCGTTTCGCGCCGACGCCGCCTATCTGCTGCTGGACGAGGCGCGCATCGCCGATGGCGAGACGCCCGACGATCCCCGCGCCTTCTCCGCGCGGCTGGCGCGAGTACTCGGGCGCGCGGCGCGCTGACCTGTCGCAAGGGGCGGCCACGATCCCGCCCCTTGCCTGATCTGTTCGGACCTATTTTCCCAGGTAAGCGCGGCCGGAGTGGCCGCGACCCGTCGATTACTTCTTGCCCGTCTTGCCGCCGCCGCCCTTGCCGCCGCCACGACCGTTGCCGGTGCTGCCGCTCGCATCATCGCCGCCTTTCTTGGTGACTGCACCCGGATTGCCGCCTGCGCCCTTCTGAGCCATCGCCTGTCTCCTTGGTTGGAGACGGAGAACGGCACCTCTCCGGCATCGTTCCGATAGCAGCATCAGCTTTGATATACATCAATCCGATTGACCAATCCGCACTTGATTACTTTATCTAGATTAGTCCAACGACATGATTACGCCTTATCGTCAATAACAGATGGACCAAAAGGCGAGTAGATCCGTTGTAATCGCTAAATCCGTGCGGCTTTAACTCAGGTCAGTGGCCGCTTGCGGTGGCAATTTCCCTCAAGGCGCAATGCGGAGATGAGCGATGGAGTCCTTTTACGGAGTTATGACGGTCCTCGGCCCACTGCTGCTGGGTCTGGCGCTTCTCTGGGCGGTGCTTCAGAACAGGAAGCGCAGCAGCGCCGACAAGAACCTGTCGGAGCGGGCGACGAAAAAACTCTATGCCGAGCCGGATAGGCCGGACTCCGGCATGAAGCACTGACCGACAGCCGCTTTTCGCAAACGAGCATAACGGCGAAAGCGACTGACGTGCATCAAGATCAGGAACGCCTGCTGTAACGAACGGTTAGGCATTCGTCTCTCCAGCTAGGAGCATGTATATGTTCATGCACAATAAACGCCTGCAATATACGGTGCGGGTTGCCGAACCCAATCCGCGCCTCGCCACGATGATGCTCGAACAGTTCGGCGGAGCTGATGGTGAGTTAGCCGCCGCGATGCGCTATTTCACGCAAGGTCTTGGCGAGGACGATGCGGGTCGCAAGGATATGCTTCTCGACATCGCCACCGAAGAGCTCAGCCATCTGGAGGTGATCGGTTCGATCATCGCCATGCTGAACAAAGGCCTGAAGGCGCAGCTGTCCGAAGGCATGATGGAGGAGGCGGAACTCTACCGCACGATCGGCGCCAGCGGCGTCAGCGCCAAGGAGTCCCTGCTGTACGGCGGCGGCCCGTCGCTGATCGATTCCGCGGGCGTTCCCTGGTCGGGCACCTATGTCGACAGCCGGTCGGAGCCGACGGTGGATCTGCGGTCGAATATCGCCGCCGAAAGCCGCGCTAAGATCGTCTATGAGCGACTCATCAACGTCACCGACGATCCCGGCATCAAGGAGGCGCTCGGTTTCCTGATGACGCGGGAAGTCGCGCACCAGAAGTCGTTCGAAAAGGCGCTCTATGCCATCGAGGACAACTTCCCGGTCGGCAAGCTGCCGGGCATCGAGAAGTTCTCGAACATCTACGTCAATACGTCGCAGGGCGAAGGCGATGCGATGGGTTCGTGGAATTCGGGCGACCAGTGGGTGCGGATCGACGATCTGACCCAGACGATGCCGATCGACGGCGGCGACGGCACGGCTTCGGTCGCGCTCGACAGCGCGGACATGGCGGCTCTGGAGAAGCTGGCGGCGCGGACCATGTCCAACCCCTCGGCCGATCCGACCACCGGCGCGGACCTCGGCGCCGGCCCCGGTGCAGGACGCACCTCCAATGGCGACATGGGCGGCGCGGAGACGATCCACGACGCGCCGGCAATGGCGGAAGCCGTCGCACCGAAATGAGCGATCGGGCTCCGGCACCCCCGCCGGAGCCCGACGGTCACCTGGCCTGCGGAAGCCGAGTCAGGAGCATGATCCAGATTGGTGCAGCCGATCGTCCTGAGCGGCTTCATCGCCAGCCGGCCGGGCCGGCGACGGCGCTCGGTGTGCTGCCGGTGCTGCCGTGGGGCTCGGTTTCGCCGCGGGCGCCATGATCCACGTCGTCGCGAGTGAGATCATTCCGGATACCCATGCCCGAATGACCGGCGGCGGCAAGGAGGCGGCCGCCTGATGAAGGTCTGCCTGCCATGATGTTCCTCGATACCGCTCTGGGCTGACGATCGCAGCCCGGCGTCGATCCGATGATACTTGTCGTGCGGCCAACGGAGCCATATTCGTCCCGCCTGGGTTTGTGGACGCTCATGGGGGGCCGCCGGATGATCGAACAGATGCTGCTGAAGCTGCGCGCGCGGGATGACGTGAGTGCCGCCGAAGAGCAGATCCTGCGCGACTCGATCAGCCATGTCCGCGCGCTCGGCACCGACGAGATCGCCGTCCGCGCAGATGTCGAGCTGACCGAATGCAACCTGCTGATCGAAGGGTTGATGTGTCGCTACAAGGATCTCGCCAATGGCGAGCGGCAGATCAGCGAACTGCATGTGCCGGGCGATTTCGTCGACCTGCACAGCTTCCCGCTGAAGAAGCTCGATCACAACGTCTTGGCGCTGGTGCCGAGCCGCATCGCGATCGTGCCGCACGAGCGCATCCTGCGCATCACCGAGGAACATCCCCACCTCACCCGCCTGCTGTGGTTCTCGACCACGCTGGATGCCGCGATTCATCGCGAGTGGGTCTTGTCGCTCGGCCGCCGGACGGCGATCGCACGGCTCGCCCATCTGCTGTGCGAGCTGCACGTCCGGCTCGCCGTGGTGGGGCTGGCGGATGAGGAAGGCTTTTCGCTGCCGCTGACCCAGCAGGATCTGGCGGAGTGCCTGGGAATGACGCCCGTCCACCTCAACCGCGTGCTTGGCGCATTGAAGGCGGAGGGCGCCGTGACCTTCCAGCGTCGCCGGGTGCAGCTGGAGAATGTCGCCCGCCTGCGCCAGATCGCGGAGTTCAGCCCCGATTACCTGTTCGTCGAAAAACGCCCGCGTTAGGCCGACGCGCCACCGGGGCGCTGCTCGGGCGCGGACGGGGTGTGTTCCGTCACGAGCATCCGGATCAGCGGGCGCGCGCCGGCCGGGGTCGCGGTGACATGCCTGATCTCCTGCGTGCGATAGACGCCGCGCTGCGGTATCTCCACCAGCTCGCCGAGGCGCGGCAACGCGATGAAGCGGCCGTGGAATATCTCGGCCGGCTTGGTCCAGCAGCTGCCGACGCAGATTTCGACCGGCAGCAGCCGTTCGAAGCCGGGATGGCCGTCGAACTTGTCCCAGCCGGCCGGTGCGTCCGTGTCGGGGCGATTGTCGTTCATGGGTTCATCCCTGCGGAGAAGCGGTGGATCGCATGGTCCAGATCGGGCATGATCGATCCGTTCAGGCTGCGCATCGGCACCCGCGCCGGCCGCACCGCGCGCCAGCCCATCGCACCGGCCGGCAATCCTTCGATCAGCGCCGGGTCCAGCGCCGATGCGCGGGCGATCAGCCTGCCGAACTCATACCATGTCGCGCTGCCATTGTTCACCAGATGCCAGATGCCGGTCGCGCCATCGATGACGAGATCGAGCGTGTTGCGGACGAGATCGGGCACATAGGTCGGCGACATGGCGCAATCCGTCGCCGCCGCGAACGGCCGCCGGGCGCGCAGGTTTTCAAGGACATGCACCGCGAAATTGTGCCGGTCGTGCTGCGAAAAGAAGGCTGCCGTCCGCACGATCAGGATCGGACCGCCGAGCGCCAGCAACGCGTCGTCCGCTTCCGCCTTGCTGCGGCCATAGACGTTCAGCGGCGCGGATTTGTCGGTCTCGACATAGGATAGGTCGTTCAATCCGTCGAACACCAGATCGCTGGAGAAGGTGGCGTAGCGGATGCCGCGTTCCGTGCAGGCTTGGCCCAGCGCGACGCTGCCGTCGCGATTGACGCTGAGGCACTGGTCGGGATGAAGCTCGGCCTCATCCACCCGCACCCAGCCGGCCGTGTTGACGACCGCCCAGGGCCGCACCTCATCGAGCAGCCGCGCGATTGATGCGGGCTTGTCCAGCGACATGCGCGCGCGGTCGGTGAGCAGATAGGGGATGTTACGCAACTCGCAGGCGGTGGCGAAGGCCCGGCCCAGCGTGCCGGTGGCGCCGGTGATGAGGATCGGCCGCGATCGGGAGGCGGGCGCCGGAACATGGCGCGGTCCATCGATCGCGTGCGGCGGATGGAGTAACCTGCTGTCGCGCCGCCACCAGCCCGCCTGCCCCAGCACCGGATGGGTCGGCGGCGTGCCGGCGGCAAGCTCGCGCAGCAGCGGCGCCACCGCCGTCTCGCGCGGAGGGTCGACGCGCACGTCGAACACGCCGCATTCATAGGCATTGTCGTTGCGGGTCAGCAGGCTGTTCCAGTCGAACGCGCCGAGCAGGCTCCAGGCGGTGACGGCGCGGACGTCGATCCCCTCACCGCGCAATGCCTGCGCCGTCTGCCAGGCCTCAAGCACCCAGCGCATCTGTTCCTCGCGGGTGCAGCCATTATGCACCTCCGTCACCGCGATCGGCCGCTGGTAGCGGTGCCAGCTGTCCCGCAGCGCGCCCGCAAGGCCGGAGGGCACGGGCGTAACGGCGCGGATCGCCTCGACATCGGCGATCATGCCATCGCCGCTCATGCCGTGGCATCGCTCGGGATAGAGCGCGACGCGGTGATCGAGAAAGCGATCGCTGGTCAGATAATGGTTGATGCCGATGATGTCCGGCGGGCACGGCGCGTCGGCGATCGCATACAGGCGATCGGCCAGGCCGGCCGCGGCGATGCCCGGCCACAGCGGATGGCCGGCATCGAGATGGCCGGACAGCACGTCCCAGGTCGCCCAGCGGCGCAGATTGCCGAACGCCGCCTGCCCCTCCAGCGCATCGGTCGCATAGGTGAAGCCGAGATCCTCGGTCTGGACCAGCCGGGCATCGGGGATGACCGAGCGGATCGCCGCCATCGACAGGCGCACGGCATCGATCTGGTTCAGGAAAGCGCGCCAGAACAGCGTTTCGTCACGGGCGTGCGGATACCAGTGGCCGTAGAGCGCGGCGAACCGCGCGGTCGTCAGCGGCTCGTTGACCGGGGTCCAGTCCGTCACCCACGGATAGCGCCGCGCCGTCGCCAGCGCATGCGCCGCCAGCCCGCTGGCGAAATCGGCCGAGAGCAGATCGGTGTAGGCCGGCCCGCTGCCATGATGGATCAGGCCGACGATCGGGCTCATGCCGAGATCGCGGATCAGGCCCAGACGTTCGTCGCTGCGGGTGAAATCGCGCATGTCGGGCCGGTCGGGCGAAACATTTTCCCACAGCACCGGATAGCGCAGCCGGCGGATGCCGAGACCTGCGAATCGTGCGAGATCGTCCGCGCGGACATCGTGGCCGGCCCGCATCGTCTGGTCGTGGAAGCGGTCGTCCACCCGGTTCACCGTGCATTCGTGCCCGCCCCACAGCTCCAGCGGGGGCATGGACGTGCTTGGACCTGTCTTCATATCAGTCGACCCCCGAGGGATGCGTGACCCGCCAGCCACAGGGTAAATCGCTGATTAGAGGAAACATCGCGGGAGCACGATGATATACATCAAGGTTTGCCTGAAAAGCCTGTGCTAGCAACAGCACATGGTTGGTCGGCTTATGTCGTCTCCAAGTAAACTTTAGTTAGGGAGTTCGACTTGCGGAAACTCGCAGCCACCCTGAACGAAACAGCTGCCGTTTTGGCGCCGCGTTCTTCAGTGACCCTGTTCTGCTTTTCCCATCTGCGTTGGGATTTCGTATTCCAGCGACCGCAACATCTCATGACGCAATTCGCCGCCACGATGAATGTTGTTTTCTGGGAGGAGCCGCAACTCGGCGCTCCGGGTAGTAACGCCTCGTTGCGGGTCAAATCGGACGGGCAGGTTACGATAGTGACGCCGCAGATACCGTCGGACTATGATGACAGTCGGCGCGACACTGCGCTGGCCAACCTGCTGAGCGAATATTCGGCCGGGATCAGCATGCCGATCATCCGCTGGTATTATACCCCGCTGATGCTGCCATTCTCCCGCACGCTCGATGCCGCCTGCACGGTTTACGACTGCATGGACGAACTCGCCAACTTCCGCTTCGCGCCTGCCGGGCTGGTCGAACTGGAGCAGGAGCTATTCGCTCTCGCCGATCTGGTGTTCACCGGCGGGCACAGCCTGTACGAGGCGAAGCGCCGCTTTCACGATGCGGTCTATCCCTTCCCGTCCAGCGTCGATCGCGCGCATTTCGCCCGCGCCCGCGCCGGCTGCGACGATCCCGCCGATCAGGCCGGCCTCGCCCGGCCCCGGCTGGGCTTTTACGGCGTGATCGACGAGCGGATGGACCTCGCCTTGCTGGCCGCGCTGGCCGATGCGCGACCGGACTGGAGCATCGTCATCCTCGGCCCGGTGGTGAAGATCGATCCCGCATCCCTGCCGGTGCGGCCGAACATAGCCTATCTCGGATCGAAGGATTATGCCGATCTGCCGGTCTACGCCGCCGGCTGGGATGTCGCGCTGATGCCGTTCGCGCTGAACGAATCCACCCGCTTCATCAGCCCGACCAAGACGCCGGAATATCTCGCCGCCGGGCTGCCGGTCGTCTCCACCGCCATCGTCGACGTGGCGCGGCACTATGGCGAACTCGCCGGCGTGGAGATCGCGGCGGGCAGCGACGCGTTCGTCGCCGCGTGCGAACGCGCCTTGGCGCTGCCGCGTGATGCCGATGCGGCCTGGCGCAAGGAAGTGGATGTGGCGCTGGCCGATCTCTCCTGGGCCGGCGTGGCGGAGCGGATGCTCGCGCTGATGGCGGAAGCCGGCGGCGTGGCGGTGGCACCCGCCCGCCCCGCCCGGCCGCATTATGACTATCTCGTGGTCGGCGCGGGCTTCGCCGGATCGGTGATGGCCGAGCGGCTGGCGGCGGAGGGCGGCCAGCGCGTGCTGGTGATCGATCGCCGCGATCATATCGGCGGCAACGCCTTCGATCATCACGATGCCGCTGGAATCCTGGTGCATCGCTACGGGCCGCACATCTTCCACACCAACAGCGATGCCGTCGCGACCTATCTGTCCCGCTTCACCGAGTGGCGCCCCTATGAGCATCGCGTGCTGGCCGAGGTGAACGGCCGCCAGGTGCCGATGCCGATCAACCGCACCACGCTGAACCGGCTCTACGATCTTTCGCTGGAAACCGAGGCCGAGGCCGAGGCTTTCCTCGCGACCCGCGCGGAGCCGGTCGAGCCGATCGTCACCTCGGCCGACGTGGTCGTCTCGAAGGTGGGCCGCGAACTCTACGAGACCTTCTTCCGGGGCTATACCCGCAAGCAATGGGGCATGGACCCGTCCGAGCTGGACAGATCGGTGACGGCGCGCGTGCCGACGCGGACCGATACCGACGATCGCTACTTCACCGATACCTTCCAGGCGATGCCGCTCCACGGCTATACCGCGATGTTCGAGAAGATGCTGGCGCACCCGAACATCGACATCATGCTCTCCACTGATTTCGCCGACGTGCGCGCCTCGATCGACTTCGACCGGCTGGTGTTCACCGGGCCGATCGACGAATATTTCGGCCACCGCTACGGCAGGCTGCCCTATCGCTCGCTGGAGTTTCAGCATGAGACGAAGGATTGCGAGTGGTTCCAGCCGGTCGCGGTGATGAACTATCCGGACGAGGCGGTGCCCTATACACGGATCACCGAGTATAAATATCTCACCGGGCAGAAGTCCGGCAAGACCAGCATCACCTACGAGCATCCCCGTGCCGAGGGCGATCCCTATTACCCGATCCCCCGCCCGGAAAATCAGGAATTGTTCAAACGGTACGAGGCGCTCGCGCTCGGCACGCCCGACGTGATTTTCGTCGGCCGGCTGGCGACCTATCGTTATTATAATATGGATCAGGTGGTCGGTCAGGCGCTCTCCACCTTCGCGCGGCTCAAGGCGGCCGGCCTGTCGTCGGATGCCACGCCGGCAGCAGCGCCGGTGCGCTCCGCCCCGGTCCAGCAGCGGAGCCTGCACCGCCAGGAAAGATGAGGCGCCGCCCGGCCACAGGCCGATCGGCAGCCTCCTGAACAAGGACGCGACGTCATGAAGCATGATCCGTGGCCGGAACGCAGCGGCGTGGTCCGCGCCGGCTCGCGCCGCAGCGAGTTGGTGAGGGACAGGATCGTGGCCATCCTCGACGGGTCGGCGCCGCGCGAGCCCGGCTATTGGTCCTCGTCGCTGCGCGCGGTGACGCTGCATCGCGAATGGGTCGGCTGCAACTGGACCCTGGAAACCCTTGCCGTGTCGGACGACCTGCATCTGATCGGCCGTGCGGCGGATATAGTTCGGTCGGGATATCCCGTCATCCCCGCCGAATGATCCGCCACGACTATGCCCCCGTCACCGATCGCTTGCGCTGAGGGCGGCGTCGCATCCCCGTGCCAGCCGCAGCGCATCGCCGGTGGCGGCGCCGGATGCGGTATTGTCGTAGATGAACCATGTCTCCACTCCGGCCGCCAGCAGTGCGCCGACGGTTCCCGCATGCTCGTCGACGCGATCGCCATAATCGGAGCGGTAGATGCGCGGCCTTCCGTGCATCCTGAAATAAGCGATGCCGCGCCAGCCGCCGGGTGCGCCGGCGTCGCCCACGCGGGCGGGATCGGCCGCGACCCGCGCCACCGCCAGCCTTGTGAGGCAGCCGTCCGCCTCCTCCTCGAACCAGCTGGCGTGGCGCGGCTCGCACACGATGGGTCCAGGCACGGCGGCAGCCAGCATCGTGAAGAACGGCGCCGCGACCGCTTTATCGAAGGCAAGGCTCGGCGGCAGCTGGACCAGCACCGGCCCCCGCTTCTCGCCAAGACCATCGGTTTCTTCGGCGAAGCGGGCGACCAGATCGTCGCAGTCCAGCAGCGTGCGCTCATGCGTGATGGTGCGCGGCAGCTTCACCGCGAAACGGAACGCCGCCGGCACCGCAGCCGCCCATCGCTCATAGGTGGTGCGCCGGTGTGGGCGATGGAAGCTCGAGTTGATCTCCACCGCGCCGAACATCCGGCCATAACGCTCGAGATGCGATCCCTCGCCCGGGATCTCGGCCGCATGACGCGTGGGGATGGACCATCCCGCCGTGCCGATCCGCACAGCGGCCACGCGCGGCGTCGCGCTTACCGGCGTCGCGCTCGATCCGGTGCGCTGCATCATGATCCTTCCGGCGGGGATAGGTCGGCGCGCCTGCATCGGCGAACGACAGCTTTGCCGCCCGCCGCTATGCACGCCGTTTGAATGGAGACCGCATGCCCGACTTCGATGACCGTGACGACGCCCTCCTCGCTCTGTCCGCAAAACTCGGGCAGGCCGGCTACCACTTCGTCACTCCAACGCCCGACACGCATCGCCGTTTCCTCCTGCGGCAAGGCAAGCGGGCGGCGCGGTCGCTGACGGATGTGCTGGGCTGGAGCATGCCCTTCGCCAGCGGCGCGATCGGCAGCGACGTGGAGCAGGGCCTGCGCGCCGCCGGGATGCTGGACGAGCAATCGCCGCTTCTCCGCAGCAGGCTCCGCCTTTCCACCGTCTGCGACCGGCTCTACTGGCATTCGGCCTACCCCACCTCGGGCGCGGATGCCGTGTTCCTCGGGCCGGACAGCTACCGCTTCGCCAATCTGATCGCCGATGAACTGACGACGCAGCCGGTCCCGCCCGACGCGCGCATCGTCGATATCGGTGTCGGCGCGGGCGTCGGCGCGGTGACAGCGGCATCCTTCTGCCCGACCGCCACGATCGTCGCGACCGACGTGAACGCCCACGCGATCCGGCTGGCGCGGGTGAATGCCGCCGCCAACGACTTTGCGATCGATGCGGTCGAGACGAGCGCGCTGGACGAGGTTGCCGGCACGTTCGACCTCGCCTTGCTCAACCCGCCCTATCTGATGGACGACAGCAGCAGGGCCTATCGCGACGGCGGCGGGATGCACGGCGCGCAGCTGCCGTTCGATCTGACGCTCGCCGCGCTGGAGCGGCTGTCGCCGGGGGGGCGGCTGATCCTCTATACCGGCAGCGCGATCGTCGATGGACGGGACGGGCTGAAGGCGCGACTGATCGAAGCCGCATCGGATCGCGGCTGCACGATGCGCTACCGCGAGACGGACCCGGACGTGTTCGGCGAGGAACTGGAGAAGCCGCAATATGGCGATGTCGATCGGATCGCCCTGATCTCGGCGATCTTCACCCGGCAGGCGTGATGCGCCCGCCGGCCATGCTACGGAGCGAGGGTGGAAACATCGTTCGGCCCGACGATGGTCTTGGCCGGCGGCAGGCTGATCGTGCACAACAGGCCGCCCGGCCGGAACTGTAAGGCGGTCTCCGCCTCCAGCTCATATTTCAGGCTGACCGCGATCAGCTCGGTGCCGAAACCGCGATGCTCGGGCCGCGCGAGCGGCGGGCCGGGCCGGGACTCGTCCCACAGGATCGTCAGCCGTTCGAGGCCGTCGCCATCCGGCGCGATCCGCCATGACAGCCGGATCGCGCCATCGGGCACCGACAATGCGCCGAACTTCACGGCATTCGTCGCCAGTTCGTGAAAGGCCAGGGCCAGGGTCTCGGCCGCCTTCGGCTGGAGCCTCACCACCGGCCCGCTGATATGCGCCTGCTCGCCTTCGCGGGCGAGATGGGCGAGCAGTTCGTCGCTGACGATCATCCGCAGGTCGAGGCCCAGGGTGGGGAAGCGCGTCGCCGCCGTCTGCGTGCGCGCGAAGGAGGCGAGACGGCCGTCGAGGTGCAGGCTGAAATCCTCGACCGTCTCGCTCGCGGCGGCGGTGCGGCGGGCGATCGAGCGGATCACCGCCAGGCTGTTGCGCACGCGATGCTGCAACTCGCCGAGCAGACGCTCCTGATGCGCCTGCAGGCGGCGCAGGTCGTCCACATCGGTGGATGTGCCGAGCCACTCCACCAACCGGCCATGCTCGTCCCGTACCGCAGCCGCCCGCGTGGTGAACCAGCGATAGCGGTCGTCGGCCGCGTGGTAGACCCGGTAGTCGGCCTCGAAGCTGTCGGTAGATCGGGCGCGCTCCCAGGCCGCGCGCGCCACGGCGCGATCGTCGGGGTGGATCATTTCGATCCAGCCCCAGCCGTGGCTGTCCGGTTCGGACTGGCCGGTGAACATGCACCATTGCGGGCTGCCCCGGGTCCACCAGCCATGATCGCCGGCGCGCCACACGATTTGGGGCAGCCCCTCGCTCAACATCCGGAAACGCTGCTCGCCTTCGCGTATGCGGTCCTCGGCACCGCGCCGGGCGGTGATATCCTGTGCGACGCCTGCGAGGCGGGTGGCGCGACCGGCCTCGTTCCGCGTGGCGCCGAGCCGGCAGGCGACGGCGGCGAAGCCTGTCAGGCCGCCAAGCAGGCGCGCATCCTCCCGATCGAACCGTCGGCCCGGGTGGTGCGCCACCGCCCACAGGCCGCCAACCCGCCCCTCGTCCAGCGTAACGGGGAGCAGCAGCATGTCATGCACGCGTGCCGCCGCCGGGAAGAAGCGATCGGGACGATCGAACAGCAGCGGCATGTCGCGGCCGATCTCCGGCGCGAAAAGGGTGGCGTCGGTGGGCATGGCGGGCGCGACCGCCCATTCCCCGCTCACCGCCGGCCAGTGGAAGCGCCGATCGGCACCATGCGCCGGCGCGATGCTGATCCCGGCCGAGTCCGCACCGCATAGCGACATGATCGCATCCGCCAGCTTCTGGAGCGCGGTCCCCGGCCGCAGCGCCAATTCGCCGGCAAGTTCCCGCAAGCCACGGGCCTCGCTTGCGTAATCCGGCGCGCGCGTTGCGCGGCGGGCGAGTTCGGGCGCAACCGGCATGTCCGCTAGCGAACGGATCGGACCCTCATAATCATCCGCCATAGGTCATCACGCAAAATCACTTTCCCGGCACTACGCATTCGCATCGAGATGCGATCCATCCCTACGCATATGCAGATACCGCGAACTGAACTGCGCCACTATTTCCAGCCCGGCAATATCACGGATCAACAGGCGCTTGCTGTTCAGTTCGATGAGATTGCGCGTCCTCAGTTCTTGGAGCATCCGATTGGCATGAACCGGGGTCATCCCCATCGCTTCGGCGATTTCCGCCTGGGTCAGCGGCAACTCGCACGAAAGGCCTTGCGCCAGACCGACCGAGTTCATCCGGTAGTAAAGTTCGAGCAGCAGGTGCGCGATCCTTTCCAGCGCGGTGCGCTGGCCGATGTCGGTGGTCCATTCACGCTGCACCGCCGCAGTGACGAGCGTATCCCACCACAAGGATTGCATCACGCGGGGGCGATCGGCCGTCAGCGTCTCGAAATCCTCGCGGCCGATCTCGGCAAAGACGATCGGCGTCAGCGCGCCGATAGAATGATCCATCTCGCGCAGGATATAGACATGAAGATCGCAGATATCTCCCGGGATGAAGAAGGAGAGGATCTGCCTGCGTCCGTCCGCGAGCATCTTGTAGCGGCAGGCCCATCCTTCCAGGATCAGGTTGACGTGATCGGGCTTGTCCCCCTCCCGGATGATGTCCTCTCGCGTGCGGCGCCGCCGCACGCGCTGGCTGGCGGCGACGTCCAGCGCCTGACGATCGTCCTCCGACAACCTGGTATAATGTTCCAGCTTGCGGACGAGCGGATTGTTCATCTTGCGGCTCCTTACTTCTCCCACGGTAACGGCCGCGTTTCGCCCTGGGATCGATCTATGTTATAGAGGAAATACCAGCCTATTCGCACGTCGGGACGAGTGGTCGGGTCAGCAGCCGACGCGAATGGAAACTTGTCGGCCGGCTTTCGCTTCGACCGTATCATTCTTGTGGTCGAGGACGAGCCTTTTTTCGCCGATCGGCCGCCTGCCGGGATGTGCAGCGGTGAGAGTCGTTCGTCGCCGGCGATCTCGTGCGGGCGATCGGCTCGCGTGACGGGCTTTGCGGAAGACCATCATCCGGGCGAGGCGAGCCGCGCGGTCATCAGCTGCGGGCGCTGGCGCACCTCAAGCGCGAGCTCCAGAAACAGCTTGGCGAAATGGCAATGCAGCTTGGCCTCGCGAAGCTGGGTATGCTCGCCGATCAATGCAAGATGCTCCAGGGCGACGGCCGCGAAGTCACAGTCCAGATCCTCTGCCATGCAGAACCCCCGATCACAGCTGCGTACCAGCATCTACCCGGAGCGGTATCGTCGCACTGACTTAGATCGATCCGACGCTTATCTTGGCGATATTACGTACAGGCCGTTCACGCGGCTTGGGGAACGACCTCGTGCAGATAGGCCCGGCGGAAATCGCCCGCCACGCTCAGCCCGTGCCAGTCGTTGATCGTCACCGATCGATTGGTGATGCTGATGAGGCCGTCGCTTCGCATGCTCTGGATCGTGCGGTTGACGTGGACCGAGGTGAGCCCGGTGGCATCGCCGATCTGCTCCTGCGTCATCGGCCAGGCATAGTTCGGCCCGTCGCACAGCCCGGCCGCCTCCTGCCGCAACGCCAGCTCGCACAGCAGGTGCGAGATGCGCTGGCGGCTGTTGCGCCGGCCGACATTGAGGATCCACTCACGATAGATCGCGCCGTCCACCAGCGTCTCGCGCCACAAGGCGCGTCCGATCGCGGGATGTTCCTCCGCCACCTCAAGCAATGCCTGGTGCGGTATATAGGCGCCCTCGATGCAGGTAAGTGCCTGAAGGCTGTAATCGGCTGCGTTGAGCAAGCCGCTTTCGAGATCGATCAGATCGCCGCTCAGATGAACCGCCAATATCTGCCGCGCGCCCTCCCCCGTTATCTTGCTGCGATAGACGAAGCCTGAAAGAAGCACGAGGCAATCCTTCGGCTTGTCCCCCTCGCGGACCAGATATGTACCAGCATCGCTGGCGATCATGCGGCATGGCAGCGCTTCAAGCGCCGCGATATCGCGCGGCTCCAGCTCGGAACGCTTCATCAGCTTGCGGATCATCGGCGCCAGCGGCGATGCGGTTGGGCTCGGCATATAGGCTCCGTCGTCGGGTCGGGGGGCTGCCTCTGCCGCCAGCGCCCGAGCGACCGGCCGACGATCACCCTGCTTAACGCAGGGCGATCCGCCACCGTACAACATCGATCAAGATCAAGCCCTATTCTTGACCGGGGCTGGACCTTGCCCCTCGCCGCTCAACCGCCCTGCGGCGGCAGCGCATAGGCGATGATCGTATCGCCCAGCCGGGTGCCGAGCGAACCGTGGCCGCCGGATACGACCACGACGAACTGACGCCCCGACGACGGCGAGCGGTAGGTCATCGGCGTCGCCTGCGCGCCCGACGGCAACCGCGCGCGCCACAGCACTCGCCCGCTCGTCACGTCATAGCCGCGGACATAATAATCGAGCGCCGAGCTCATGAAGGCGACGCCGCCGGCCGTGGTGATCGGCCCGCCGAGCGAGGGCACGCCGAGCTTGATCGGGATCGGCAGCGGTGCCTCGTCGCGGATCGTGCCGTTGCGATGCCGCCAGACGACCTTGCCCGTCACCAGATCCATGCCCGCCACATAGCCCCACGGCGGCGCCTGGCACGGCAGGCCGAGCTTGGAGAGGAACGGGTTCAGCGTCACCGCGAACGGCGCGCCCTTATTGGGGTTCAGCCCATGCTCGTCCGATCCGCCGCGATCCGAACCGCCGGTCGCACCGCCCACGCTTTTGTTGGCGCCATGATCCGGCTGCGGGATCAACTGATCGACGAAGGCCATGTAATTGGGGTGGGCAAAGGCGATCTGGCGCACCGGATCGATCGCCATGCCGCCCCAGTCCATCACCCCGAAATTGCCCGGGAACACGATCGATCCCTGGAGCGAGGGCGGCGTGAACGGCCCTTCGTAGCGGCGCTGGCGGAAGAAGATCCGGCAGGCGACCTGATCGAACATCGTGGCGCCCCACATATCCGCCTCACGGATGCGCTGCTGCGGCATGAACGATGCCGCCGAATATGGCTGGGTGGGCGAAAGCCGGTCGCCTGGTGCAGGCCCGCCGGGCACCGGCCGCTCGGTGACGGGGTGGACCGGCACGCCCGTGCGGCGATCGAGCACGAAGATGTTGCCCGTCTTGGTCGATTGCACGAGCGCGGGCACGATGCCGCGGCCGGGCAGGTTCAGGTCGACCAGTGCCGGCTGGGCGGGCACGTCCATGTCCCACAGATCGTGGTGGACGGTCTGGTAGTTCCAGCGGACCCGCCCGGTCGCGAGGTCGAGCGCCAGGATCGAGGCGGTGAACCGCTCCGTCTCCGGGCTGCGCGCACCGCCCCACTGGTCGACCGCGCCATTGCCCATCGGCAGATACACCAGGCCGAGTTGCTCGTCGGCGGCGGCCGTGGTCCAGCTGTTGGGCGTGGAGGGGACGTAATGCCAGCCCGGCCGCAGCGGGGCGGTGTCCTCGGGATTGCCCGGATCGAAGTTCCACACGAGCCGCCCGGTCGCGATGTCGAAGGCGCGGATCACGCCGGAGGGCATGTGGATCGCCGCATTGTCGTAGATCGCGCCGCCGACCACGATCAGGCCGCGCGTCACCAGCGGCGCCGAGGTGAACTGGAACCAGCCGCCATTATAGTTGGCCGTGGCGGGCTTCAGATCGACCTGCCCGTTCGTCCCGAAGCTGCGGCATGGCGCGCCGGTATGCGCGTCCAGCGCGATCAGCCGCGCATCGTTGGTCGCGGTCACGATCCGCTGCGCGCATTCGCCGCCGGGCGCGGCGGTGGCGCCGGGCCAACGCGCATCGTGATAGGAAACGCCCCGGCAGGTGAGATGCTGGACCTGCGGAGGCGTCGCCATGTGCGGATCGAAGCGCCAGCGCTGTCGTCCGGTCTCCGCATCCAGCGCGATCACCTGATTGTGCGGCGTGCAGGCATACAGCGTGTCGCCCACCTTGATCGGGGTCAGTTCGTAGGTGGTCTCCACCGGATCGCCGGCGCGCTTGCGATCTCCCGTCTCGAACCGCCACGCCACCTTAAGATTGTTCACGTTGGCCGGGGTGATCTGGGCCAGTGGCGACCATTTGGTGCCGCGCCAGTCACCGCCATAAGCGAACCAGTCGCCCGCCGGCATGCCGTTCTGCGTGGCGGGGGCGGCGGCGCGCGCGCCGGGCAGGTTTCCATCCTGATTGCCGGGATCGGGGAATAGCGAGGCGACACCGATCAGCGCCGCGACGAGGAGCGAGGCGGCGAGCGGCCCGCTCGTATCCCGCCAGCGCCGCCCCGGCGCCAGCCGGCGCGCGATCCACGGAGTCGCCAGCAACAGCCCGAGCAGGAACACGATATCGCCGCGCGGCACCAGCTGCCACCAGTCGAAGCCGATCTCCGCGACCGCCCAGATGAGGGTGCCGATCACCAGCAGCGCGAACAGATGCAGGGCGTTCGGCCGACGGCGCCACAGCAGCACCGCGACCGCAAGCATCGCCGCGCCGGCGCAGGCATAATAATAGCTGCCGCCCAGCGCGGCGAGCCACACGCCGCCCGCCAGCGCCGCCAGCCCCGCCACGCCGACGAGGATCGCCGCGAACGACAACAGCCTGCCGCGCCCTGCGGCGCTCGAAGGATATGCCTGCCGTTCCGTCATCACCGCATTCTCCTTCTGCGATCCCATGCCTGTGCGGGCGAATGCCGTGCCGCCGTAACCTGCATGGGTCGCAACCGATTACATCGTCAACGCCGCCTTCAGGCCCAGCACCGCCACGTCGCCGACACGGCGCCGCCCGCCGGGATGGTGGACGCCCTGGAGATTGGGCCTGAGTTCCAGCCAGCCCGTCGGGTGCAGCGAATAATAGAGCTCGGCCGCATATTCGGCGTCCAGCCCGCCGGGCGTGGCCGGAGAGCCACGCACCGATCGCGCGTTCACGTTGGTCCGCGCGATGCCCAGCCCCAGCACGTCGCCCGGCAAGGCCGGCAGCAGCCCCTTGTAGAACAGCCCGGCGGCGACCTGATTGTCGATCGGCGACGTGCGCCGGTCCGCCTGCGTGACGTTGAGGAACATGCTGAGGCCCGACACCGCCTTGCCCTTCTCCGCGCGACCGGAGAGCTGCCGCTGAACCGCGATCCACGCGCCATAGCGGCCGGATCGCCGCAATGGTGCGGCGCCGGTCAGCACATGCGGCCTGCGATCCACGTCGAGCAGCACGTCGTCGCCATGCGCGCTGCTCCACCAACCGCCGACGCGATAGGAGGCGGCATGGCCCGCCCGGCCCGATTGGCCCACCCAGCCGAGCTCGACCGGGATCAGCACGCCCGTCGCGCCATGCACACGCCACGAGAAGAAGTCGCGATCGAGATTGCGCGGGTTCACCTCATAGGCGCCCACTTGCGCGAATGCCGCGCCCGCATCGTAGCGCAGGCGGGCGGACCACTGGCTGACCGGCCAGTTATACCAGTAATCGCCCACCAGATTGCCCGGCTGCGCGCCGCAGAAGCTGAGGTTCTGGAAATCGCAGGAAAAGCCCTCGAAATCCTCGCCCGGCGAACTGCGGCCCAGCTTGATGCGCGCGCGTCCCAGCGCCTGCTCGTACCAGAATTGCGTGAGCCGCCAGGTCTGGCCGCGGCCATAAACCTCCTGCACCTGCTGCAGCACGCCCAAGGCCGCATCCGCCCCAGATCATGCCCGCGCCGGTACGTGACGGTCGACTGGAAGGTGCCGCCCTCCAGATTGGCCAGTTGACCCATGTCTGCCGCGATGCCGAAATCAAGCTGGCCGGTTTCGCGATAGAGATGCCGCGTGCCGCCGCTCGCGTTGAAGGCGCTTTCCGATCCGTAGCGCAGCGTCACGTCCACGCCCTTGTCGCGCAGATAGGGGCGGATGCCGCCCATGTCGCCGAGCAGGCCGGGCGCGGGGCGGTCCTGCGTGTCCGCCGTCTGCGGCGACGGCGATATGTCGGGGCGGTCGCCCGTCGCGGGTGCGGCGGCACCTGTCGCATCCTGCGCCCGAGCGGTGCCGGCCGCGAGCAAGATCGCGGCGCACAGCCGGATGCTCCGCCAGCTATGCCGCCGGGATGCAGGGGTATAGGGAGTCCGATCCGGCATCCAGCTCATCCTCCGCTCCATCTTGCCGGGATCGATCGCGCGCCGCAACGTGGATCAGCAATCTCCGCTTTTCGCAACGGACAACATGGGATGCCGCACGGCCGGCGGATCGTCGAGCGCCTATGCGGGTTGTAGACTGTCAGTCTCCGCGCGGGACCAAGAGGAGGATCAGATCATGGCACATGACGACGCGAAGCCGACCCAGACTCAACCGAATCCGAACATCTCGACCGAACACCAGAAGGAAGGCGATGCGCGACGCCCCTCCGACACGCTCGATCGCGAGCCGAAGCGGGATCCGGTCAGCGGTGCCGCGATCCCCAGCAACTATAATCCGGAGACGATGACCCGCGTCGGCGAAGAAGGAAACGCGCCGCCCGCCGAACGAAAAGGCGAATAGCGCGAAAGCCGCGCCGTTCCGGCCCCGTGCGGTGGGCCGGAACGCCGCGCGACCTACTCCGCCTGCTTGGCGTCGTCCGCCAGTTGCGGGCGCCCTTCGTTGCGAGAGCGCGACCGCACCAGCGCGAACAGCCCGACCGACAGGATCAGGGCCACGCCCGCCTTCTTCGCCAGCCCAGCCTTGTTGTGCCGCCATTCCGCCCGTGCGCCCATCTCCGCCGGAATGTTCGGGAATTTGCCGTGCGCCAGATCGGCCACCACGCCCTCGACCACGTTCAGCCGGTCCGCGCCCATCAGCATCAGCCAGTGCCACCAGTCGGATTCGCTGCGGCGGAAGGCAATCCGCCGGATCATGCCGCTCAAGCCGCTGGGCGGGGTGGAGGTGCCGACCACGGCAGGGCGGCGATTATGCTCGATCGATTGCAATATCTCCACATCGGTGCGCTGCTGCGCTGGCCGTTGCCAGGTGAGCCCCCGGCTCTGCTGGTCCTCGACATGGCGCATCGGATAGGTCGGGTCGTTCTCCGGATCGGCATCGATGCCCCAGCCGGGGATCGCGGACGTATCGACAAGTGCCTTGGTCATGCCGGTTTCCTCAGGCTGCGTTCGGAAGGAGCACGGGCTTGATGCAGCCATCGAGCTTGGCCGAGAACATATGATAGGCGTCGGCGATGTCCGACAGCGGAACGCGATGGGTAATCATCGCCTTCGGGTTCAGCCGCCCCTCCTTCACATGCTCGATCAATCGCGGGAGCAGTCGCTTGACCGAGGCCTGGTTGGCGCGGATCGTGATGCCCTTGTTCACGACGTTGCCGATCGGGATGATGTTCCCGGTCGGCCCATAGACGCCGACGATCGAGACGATGCCGCCTTTCTTCACCGAATTGATCGCCCAATGCAGCGCGATCGCATTGCCCGCCTCCAGCTTCAGCTTCGTGCCGAGCAGCCATTGCAGCGCATTGCCCGCCGCATCCCCGCCGACGGCATCGATGCACACGTCGGCGCCGAGCGAATCCGTCGTCTTCTTCAGGAACACCACGGGATCGTCCATCTCGCGGAAACTATACACTTCGGCATTGGCGAAGGTGCGGGCGAATTCCAGCCGATATTCCAGATGATCGATCACGATCACCCGGCCCGCGCCGAACAGCCACGCGCTTTTCGCCGCCATCAGGCCGACCGGGCCGGCGCCGAACACCACCACCGT